>NZ_JBFUCN010000028.1:0-55595 GCF_056405195.1 Polaromonas sp. P1_H6
CCGTCCTGGCTGGGCCGAGGAGCGCAGACGTAGGCGGATCAGGGATCGCGCTTGTCTGAGCGAAGCGAGTTTGCGCGAGACCCCGCCGTAGTCGAGCACCGCAGGTTGCCCGTAGCGAAGCGTAGGGACCCAGACTGCGGGTCGCCTTTCTTTTGGGTACTCTTCTTTGGCGAAGCAAAGAAAAGTGCCTCGCCGCCGGGCGACCCCGGCCAGCAACCCTCAGCAAAGGGCACGCCACCGGAGCTCCGGCAGGACTCAAAAAAGGTTTGTCGCCTGGGGAACAAGCAGTCGCCCCGTCGACTGCTAGGATTCCGGTAATGAACCGCCGCCACTTCCTAGCCGCCACCACGATGACCTTGACCGGAGACTTCGCAATGGCCGACCTCCCCAAAGTAGCTTCGCTGGACGACGCCCTGCGCTGGCTGGACACGCTGGACAAAGCAGCCAGCGTCAAAACCACGGGTCAGTGGCCCATGGTTTCGGTGCTGGAGCACATGGCGCAAAGCGTGGAGATGAGCCTGGACGGTTTCCCGCAGCCCAAAAGCGCTTTCTTCCAGAACACGGCCGGCGCGGCGGCCTTTGCTTTTTTCAAGTGGCGCGGGCAGATGAGCCACAGCCTCAGCGAGCCGATTCCCGGCGCGGCGGCCCTGCATCGCGAAGGCGACTGGAGGCCCGCCTCCACGCGGCTGCGCGCCGCCATCGAACGTTTCACACGCCACCAGGGACCGCTCAAGCCGCACTTTGCCTACGGCGCGCTCGACAAGGCTGATTTTTCGCGGGCCCATGCCTTCCACATCGCCAACCACCAGGATGAGATCGTTGTAGTGGCGCGCTAGCTTAATAGCCGCGTCTTCTTCAAGGGGCGGGACTGCCGTTTCGCGCGCCGCGTTTCTTCTTTGCCTGGTTTTTCTGCCGGCTCTCGAGCAAAGCCAGCAGCCGGTGCTCGGCGGCGTAGAGGCGGCGAATTTTTTTACCGGATTCAAGCTTGGGCCACAGTTCCGCCATGGCCTGTGCGTCTTGCGCCAGTTGGCCGCCCAGCTCCAGCACGGCCGGGTGGATATACGATTTTTTGCAGACCGCCGGCGTGTTACCCAGAAGCCGCGCCACTTCCTGCAGAACCACTTTTGCGTTGAAACCGCCTTTGGCCGCCGCATCACTATTCGTGCCGTTTGCGCCGCAGGCCAGGCGCGTAAGTTCCAGCGCCTGCACCGTGCCATGCCAGGTGCGGAAGTCCTTCGCGGTGAAACGCTCGCCGTCCGTTTTCCCGCGGCCTTGCGCGATCTCGGCCAGGTAGTCGTTGACATCGCCTGAGCCCACCGCGCGAAGCTTGCCGTCCTCATCTTCATACTGGAACAGCAGCTGCCCCGGCAGTTGCTGGCAACGCCGCACCACGGCCGCCACCTTGGGGTCGTCCACCTTGAGGTCCTGCATCACGCCGCTTTTTCCGCGAAAGCGCAGCAGCAGGGTCTTGCCGCGCACGCCGGCATGCGGGTTGCGCAGCGTGGTCAGGCCGTAGGAGCCGTTGTCGCGCGCGTACTCGTCGTTGCCCACGCGCACAAAGGTGGTGTCCAGCAGGCGCACCAGCGTCGCCAGCACCAGGCTTCGGCTCACGGGCGCATTGCGGCGCGGCGCCAGGTCGCGCGCCACCCGGGCGCGTATGCGCGGCAAGGCCTTGCCGAAGGCCAGCAGCCTTTCGAACTTGCTGTCGCCGCGCAAGGCCTGCCAGTCGGCGTGGTAGCGGTACTGCTTGCGGCCGCGCGCGTCATAGCCGGTGGCCTGCAGGTGGCCGTTGGGCCGGGGGCAGATCCAGACCCGCGTGTAGGCCGGTGGGATCGCCAGCTTGTGGATGCGGCGGATTTCTTCCGGGTCCTGGATCCATCGGCCGGCGGCGTCGCGGTAGCGGAAACCGCTGCCGCGTTTGACGCGGGTGAGGCCGGGCATGTCATCGCTGACATACACCAGGCCCGAGCCTTTGAGTTCGGGCGCCGCAGCGGCTTTCGCAGCGGGTGGGCTGGCGGAAGGAGAGGGTGTTGGGCCGCGGGGCATAGGCCTGCATTGTGCGAAGCGCCGCGAGGCCCGGGCTGTAGGACCCAGCCGCTTTGCGCGGCGGGCCGGAAGCGGCTTAGAACAGCTGGTCGGTGGTGTTCGCTTCGGCACCTTCAGAGGCGTTCGCAGGCTTTTTCTCGTCGGGCAGCGGCACCTCGTCGGCGCGCGCCAGGGKGGCCGCGCGCACGCCCAGCAGGCGCAGCTTTTTCTCGAGCGGGACGCGCTTGAGGCACTGGCCCGCCAGGCGGCGAATGGTGGCGCCGTCGTCGGTGTAGCTGTCAGCGGTCTGGTCGCGCGTGGCGATCTTGAAGTCGTCGTAGCGCAGCTTGATGCCTATGGTCTTGGCCACATAGCCTTTGCGCCGCAGGTCTTCGCCCAGCCGCACGCACAGGTCGGTGAAGATGGCGCCCAGTTCGGCCTTGTTGCGCACCGCGTGCAGGTCGCGGTCGAAGGTGGTTTCGCGGCTCATGCTGACCGGTTCGCTCTCGGTCACCACCGGCCTGTCGTCGCGGCCCCAGGCGGCCTCGTGCATCCAGGCGCCGGTGGCCTTGCCGAAGTTGTCCACCAGCCAGCCCGGATCCTGCGCGGCCAGTTCGCCGATCGTGTGCACATGCAGCTTTGCGAGTTTTTCACCGGCCTTGGGGCCTATGCCGTTGATCTTGCGTACATGCAGCGGCCAGATCTTTTCCTGCAGGTCGGATTCGTAAACGATGGAAATCCCGTTGGGCTTGTTGAACTCGCTGGCCATCTTGGCCAGCAGCTTGTTGGGCGCCACGCCGACCGAGCAGGTCAGGCCGGTCTTTTCAAAGATCGCTTTCTGGATCAGTCGCGCCAGCACGCGCCCGCCCTCGCGCTGGCCGCCCGGCACGTCGGTGAAGTCGATGTAGACCTCGTCCACGCCGCGGTCCTGCATCAGTGGCGCGATGTCGGTGATGGTGCTCTTGAAGAGCTGCGAGTACTTGCGGATTTCCGAGAAATCCACCGGCAGCACGATGGCCTGCGGGCACAGCTTGGCCGCCTTCATCATGCCCATGGCCGAGCCCACGCCGAACTGCCGCGCCGCATAGGTGGCCGTGGTGATCACGCCGCGGCCGACATAGTCTTTGAGCAGTGGGAAACTTTCGACCGGGATGAAGCGCAGCGCGCGCTCGCCCTGCGCGGCCCGCAATTCCTCGTCGACCTTGCGCCAGCCGCCGCCTATGACCACCGGCAGGCCCTTGAGCTGCGGGTAGCGCAACAACTCGACGGACGCGAAAAACGCGTCCATGTCGAGGTGGGCAATGCGGCGGATCTTGGATGCGGGGGAAGGGGACGGGGCGCTCACCCGGCAAGCATAGCAATTCGCAACAACCTGGGCGCGGCCGTTCCGACACGATTTGGCCCTATTTGGCCCACATTGATCCCAGGCTCCGGGATCGGCCAAAAGAGCTTCACCGCGCAGGGTGACAAGTCGCTCAGTGGTCGTGGTGCAGGTAGCGCGCCTCGCGCGGCAGGCGGAAGGCCACAAGGAAGGCCAGCACCATCATGCCGGTCACGTACCAGTAAAACACCGTTTCATGGCCCAGCGATTTGAGGCCCAGCGCCACATACTCGGCCGAGCCGCCGAAGAGGGCGTTGGCCACCGCGTAGGCCAGGCCCACGCCCAGCGCGCGCACCTCGGGGGGAAACATCTCGGCCTTGACCAGGCCGCTGATGGAGGTGTAAAAACTCACGATGGCCAGCGCCAGGATGATCAGCAAAAAGGCGATGAAGGGACTGTTCACGCTCTGCAGCGCCGTCAGGATGGGAACGGTGCACAGCGCACCCAGCGCGCCGAACCACAACATGGAGGCGCGCCGGCCAATGCGGTCCGACAGCATGCCGAACAGCGGCTGCATCAGCATGTAGACAAACAGCGCGCCCGTCATCACCGCGCTGGCGGTTTTCACCGACATGTCGGCCGAGTTGACCAGGTACTTCTGCATATAGGTGGTGAAGGTGTAGAAAATCAGCGAGCCGCCGGCCGTGTAGCCCAGCACCGTGAAGAAGGCCGCCTTGTGATTTTTGAACAGGCCCGCCAGGCTGCCGGCCTCCTTGCTGGCGCGGGACTGGGCGCTGGAGGTTTCCTCCAGCGAGCGGCGCAGGTAGAGCGCGATCACCGCGGCCATGGCGCCTATCACGAAGGGAATGCGCCAGCCCCAGGCGCGCAGCTCGTCCTCGCTCAGCAGGAACTGCAAAACCACCACCACCAGCACGGCCAGCAGCTGGCCGCCGATCAGCGTCACGTACTGGAAGGACGAGAAAAAACCGCGCTGGCCTTTGAGCGCAACCTCGCTCATATAGGTGGCCGTGGTGCCGTATTCACCGCCCACCGACAGGCCCTGGAACAGCCGCGCCAGCAGCAGCAGCGCCGGCGCCAGCGCGCCTATGCTGGCATAGGTCGGCATGCAGGCGATGGCCAGCGAGCCGGCGCACATCATGGTCACCGAGATCACCATCGAGGTCTTTCGCCCGCGTTTGTCGGCGATACGGCCGAACAGCCAGCCGCCGATCGGCCGCATCAAAAAGCCCGCGGCGAACACGCCGGCCGTGTTCAGCAGCTGCGTGGTCGGGTCGCTCGAGGGGAAGAAAGCCGGTGCGAAATAAATCGCGCAAAACGCGTAGACATAAAAGTCGAACCATTCGACCAGGTTGCCGGACGAGGCGCCGACGATGGCAAAGATGCGCTTGCGGCGCTCTTCAGCGCTGTAGGGATGGGGAGTGGTCATGAAGTCTGCCTTGTGTTTTGCAAAGGTGCACCGGCAACGCCGGTCGGCTTGTGAGGCTGCGGGCGCGCAGCCGTGCCGATGTGGGCTCTGGGGTTTTCAGGCCCCCGGCTGTTCAGGCCTCCGGCCTTGAAGGCTCCGCCTCGCGCTGAAAACACCGGCCTGGGCGAACGATCCGTGCACTGGAATGCTTAGTTGGGTAAGGGTTTTCCATTATGCCCATGGGGCTTTCGGCGCGCTCCCAGGCAAATATTTCCCCTGCTAATTACTTAGAGGACTTCTAGAATCCCGCCTTTGCCCAAAAATAGCGCAAGCCTGCCCGTGAAGCGACCCAGCCTGCACCCCACCACAAGACGAGGAAAAGACGCGATGAAGCGATGGATCAAATGGACCGCCGGTGTGGTGGGTGTCATCGTGCTGCTGCTTGGCGGCACGGCCGTGGTCGGAAGCCAGATGGCCGAAAGCAAAAGCCAGCGGCAGGTCAAGGTCAGCGTGCAGCCGGTGGCCATCCCCGCCACCGCCCAGGCGTTGGAGCGCGGCGCCTACCTGTACAACTCGCGCGGCTGCGCCGACTGCCACGGCGCCGGCGGCGCGGGCCGGGAATTCATGAACGACGGCAAGGGCATGCGCCTGGCCGGCCCCAACATCACGCCCGGCGAGGGCAATGTGGTGGCGCGCTACACGCCCGAGGACTGGGTGCGCACCCTGCGCCACGGCGTCAAGCCCGACGCCCGCCCGGTTTTCGTGATGCCCAGCGAAGACTACAACCGCCTGACCGACGAGGACCTGGGCGCGCTGGTCGCCTACGTCAAGGCTCTGCCTCCGAAACTCGGCGCCGCCGCCGTGCTGGACCTGCCCCTGCCGGTCAGGGTGCTTTACGCCTTTGATGCCATCAAGGACGCCGCGCAAAAAATCGACCACACCCTGCCACCCGCCAAACCGATTGCCGAAGGCGTGACCGCCGCGCATGGTGCCTATGTTGCCAATATGTGCATAGGCTGCCACGGCGCGACCTTGGCCGGCGGCAAGATTCCCGGTGGTCCGCCCGACTGGGCGCCCGCCGCCAACCTGACACCCGGCGACGGCAGCGCCATGCCGCGCTACAAGGACGCGGGCGTCTTTGTCGCCATGCTGCGCAGTGGCAAGCGCCCCGACGGCACGCCCATCACCGTGATGCCTTTTGAATCGCTGCGCGCGCTCAACGACGTCGACGCGCAGGCGCTGTATGCGTATCTGCAGACGGTGCCGGCCAGGCCGTTCGGGCAGCGGTAAGCACGCGTAAACGGCCGCCGGAGGCCGTCGCGCTCTGGCATCATGGCCGGCTTGCCAATCCCTCTTATCGAAAGTCAACGCCATGCCCTCCCATGCCACCGGAAGTTTTGAAGTCAATCTTGTGCCGCAATCGCTGGCGAATGCCGATGCCGGCCCGCTGATGGGGCGGCTGTCCATCAACAAGACTTTCAGCGGCGACCTGCAGGCCACCAGCAAAGGCGAGATGCTGAGCGCCGGCACCGCCGTCAAAGGCTCGGCCGGTTATGTCGCGATGGAGCGCGTGACCGGCACGCTGCACGGCAAAAGCGGCAGCTTTGTGCTTCAGCACAGCGGCACCATGAACCGCGGCGCGCCGCATTTAAGCGTCAGCGTGGTGCCCGATTCAGGGACCGATGAACTCACAGGCCTGAGCGGCACGCTGAGCATCCAGATTGCCGACGGAAAGCATTCGTATGCGATGGAGTATGAGATTGCCCCCTTACCCGCCTGATACAGCCCAAGCCGCGCCTCGCAAAGCACCGAATCGCAATACTCCCGCATCTCGACAATCCTGCCGCCTGAAAACCGGTAGATGAGGCAGTACTCGTTGTCGCAGGTTTCCCCCGCCATGGTCGTCATGGCGCCGCGCGCCTCCACGATGACATGGTCTCCGTCCGCGAAGATGTGCAGCGGAATGGTCCGCGAGCCTTGTTTGACCAAGCTGCGGACATAGCCATAGGTCGCGCATCACGGCCTCCTTGCCCGTGAAGCTGCGGGACCAACTGTACTGTCCCGTGACGCGCATGACGACGTCGTCGGCAAGGGTGGCTGCGAAGAGCGCACCCTTGCCGGTTTCGAGCTCGGCAAAGATCGCTTGCACCAATTGCTTGTTGGCCTCGGCCGAGATGTTGTTTCCTCTAGGCTCATCAGGCCACGGTGATCACGGTTTCGGCGTACTCGCTGGGCACAACCAGGCCACGGCCCTTGCCGACGTCGAGTTCATTGAGCAATGCCAGGATGTCGCGCTCCAGCGCCGCCTGTTTGCCCGCATCCAGTGCGCCGAAGGCCTTGTGGGTTGGGCCGTAGAAGTCGCGGAACACCTGCACAAAATGCGCGGCCGAGCGGTAGCGGAACGAGAACATCTTGCGCTCGACCTGGATGTTGCTGGCACGCGGGCCGAACAGCGAGACCAGGTGCGCCTCGGTGCCCCAGAGCGCCGGCGAGCGAACACCCGCGGGCGGTGCCACATGGGTGCCGATGATCTTGAACAGTCGGCCGATGAAGCCGTCGGGCGTCCAGTTGGCCATGCCGATGCGGCCGCCCGGGCGCACCACGCGCAGCATCTCGCGCGCGGCGCTGGCATGGTCGGGCGCGAACATCACGCCGAAGGTCGACAGCGCGACGTCGAAGCTGCCGGCCTCGTAGGGCAGGGCTTCCGCGTCGGCGACCTCGAAGCGCACGGCCAGGCCTTCGGCGGCGGCGCGGGCTCGGCCCTTGTCCAGCAGGGCCTGGACATAGTCGGTCGAGGTCACCTCGGCAAAACGCCGCGCCGCGGCCAGCGTGGCGTTACCATTGCCTGCCGCGACGTCCAGCACTCGTTCGCCGGCGCGCACGTCGACCGCTTCGGCGAGCGTCTCTCCCACGATTTGCAGCGTGGTGCCTACGATGGTGTAGTCGCCGCTGGCCCAGGTGGCTTGCTGGCGCTGCTTGATCGCGGCATAGTCCGGTGCGGCGGCCGGTTTTTCGGGGGTGGCGGTGATGGATGTCATGTTGGATACCTTTGGAGGGGATGGATGCCGGCATAGGGCTTGCCGGTGTGTCCATGGTCGAGGCCGGCCCCGTTTGGCGCTTGACCCGACGTCGCCACGGCTTGACCGAAAGTCCGCCATTGAATCCGCCATTGCGGCGATACCAGCGCCATGAGCGCGCTCGACCCCCTCTCCGACGTGCTGCGCAGCGTGCGGCTACGCGGCTCCGTCTTCTTTCACGTCAGCTGCCGCGACCAGTGGTCGGCGCAGGCGCCGCATTCGAGTGAAATGGCGCCGGTGCTGATGCCGGGCGCCGAGCATGTCATCGAGTACCACCTGTTCCTCAAGGGCGAGGGCTGGGTGGCGGTCGACGGCGAGCCGCCGCTGCGCATGCGCGAGGGCGACATCGTGATGCTGCCGCATGGCGACGCGCATGTGGTGTCCAGCGCGCCCGGCCTGGCGCCGGCCGAGCAGGACGACTGGCTGTTCAGGATGCGCGACGACCCCAAGCCCATCCCCATCACCTACCGCGGCGGCATGTTCGAGGCCGGCCTGGGCCTGCCGCTGGAGGACGCCAGCACCGTCATCCTGTGCGGTTTCATCGCCTGCGACCTCAAGCCTTTCAACCCGCTCATCAACGCCTTGCCAAGGCTGCTTCACCTGCCCGCCGAGGGCGTAGGCGCCTGGGTGGCGCCCATGCTGGAACAGGCGGTATCCGAATCCGTCAACCGACGCCCGGGCGGCGCGGCGCTGCTGCAGCGGGTCAGCGAGATGGTGTTTGTCGACGGCGCGCGGCGCTACCTGGATTCGCTGCCGGAGCAAGCCCGGGGCTGGCTGGGCGCGCTGCGCGACCGCCAGGTCGGCCGCGCCATCACGCTGATGCACGGCGACCCGGCCCAGCCCTGGACGCTGGAGGAACTGGGCAGCCGTGTGGGGCTGTCCCGCTCGGCCCTGCACGAACGCTTCGTCACGCTGACGGGCATGGCACCCATGCAGTACCTGACCAGCTGGCGCATGCAGTGCGGCGCCCGCCTGCTGCGCGAAGGCCGCCTGAGCGCGGCGGCGATCGCGCTGGAAGTCGGCTATGACTCGGAGGCGGCGTTTTCACGCGCCTTCAAACGCGCGACGGGGCAGCCGCCGGGGGCCTGGCGGCGGGGGCAGTTGCAGCCGGGGTGAAGCGGCAGTCCGCCGAGGCCAGCCACGCCTCAGTAAGTACCCGGCACAAAGATGCTGGTGTCTACCGCCTTGATGTCCGTGCGCCCGCAAAAAGCCATGGTCAGGTCCAGCTCTTTGTGGATGATCTGCAGCGCCTTGGTCACGCCTTCTTCACCCATGGCGCCCAGGCCGTAGAGGAAGGCGCGGCCTATGTAGGTGCCCTTGGCGCCCAGGGCGACGGCCTTGAGCGCGTCCTGGCCGGAGCGTATGCCGCCATCCATGTGCACCTCGATCTGGTTGCCGACGGCGGCGACGATCTCGGGCAGGCAGGAGATGGAGGACATGGCGCCGTCGAGCTGGCGGCCGCCGTGGTTGGAGACGATCAGCGCGTCGGCGCCTGAATTGACGGCGAGCTTCGCGTCCTCGACGTCCTGGATGCCCTTGAGGATCAGCTTGCCGCCCCAGCGTTTCTTGATCCATTCCACGTCGCCCCAGTTGAGCGCGGGGTCGAACTGCTTGGCCGTCCACTCCGAAAGCGAACCCATGTTTTCCACGCCCTTGACGTGGCCCACGATGTTGCCGAAGCCGTGGCGTTTCGTGCCCAGCATGCCCAGGCCCCAGCGAGGTTTGGTCATGAGGTTGAGGATGGTGGAGAGCGTGGGCTTGGGTGGGGCGCTCAGGCCGTTCTTCAAATCCTTGTGGCGCTGGCCGAGGATCTGCAAATCCAGCGTGAGCACCAGCGCCGAGCAGTTGGCCGCCTTGGCGCGGTCTATCAGGCTTTCGATAAAGGCGCGGTCCTTCATCACGTAAAGCTGGAACCAGAAGGGATGGCGGTCCGTGCCTGCCGCGACGTCTTCGATGGAGCAGATGCTCATGGTCGACAGCGTGAAGGGGATGCCGAATTTTTTGGCGGCGCGGGCGCCCAGGATTTCGCCGTCGGCGTGCTGCATGCCCGTCAGGCCCGTGGGCGCGATGGCGACCGGCATGGCAACCGGCTGGCCGATCATGGTGGTCGCCGTGCTGCGGTTTTCCATGTTGACGGCGACGCGCTGGCGCAGCTTGATCTTCTGGAAGTCGCTTTCGTTGGCGCGGTAGGTGCTTTCGGTCCACGAGCCGGAATCGGCGTAGTCGTAAAACATGCGGGGCACCCGCTTTTTGGCCAGGACGCGCAGGTCCTCAATATTGGTGATCACGGGCACGGCGATAGTCTCCTCAGTTGCCCAATGCTAAGGGTTTGGGCCGCCAGCCGATTGAATAAATTTTGGCGGGCCTCAAATTATTTCAATACGGGGCGCCGGCCCCGGCCAGGGCCGTTCTCTTACCAGCTCACCAGTTTTACCAGCTGCCGGAGGCGCCGCCGCCGCTGCTGGAGCCGCCCGACGAACTGCGGCTGCTGGAACTCGAGCTGGAGCTGGAACTGCTGCTCGATGAGCTGCCGCCCCCGCTGCTGGTGCTGACGCTGCCAGGGAAGAAACCAAACAGCAGGGCCAGCCCGGCCGCAACCCCGGTGGGCAGCCAGGATTCCCAGTCAAGAAAGAGCAAGTCCGGCTGATTCTGGAAGGCCACATAGCCCACAATGCCGGCCACCACGGCGCAGCGCACGCCAAACTCCAGCAAGCTGCGCTTCCAGGCCATGTAAGCACCCGCGCCGACCAGGCCCAGCAGCAGGCAGCCGATGGCGCCCCCCGCGGCATAGAGCAGGCCCAGCCCGAAGGTCTTGGCGCCCACCACAAAGGCAGTGCCGACCATCAGGCACACCACCAGCGCAAAACCACCGGTAATCCTGCGCACCGTGCGGGAGCGGCCGCAGCCGAAACCCAGCGCGAACGCCAGCGGCACCGGGAAAGTGAGCAGGATGGCCGCGATGCCGGGACTCTTCAGGGCAAGCGCCGCCACCAGGGGCATCGCGGCGAGCACGCCGACCGTCAGCTGCCACTTCCAGCGGTAGAGCGCGCGGGCCACACCCACGGCGAAACCCCACAGCAGTGACGCAAAAAACGCCCAGCCAAAATGCGTGACGCCACCGGGACTCGCGTCTGGGGGCTCAATGTCGCCTCGCAGCAGCGCCCCGATGTGGCTGATGGCCGCTTCCAGTCCGCCGCCGTAGTCGTTGCGCTTAAAGCGCGGCTTCATGTCCTGGTCGATGATGCGGCCCGCCAGCACGTCTGGCACGGTGCCCTCGAGGCCTTGGCCCACTTCGATGCGCATGCGCCTGTCCTCCAGCGCCACCAGAATCAGGATGCCGTCATCGCGCTGGGTGTCGCCGAGTTTCCATTTCTCGAACACGCGCGTGGCGTATTCCTCAATGGAGTCTTCACCCGTGGTCGGCAGCATAAACACGACCACTGCGGCCCGTGTGTCTGCTTCGATCGCCAGGATCTGTTCGTTCAAGGCCGCGATCTGTGCGGTGTTCAGCGTGCCGGTGGTGTCGAGCACGCGCGCGCTGTAAGGCGGCACCTGCACGTGCACCTGCGCGGCGTCGGCGGGTGCGGCTACCTGCGCAGCATCGGCCTGTGCGGCATCGACCGGTGCGGCGATCTGCGCGGCACGGGCCGGCGCCGCCAGGGCAGGACCGGCCGCCAGCACACACAGCGCCACCCACAGCACAGCCAGGGCCCGGGAGAGGCGCCGTGTGCCGGGTGAAGAAGGGAACGGCAGGGCGGGTTGGGGATCAGGCATGGCGGGCGCGGTGGTCTCGATGATGTCGATGGTGCCGGATAGGGGGTGAAGGTCAGCGTGCCGCAGCTGTGCCGCCGCGCGCGCTGGCTTCGCGCACACCAGCGCCGCGCACTTCGAACTTGATCTCGTCGGCGACCTTGCCGCCGGCATCGACCAGTTGCACCACATGCCGGCCCGGCCAGGGCAGCCACTGGGCCTGCGGCCCGCGCGCGAACTCCTTGCCGTCCATCAGCCAGCGTGTGCCGCGGCCTTCGGCGCTGAAGCTGATGCGCTGGTGTTTGGGCGGGATGTCCGGGTCCAGCGCGATGATGGTGCCCGAGGCCGGCGCGGTGATGCGCGGCGGGGCGTCGGGCTCGGTCGCGGCTTTTTTGGCGGACCTTGAGGCTTTGCTGGGGCGGGCATCGCCGGCCGCCGAATTCGAGGCGAACACCGCTTGCTCGGTGCCCTGGATAAACCACTCGCTGCGCGCCGCCTCCAGCGGCGTGCCGCCCTGGGGGCTGAACTGCGTGCGGCTTTGCACCAGGCCGGCGGGCGGTGCCGGCGCGCGGCTGCGCTCGGTTTTATGCAGGTAATTCATGAGCGCCGCCCAGATGGGCGCCGCGCCGCTGGTGCCGCTCACGTCCCACATGGGCGCGCCGCTGGCGTTGCCCACCCACACGCCCACGGTGTAGCGCTGCGAGAAACCCATGGCCCAGTTGTCACGCATGTCCTTGCTGGTGCCGGTTTTGACGGCCGTCCAGAAGCGCGTGGCCAGGATGCTGTCGGTGCCGAAGGTGCGCGCGCGCGCCAGCGGGTCGGCGATGATGTCGGTCGCGATAAAGGCGGCGCGTGGGTCCAGTGCCGGCCTGAACACCGGCTTGGGGTTCTTCGCGAGCGAGGGCGCGCTGTAGCGCCCGCCGTTGGCCAGCGTGCGGTAGGCGTTGGTCAATGCCAGCAGCGAGACCTCGCTGCTGCCCAGCGCCAGGCTGTAGCCGTAGTAGTCGCCCGATTCCTTGAGCGGCAGGCCTACGGCCTTGAGCTGCTTCTGGAAGGCGTCTGGCGAGACCATGACCAGGGTGCGCACGGCCGGCACGTTGAGCGAGGCGCCCAGCGCGGTGCGCGCCGACACCAGGCCCTTGAACTGCCGGTCGTAGTTCTGCGGGATGTAGAGGCCGCCGGCCGTCTGGATCTGCGAGGACGAGTCCTCCAGCAGCGAGGCCGCGGTGATGCGCCGCTCGGCCATCGCCTGCGCGTACAAAAATGGCTTGAGCGTGGAGCCCGGCTGGCGCAAGGCCGTCACGCCGTCGACCTCGGCCGCGTCGCTCAGTTCACCTGAGGAACCGACCCAGGCCAGCACCTCGCCGGTGGCGTTGTCCAGCACCACGATGGCACCGTCCTCGACGTGGCGGCCGCGCAGTTCGCGCAGCTGCTGGGTCAGGGTTTGCACGGCAAAGCGTTGCAGCGGGGCGCGCAGGGTGGAGCGGACAGTCTGGCTCCTGGAATTCGGGGCGCCCTCAACCCCGCCCTCTGCCGGGGGGAGTGGGAGCAAGGCGGATTCGCCGCGTTCAAGGCTGTTGCCTCCCGTCCCTTTGGGAGCGGTTTGGGCTGAGGCCGCGCGAAGCGCCAGCAGCCTGCGCGCCAGGTGCGGCGCCACCCCTTCACTCGCATCAAAGGCTTTTCGCTGCAACGCGGCCGCGGCAAACAGATCCAGCCCCTCGCAATCCACTTTCGCCGGCGCCTGCATGATCTTCAAGACGCCGCAAGCCCGCTGCGAGACCTGCACGGCCTTGGCATTGGGCGCGCGCACCAACGCGGCCGCGATCGCCGCCTCACGCTCATCCAGCCCGTGCGCGGCTTTGCCGAACAGCGTGCGGCTCAGCGCGTCTATGCCCACCATCTCGCCGCGAAAAGGCACGAGGTTCAGGTAGGCCTCCAGGATCTGGTCCTTGCGCCAGCGCGCCTCCAGGATCCGGGCCGACACCGTCTGCCCGACTTTCTGTGTGAGGCTGCGCCCGCCCGCGCCGGCACGCCAGTCTTCGTCCATCAGCCCGGCCAGCTGCATGCTGATGGTGGAGGCGCCGCGCGTCTTGGTGTTCCACAAATTGCCCCAGGCCGCGCTGGAGACCGCGCGCCAGTCGACACCGCTGTGCTCGTAAAAACGCTTGTCCTCGCTGAGCACCAGCGCCGTGCGCAGGGCCGGCGACACATCGGGCAGCGCCACCCACTGGCCGCGCCGCACGGCGCTGTCGGTGCGCAGGCGCTGGAGGACTTCGCCGTTGCGGTCCAGCACGACGGTGTCGGAGGGCTTAAAGTCGCGCTTGACTTCGTCAAAGGTGGCGACGGCATGGGCGGCCGAACTCACGCCACCTGTTAGAAACAAGATCAGTGCCAGGCTGGCGAAGACACGCGTCGGCTTGCGATTCATCGCTTGGTGCAAAGTTTCAGGTTGGTCCGGGTGGCCCGCACCACCGGCAGGTACATGTCGGCATCGGTCGGCGGGTAGTTTCCTTTGATTTCCTCATCGGACAGCGCGGCATCCGGGGCCAGACCCTGCAAGGTCCGGATGCAGCCGGCGCGGTCACCCAGTTTGAACTGCGTCAGGGCGAGGTCGTTCAATATCCATCCCGATTCGGTCCAGAAGAGGAACTGTTTGCACTGCGTGGCAACCGGTTCGATCGTGGCCAGGGCGGCACTGTAGTTCTTGGCGACGTATTCTTCCTTGAATTTTTTCCGGGAAGCCCGGATGCTCTTGCTCACGCAAAGCGGCGGAGGCTTGCGGTAAAGCCCTTCAAACCAGGCCCGCATGCCGCAAAAATCCCTGCATGCGTCGGACTCATTGGTCGCGACGTTGACGTTCTGGCCGTCGGCTTTGAAACTGACCTGGCACGCGGATTTTTCCAGCTTTGATTTGCCGTTGGTGATCACGCCATCCAGTTCACAGATGTGGCCGTTGGCGCCTATGGTTTCTATCCTGAACTTCCCGCGGGGCTGAACCTGCAGCGTTCCCCACGCCCCGTCGCTGATCACATATTCACCCTCGGCGGGCGTGCTGAACTGCGCCAAAGCCAGGTTGGCGCCCAGCAGCATGAAGGCGTGAACCGCATAGAAGGCAAGCTTCACTTCGCCGCCTCCACCTTCACCCGCGCATTCGGCGCCTCGCCAAACATCTCGGGCGCATACATGGCTTCCACGCGGCTCGGCGGCAAGGCGAAGTCGCCGACATTGTTCAGGCGCACCGTGTATTCCATCTTTACCACGCCCTTGGGCAGGTATTCGTAGTAGCTGCGGAAGGCTTCGAAGCTGCGCTCTTCAAACGCAGGCCAGCCCGCGCCGGTCTTCTTCTCGCCACCGGTCGCGATTTCGGAATCGCGGCCCAGGCCACCGCCCAGGATGGTCGCGCCGCCGGGCACCGGGTCACTGATCACCACCCAGGTCATGTCGGCGCTGGCGTTGACTTCCAGCGAGATGCGGATCACGTCGCCGCGCGTGTAGATGCCTTTGACGGCCTGCTCCACGGGCGTGATGGTCTTCTTGATCTGGTAGCCGGCGTTGAAAGGCGCCTTCAGCTGCACGGCCGCGATCGACTGCAGCGTGAGCCAGGGCTTGCCTGGCCCCTGGTGCGTCACCGTCAGCGTGTCCTTGGGCGCCGTGCCCCAGGGCAGGAACATGCTGTTGTTGCGCAGGTTGCCTGGCGAGGCGGGTGCACCGAAGAAGGTGGTCTGGTTGGGCGCGCCGGCCGCGTGGGTGGGCTTGACGCGGTCGACCTTGGCCCAGTCCACGCTGGCCGCGGCGGCTGCCAGCGTCGCCTTGGTCACGCCGGCTACCGGCGTGGCTTCAAACCTGGCCGAGAACTTGTCGAGTGCCAGGCCGCCCCAGAGGTTGGCCGTGGTGGTGTGCCAGGCGCCTTTTTGTTGGCGCGCGATAAAGCCGTTGGCCAGTCGGCCCATGTCGTCCTTCCAGGCCGGGTCGTCCATCACGGCCAGCATCAGGCGCGCGGTGTTGACGTCGCCGTTGGTCATCAGCCACCACCAGTAGTCGTCCTTCTCGGTGCTGAAGACCAGCTTGGTGCCCTGGAAGGACAGGCGCGAACGCAGCACCTGGTTGGCTTCGGCGATGCGCTGCTCGCGCTGCGGCACGTCGGCCACGCGCTTGAGGATGTTGAGCCAGTCGATCACCGCGTGGGTGGGCCACTGGTTGGGCGCGATGGTGATGCTGCCCAGCATGCGGCCCTGGGCCTTGCCGTAGCGCGACAGCGCCTCCAGCGCGGCCAGCTTGCGCACGTCCAGGTCCTTGCGCGGGCTCCAGAACTCGCGCTGGATGCGGCCTTCCACAAAGGCGATCAGGCCGCGCTCCATGGGGGCGCGCGCGTCGTCGGGCAGGGCGAAGGCCGGGTTGATGCCCGAGGCCTCATGCGTGGCGGCCAGCAGGTAGGCCGTCAGCGCATCGCTGCCGCGACTCGCTTCGCCGTCGCGCGGCGGGAAGTAGTTGGCAAGGCCGTCGCTGTCGAGGTAGCTGGGCAGCTGCGCCAGCACGGTCTGCCACAGCTTGGCGTCGCGCAGGCCTACCGACTTGCTGGTCTTTTGCTCCAGGCAGATGAAGGGGTACATCGCGAAATAATCACGCACGCCGTCCATGCCTTCGGCCAGCTTGGGCTGCAGCGACATCTTCAGGCCGCCGCGGCCGGGCAGGGCGTCGGCCGGCGGGTTCACGTCCAGCGTGAAGCTGCCGTCGACCTGTACCAGCGTGGCCTGCTGCACCGTCAGCGGCACGGCCGGGATGATGCGCTGGCGCGCCTTGAGGCCGTCGCGCGCGCCGGTGATCGTGTCTTTCGCCTCGATCTCCCACAGGATGGCTTCGGCGCGCGTGAACGCCAGCTGCGCGGGCGCGGTGACCATCCAGGCCACTTCGCGCGCTTCACCGGCGGGAATGTCCACGGTCTGCGGTTTCAAGTCGAGCAGGGTGGCGCGCGGGCTCACTTCGACCTTCATCGCCGCCTTGGTGGTGTTGCGCAGGGTCAGCTGCGCGCGGAACTGGTCGTCCTCGCGCACCAGCGGCGGCAGGCCGCTGATGATCTGCAGGTCTTGCGTGGCGCGGATGGAGGTCTGGCCGGTGCCGAACAGGCCGGTGCCGGCGTCGGCCACCGCGACGATCTTGAAGGTGGTCAGCGCGTCATTGAGCGGCACCGTCACCACGGCCTGGCCCTTGGCGTCCAGCACCACGTTCGGGTTCCACAGCAGCAGGGTGTCGAGCAGTTCGCGCGTGTTGCTGCGCCCGCCGCCGCCGCCGGCCGCCACGGCTTTGCGCCCGTAGTGCCTGCGGCCGATGATTTCCATCTGCGCGGTCGAGGTCTCCACGCCCCAGGAGCGGCGCTGCAGCATCGCGCCCAGCAGATCCCAGCTGTCGTTGGGCATCAGCTCCAGCAGCGCCTGGTCCACCGCGGCCAGCGCCACTTCGGCGTTGGCGGCGGGTTGGCCGTTGGGCAGCTTGGCCGTGATGGTGATCTTGGCCTGGCCGCGCACGGCGTAGCTTTCCTTGTCGGCCTTCACGCTCACATCGAGCTGGTGGGCCTTGGTGCCCACGCGGATTTCGGCCACGCCCAGGCGGAAGGCCGGCTTGCTCAAGTCCACCAGCGCGGTGGGCGCCACGTATTCGCGGCCTTCGTACCAGAAGGAGGTCCACCATTCACGCGGCGCCTTGTAGCCCCAGGTGAAAAAGCTGTACCAGGGCACTTCGCGCAGGCGGCCGCGCAGGGCCAGCACGCTGACGTACACATTCGGGCCCCAGCCATCCTTGATCTGCAGGTTGACGGTAGGGTCCTGGCCGTTGAGCTGCACCACCTGGGTCTCGATGACGCCTTCGCGCTCGATCGCGACGAGCGCCGTGGCGAAGCGGAAGGGCATGCGCACCTGGAACTTGGCCATCTCGCCGGGCTGGTAGCTTTTCTTTTCGGGCAGCACGTCCATGCGGTCATGGTCTTCGCCGCCGAACCAGAGCTCGCCCTGGCGCGTGACGTAGACATTGCTGGCCGCCTGTATGGTGTTGCCGTCCTTGTCTTTCGCGGTCACGATCAGTTCGACCTCGCCCGGCTCGCCGAGCTTGGTTTCGCACAGCAGCAGGCCGCGCGAATCGCTCTTGCCGCTGCAGACGCTGCCGAGGTCTTTGGTCTCGGTCTTGTTGTCGTAGGTGTAGAAGCCGCCCACCATGCGCTTGCGGCTGGTGGTGGTGATGCGCGCCACGGCCCTCACCTCAAGCGATACGTCCGGGGCGACCTTGCCCGCCAGGTCCAGCGCCAGCGCCTGGAACTTGATCTTCTGGCTGGAGGAAACCCAGCCTTCGGTCTTGATGCCCGCTACCACGGCGGCCGGCCAGACGGTGGAGACGCTGCGTATCGTCTGCACCTCGCCGTTGGGGTCGGCGTAGGTGGCTTCCATCAGCAGCTCTTGCGGCTGTCGGTGCGTGGGGATGTCGTTGATGGTGAGCTTGCCCGCGCCGTTGCGGTCCAGCGTCAGCGGCAGCTTGTCGGCGATCACGCGCTGGTCCTGCGAGGAGGTGGCTTCTTCGTCGTCCGACCTGGCGGCCTGGTCGCGGTTGATGCGCGGCGGCATGAAGTTGAATTCTTCGTAATCGCTGTAGCTCAGCGATTTGGCGCGCACCAGCGCCGACACGCGCACCGGCAGGTTGACGGCGCCGCCGCCCGAGACGTAGTTGATCTGCACGTCGGTCGGCACGGACTTCACGTTGATGAGGGCTTTTTTCTCGGACGGGTTGATGCGCCCTTCGAGCACCGGCAGGCGGAATTCCTCGACACGGAACTGACCGCTGGTGAAGCTGCGGGCACGGTTGCCGCGGCCGTTGCCGCTGTCGTTCGGGGCCTTGAGCTGCACTTCATAGACGCCGAGCTTGGCGGCCGGCGGGATGGCGAAGGTGTTCTCGGCGCTCAGGCCGCCGGTGGCCGTCTTGCGCCAGCTGATGGGCTGGGTATATTGCTGGCCGCTGCCCACATGGGTGACGACCAGCGTGGCCGGCGTGGCCTCGGGCAGGCCGAAGCCCTTGCTGGTTTCGGTGCGCAGTAGGTGCTTCATCGACACCGTTTCGCCGGCGCGCAGCAAGGTGCGGTCGAATATCGTGTGCGCGCGCTCGTCGGGCATGGCGCTGCGGCTGGTGGGCACGTTGAAGCGCCAGGGCTCTATGCCCTTGTGCCAGTCGCTCCAGGTAAAGGCCAGGTCTTCGACGCCGGCAACCGTGCTGCGGGCGCTGACAAAGTAGGCGTCGCGGGAGTCACTGCCCGCGCAGTGCGGCGGGTCGGACGAGAGGCCGGCGAAATTCGCGATGCCCTGCGCGTTGGTCACGGCCTTGGCGACTTCGGTGCCGTTGCAACCCGACACGCGCACCGTGGCGCCCGCCACCGGCATGCCCTTGTCGAGTGTGGTGACCCAGGCCAGCGAGTTCTCGCGGCCCAGCTTGAAATGCACGCCCAGGTTGGTCACCAGGGCCGAGGTGCGCACATACATGGTCCGGCTTGCGCCGTGGCGTTCGTCCAGCAGCGAGGAGCCGAGTTTCTGCGAGGCGATCTCCACCACGTGGAAACCGGGCGCCAGCGGGATGCCGACGACCTCAAAGGGGCGCGGGTCGCCGCCCACGGGCTTGGGCAGGTCCAGCGTCTTCACGCCGGCCTGGCCGCCCAGCAGCGACAGCATGCGCGACTGCACATAGTCCTTGCCCTGCGAATCGAGCGCCTTGGGCAGCGGGCCCTTGACGTCGGCGGCGGCCGCTTTGCGCGGCACTTCGTACTCGTCGTAGCGCTGCACCTTGCGGAACCAGGCAATGATGTCGGCGTCGGTGCGCGGCTGCAGGTCGCTGACCTTGCCGGCCGGGGCGCCCGGCGCCAGTCCCTTGACCTGCAGGGCCGCTTCCACATTGCGCAGCGTCACCGGCAGCAGGGCCGGGTCACCGGGCTTGGTGTTGGGTTCGGCAAAACGTTCGACGATGCCGAAGGGAGATGCGGCGAATTTTGCCAGCGGCGGCATCGCGCCCGTGGCCACCTTCAGCGGAAAGCTGTCGGCATTGCGCAGCGTGCGGCCCGAAGCGTCCTTGAAGTTGCTGGGCAGTTCCAGCGAGAACTGGGCCTGTTCCGGAAAGATGGGCTTGAAGGTCAGGTTGGTGACCACGTTGTCGCCGTCGCTGTTGCCGTCCTCGAAAGAGGGCTTCAGCGTGTCCTTGTCGCCCTTGAGGCGGATGCCTTCGGCCAGCTTGCGCGGCACCGGGGCGTTGAAGTTCAAGGTCATGGGCCGCATCGGCAGGCAGGCCGACTGGGCGTTCTCGCGCTCGCAGGTGAAGGAAGCCGAGAAGGGCTCGCGCACCTGGAAGTTGTAGCGTTTTTCGACCGAATTGGGCACGCCGCTGGGGGTGCTCACGCCCTTGCCGTAGACCAGCTGCACCTTGGTGGCCGGCGTCAGGCGGCGGTTGCAGGCCAGCGTGACATAGCGCAGCGGTTCCCTGGCCGCGGCCTTGTCCTGGCCCTGCGACTTGAGCAGCTCCTCGCGCTCCTTGCCGTCGATCAGCTTGACGGGCACACGCTCGCCCAGGCCTTCGGCCGCGCACCAGACGTTGTCGCGGATGCTTTGCAGCGTGGCCGGGCCGTTGAGCTGCAGCAGGAAATACTGCTCTTCGTCGATGCGCTCATAGGTGCCGGGGCGCAGGTTCTGCACAAACGGGCCGCCGGTGTTGAATTTGTAGGAAGCCGGGCCGGCCACGGGCTGGCTTTTGGGCGACTTGAAGGTGCCGACCACGTTCAGCGAGCAGCTCACGCCCGGCGGCAGGTCGTTCTCGAACTCGAAGGCCCATTCGCGCTCGCTGATCCAGCGGCCCGAGCCCTTGGTGGCCTGCGCGTCGCTGCAACTCAGCGACAGCGGTGCGGGCGCTTTCGGGTCGCCGAAATTGACGGCCCCCTCATCAAACTTGGCGACCACCTGCCGCACCCGCGCGATCTCGCCCTGGGGCGAAAGGCTGATGATTTGCAGGGCATGGGCATGCAGCGATACCGCCGCGATCAGTGCCAGGGCGGCTTTTTTCATTGTTTGGCTCACGGTTTCCTTCTCCTTCGGGAAGCCAGAGCGTAGCTGATTTGTATGTAACAAAATGCAGCGGCGACCGGGAAAAATGCCCCCAAGCCGGGGCTTGGGTGCCGGCCGGCGCGCCGGCCCTGGAAAGCACGCCAGCGCAGGGGATTGTTTTGGTCGCGGCTATAGTGGCCACAAATACGACAGGGACAACAGGGGAGGCCTCGATGCGGACACGTTCACAAATTGCAGGGCGCTGGGTGGCCGCCGGGATGGCGGCATGCGCATTTCTCGCCGCACCGGCTCACGGCCAGATCAGGCAGACGAGCCCTGAGGCACAGCTTGCCTGCCAGGTGTTTGACCAGGCCAGCGGAATGCGGCCGGTGCTCGCATCCGCGCGGGCCGGCGACGCTGAAGCCTTTCCGAAACTCCAGCAGCACATGGACGCGCTGCGAACACTGATGGGTGGCAATCTCCCGCCGTCTCTCGACCGTCTTGCGCCTCTCGTGGGCGGTATGGGGTATTCGGCGAAAATTCTTCTTGAGAAGCCCCATGTCCTGCCGACGGTGCAGAACGGCCTGCACGATGTGATTCGCGAGTCACTGGTCCTGGTCAGCCAGGCCCAGGAGGTGGCGGCGAATGAACGCAAGGGCCGCCAGTCGACTGCGCGCGTCGCGGCAGCGCAGCAATTGCCAATACTGCTCGACAGCCTCGCCAGGAATGCCGGAAAGGTTGCCGCCGCAGAAATGTCCCAGGAGGCCGTTTTCGATTTCGGGCGCAACCTCAATGACATCAGGACATTGACGAGTGCGCTGACAGTTGGAAACGCCGAGCTCAAGATAGCCGCGGTCAGCAATGCGCAGCAGCGTGTCCGGCTGCAGAAGCTCACGGAGGATTTCGCTCCGATCTGGGCAAGCGCAGGCCAAGCGCTGGGCAATTTGCAGGCGTACGTCACAGCGGACATTGCCATCAACCACCTCCAGAAGGCGTCGTCCGAGCTGGTAGCCGGTGTGCTGGGCGTCTGCTACGCACCGGGAATCCGTGTCGAGCCGCGCGGCTAGGGGCCGCGAGCGCTGTGTTTGGATTGTCTCCAACCTATGGAGTGAGTGATGAAAAAATATCGAACTTTTGCCGGCGCCTGTTTACCCTTTGTGCGCGGCGCTTGCATGGTGTGCTTGCTGGTGCCTGTGCTCTCCTGGGCCGGCGGCGCGGAATTCGCGTTGCGCTGGAGCAGCGGCGGGCCGGCTTCCGCGGATGAGGCGGTGACGCTGATGGGCCTGGAGGGCAGCCGCAAAGTCACGGAGTATGAGGTCGAGTACTTCACGGTGCTTGCACCTCCGGTGCCCGCAAACCCGCCGGCGATCGGCAGGCGGCGGACCCGGTCCGACGGCAAGGTCGAACTGACGCTGAAATACCGCAGTCCGCAAGCCTTTGACAGCGGCTTTGACACGAAGGCTGCCTGCGCGCTGGGCAAGGATACGAACGTCAAGGTGGAGACCGACATATCAGTGCTCCAGACGCTTCAACCCGGCCGGGCCTATTCGGTGTCCTGTGAGCGTGAAACGAAGAAGAAGGTACTCGATTTCCCTGAGGCCATGCGTGCGACATCGATGGGATGCAAGAATCGCATGAAGCGCGTCACCGTCGGCGTGTTCAAGGTGGAGGAGTGGCAGCTTCCCCAGGGCCGGCTTATCGAGGTGTCGATGCCGGGGAGCGACACGCCACAAGATTTGGCGCTCTTCATGGCAAAGGTCAAACCCCTCCTGGACAAAGGCGTGGTGCTCGTGGATGGCAGCAAGTCCCAGGCGGGGAGCAGTTGCAGCTAGGTTCTGTGAACGTCCTGCTGAACACAGGACCTCACATCATGGTTTCTTTATCTGCGTAAATCTGCGAAATCTGTGGAGAAAGAAATCATCCGCAGATGACACAGATTTGCGCAGATTAAAAACAGGGCTGCCGGGGCCTCACGCGGCCAGGGCCGGCCTGGCGGTGCGCGCGGCGTCCCGGCTCAGCTGGAACACCGAGACCGCGCGCGACAGCTGCACTGACTGCTCGTCCAGGCTGGCCGCGGCCGCGGCGGCCTGCTCCACCAGGGCCGCGTTCTGCTGCGTGGCCTTGTCCATGTGCGAGACCGCCTGGTTGACCTGGTCTATGCCGCTGCTCTGCTCGCGGCTGGCGGCGGTGATTTCGCCCATGATGGTGGTCACGCCCTGCACCGACTGCATGATTTCCGTCATGGTCTGGCGCGCCTCGCTGACCAGGCAGTTGCCCAGTTCCACCTTTTTGACCGAATCGCCTATCAGTGACTTGATTTCCCTGGCCGCGCCGGCCGAACGCTGCGCGAGGCTGCGCACTTCCGAGGCGACCACCGCGAAGCCCTTGCCCTGTTCCCCGGCGCGCGCGGCTTCCACCGCCGCGTTCAATGCCAGGAGGTTGGTCTGGAAGGCGATGCCGTCGATCACGCCGATGATGCCCGCGATCCGGTTCGCCGAATCGTGGATGTCGTCCATGGTTGCGCCCACACGGGCGACCGCATCGCCGCCCCTGGCCGCCACCTCGGAAGCCGACACCACCAGCCGGTTGGCTTCCAGCGCGCTGTCGGCATTCTGTTTCACCGTCGCGGAGAACTGCTCCATGCTGGCGGCGGTTTCCTCCAGGCTCGAGGCATGGGTTTCGGTGCGGCTCGACAAATCCATGTTGCCCGCGGCGATCTCGCTGGTTGCGATACCCATGGACGCCACGTTGGCGCGCACGTCGCCGATGATGGCGACCAGGTTCACGTTCATCTGCTGCAGGGCGCGCAGCAACTGGCCCACGTCGTCGCCGCGCTGCGTTTCCAGCTTGCCCGACAGGTCGCCGCCGGCGATGGTACGCGCGGCCCGGGTGGCGGCGCGCAGCGGCAGCACGATGCCGGTGTGCAGCGAATAAGCCGTCCACAGCGCGCCGGCCACGCCCAGGGCGGCGGCGCCGGCAAACCAGCCGGCCGCGGCGCCGTCCGATGCCGTGATGCCGGCCCAGCCCATGCCGGTATACAGCGCAACCATCGCCAGCAGCGCGGTGCCCATGCGCGCGCGTATCGATACATTTTTCAGCGCGGCAAAGGCGCCGGCCAGGCCGGTGCGCATCGCCCGGCCTTGCCGCAGGGCGATGCCGTCCGCCTGCCCGGCCATGATGCGGCGGTAGAGCTGGTCCGCCGCCTCGACCTGCGCCCGGCTGGGCTTGTTGCGCACTGACATATAGCCGGTGGCCCGGCCGTTCTCCATGACCGGCGTGACGTTGGCGTTGACCCAGTAGTGGTCGCCGTTCTTGCGCCGGTTCTTGACCATGCCGGTCCACGGGATGCCGTCCTTGAGCGTGTCCCACAGGTCGGCGAAGGCTTCGGGCGGCATGTCCGGGTGGCGCACCAGGTTGTGCGGCGCGCCCAGCAACTCCTCCTCGGCGTAGCCGCTGACCTCGACGAAGTAGGGATTGACGTAGGTGATCCTGCCTTTCAGGTCGGTCTTGGAGACGATGGGCTTGCCGTCCTGCATGGCGTATTCGACATCGGTCACCGGGAGATTGCTGCGCACGGGTTTTTCCTTTTTTTGGGGGCATGGCGGCGCGCTCCACCTCGGGGCGCTGTCCGATGCGAAAAGTTTACGGAGGGCGGGGCGTGCGGCCCTTGATCCAGATCAACGCGACCGGCGGGCGGTGTAGGCTACGCCCATGGATTCCCTGATCAGCGCTTCCTCGCGCGCGCTGGCCGCGGGTGACGCGCTGGGCGCCCTCAAGCGGGTGGCCCTGCGCGACGACCCGCCGGCGCTGGCCTTGCGCGGCATTGCCATGGCCCAGCTGGGTGAGCACCCGCGTGCGCGTGAACTGCTGCGGCGCGCGGCCCGGGGTTTCGGTGCACACGAAGAACTTTCGCGCGCGCGTTGCGTGGTGGCCGAGGCCGAGGTGGCGCTGGCCATGCGTGACTTTGCCGGCTCGCCGCGCGCGCTGGCGGCGGCCTCGGCCACGCTGGAGGCGCATGCCGACCATGCCAATGCGCTGCAGGCCTGGCTGATCACGGCGCGGCGGTATTTGCTGCTGGGCCGGCTCGACGAGGCCAGGGCCGCGCTGGCGAAGCTGGACGCGCGCGGCCTGCGGCCTTCGCTGAGGGCGGTAGCCGAGCTGACCGCGGCCGAGCTGTCCTTGCGTTCACTCCACGTCGGCGAGGCGCGCATGGCGCTGGCACGCGCGCAGGCGGCGGCCGAACGTGCGCAGGTGCCTGCCCTGCAGGCCGAGGTGGCGGAGGCGCGGGCCGCGCTCGACAGGCCCGCGGCGCGGCGGCTCACGTTGGGCGGCGAGCAGGCGCTGCGGCTTGACGAGGTGTCGGCGCTGCTGGCCTCGGACGCGCTGGTGGTCGATGCCTGCCGGCACGGGCTGGGCGCCGGCGAGCAATGGCGGCCGCTGGCGCGCCGGCCCGTGCTGTTCGCGCTGGCCCGCGCGCTGGCCGAGGCCTGGCCCGGCGATGCCGAGCGCGAGGCCTTGATCGCGCGCGTGTTCCGCACCCGGCACCCGGATGAAACCCACAGGGCGCGCCTCCGGGTCGAGATAGGCCGGCTGCGCGCGATCGTCAAGCCGCTCGCGGCCATTGAGGCGACCGGTCGGGGTTTTATCGTGAAGCCGCTGGGCGGGCGCGACGTCGTCGTGCTGGCGCCACCGCTGGACGGTGACCAGGCTTCGCTGCTGGCGCTGCTGTCCGACGGCGCGGCCTGGTCCACCTCGGCGCTGGCGCTGGCGCTGGGGGACAGCCAGCGCACGGTGCAGCGCGCACTGGCCGAGCTGGAGGAGGAGGGTCGGGTGCGCTCCCTGGGCCGGGCGCGGGCGCAGCGCTGGCTGGCACCGCCGCTGGCCGGATTCACGACGATCTTGTTACTCCCCGCTTCGCTGCCGATTGGATAGAGTTACTTCCATGGCGCTGATTCACGGCGCGACAAGGAGCAGCGATGACAGGCAAGACCCTCAAGCAAACCCCCGAGCCCAAGGCCCGCCCCGCCGAGATCGTGCGCGAATACGGCTTCCCCGGCGTGGATGACATCGCCGGCGTCACCCATGACGGCCAGCGTGTCTGGGCTGCCGCGGGCGCGAAACTGATCGCCTTCGACCCCGCCAGCGGCGAGCAGACGCGCACGCTGGACTGCGCGGGCGACGCCGGCACCGCCTTCGACGGCAAACACCTCTACCAGATCGCCGAGTCGCGCATCGACAAGATAGACCCGGCCACCGGCAAGGTGGTGGCGACCATCCCGGCGCCCGGCAGCGGCAGCGACTCGGGCCTGACCTGGGCCGAAGGCAGCCTGTGGGTCGGCCAGTACCGCGACCGCCGTATCCACCAGGTCGACCCGAAAACGGGCGCCATCCAGCGCACGATTGAATCGAACCGCTTTGTCACCGGCGTAACCTGGGTGGACGGCGAACTCTGGCACGGCACCTGGGAGGGCGACGAGAGCGAGATCCGCCGCATCGACCCCCAGAGCGGCGCCGTGATGGAGCGGCTCCAGATGCCGCCAGGCGCGGGCGTCAGCGGGCTGGAGTCCGACGGCGCCGACCTGTTTTACGCGGGCGGCGGCAAGAGCGGAAAAGTCCGCGCCGTGCGGCGGCCCAAGAGAGCATAGCCCGCCTAGGCCGCAGTGAACACAGCGCGCAAGGCATAGGCCGCCGCGCTGGCAACCCCCTTCGGTCCCTGGACCGATACCGAGCGCACCTGTTTCCAGCACGGGTCGGGCAGCGCTTTGACCGACGCAACGCAAACCAACCCTGAAAACGGCTTACCCAGCCAAGGAGAAAAAACCATGAAGCTGTACTACTCCCCCTCCGCCTGCTCGCTGTCGCCGCACATCGTGGCCACCGAGCTCGGCCTGCCCTTTGAACTCGTGAAGGTTGACGTGGTCGCCAAGCGCACCGAGCACGGTGAAGACTATCTCGCCATCAACCCCAAGGGCCTGGTGCCCGCCCTCCGGCTGGACGACGGCAGCGTGCTGACCGAAGGCCCGGCCGTCGTGCAATACCTGGCCGACCTGAAACCCGATGCGCAGCTGGCGCCCGCCAGCGGCAGCATGGCGCGCTACCGCCTGCAGGAAATGCTGGGCTACATCAACTCAGAACTGCATCAGGCGTACATGCCGCTGTTCAACCCGGCTTGCAGTGATGAAGTGCGCGGCGCGCGCATGGCCCATCTGCACAAACACTACGGGCTGCTGGACGCCGCGCTGGGCCGCGCGCCCTTCCTGCTGGGTGAGCGTTTCACGGTGGCCGACGCCTACCTGTTTGTGGTCACGCGCTGGGCGGAATTCGTCAAGCTGGACCTGTCGGCCTTTCCCCATCTGCTGGCCTTCCAGGCGCGCATTGCCGGCCGGCCCGCCGTGCAGGCGGCCATGCAGCGTGAACAAGTCGCCAGCGCCTGAGCGCAAACCTTCCCGCCACCCATCCCAACCCACTCATTCAACCCACCTATCCAGGAGAACAGCATGAACAGCCCCACCACCGAAACACCCACCCTGAACCACGCCGTCGTCTCCAGGGACACCTGGCTGGCCGAGCGCAAGACGCTGCTGGCGCAGGAGAAGGAACTCACACGCCTGCGCGACCGCATCGCCAGCGAGCGCCGCGCCTTGCCCTGGGTCCATGTCGAGAAAAACTATGTCTTCGACACGCCCGAAGGCAAACGCTCGCTGGCCGATTTGTTTGAAGGCCGGCGCCAGTTGATGGTGCAGCACTTCATGTTCGGCCCCGGCTGGGAGCAGGGCTGCCCGAGCTGCTCCTTCATGGCCGACCATACCGACGGCATGAAGATCCACCTGGAGCACCGCGACATCAGCTTCGTGGCGGTGTCGCGCGCGACGCTGCCCGAGATAGCGCGCTTTCACAGTCGCATGGGCTGGAAGTTCAAATGGGTGTCGTCCAACGGCAGCGACTTCAACTACGACTTCCACGTGAGCTTCAAACCGGAGGATCGTGTCAACGGCACCGTCAACTACAACTACGGCATGGTGGAATTCCCGGCCGAAGAAGCGCCCGGCATCAGCCTGTTTTACAAGGACAGCGAAGGCCGGATTTTTCACACCTACTCGACCTATGGGCGCGGTGTGGAAGTCATGATCGGCACCTACCCCATGCTGGACCTCGCCCCCAAGGGCCGCGACGAGCGCGACACCTTCTACAAGATGGAGTGGATGCGCCACCATGACCGCTACGAGACCCAGGCCGTCTTCACCCCCGCGCCTGAGGCCCATGCATGCTGCAGCGACAAAGCCTGAGCGGCCCCAGGCAGGCGCAAGCATCATGTCAAACCTTTGGCCCTGGCTGGCGGTGGCGGGCGTCGGCGCCCTTCACGGGCTGAACCCCGCCAATGGCTGGGCCTGGGCCGCCGCCTGGGGCCTGCGCTCGCGCGACCGCGCGCAGGCGCTGCGGGCCCTGCTGCCGATCGCGGCCGGGCACACCGCTTCGGTCGCGCTGGTGGCCGCTGCGGTGGTGTGGGGGCTGGCCATGGACCGCTTCGCGCTGCAAGTGCTCGCGGGCGGCCTGCTGGCCGCCTGCGCCGCGCTTCACCTGTCGCGCCGCACCCCCGGGGCGGCACGCGCACCCGCCGGCAAGGCTGGGCTGGCACTCGGGTCTTTCATGATGGCCAGCGCGCATGGCGCGGGCCTGATGCTGGTGCCGGCGCTGGTTCCGCTGTGCGCGGGAGAAGCCTCGCTGGCGGGGATGGAGGGCGCGGGGCCGCTGGCGCTCGCGCTCGCGGCGGTTGGTGTTCACACCGCGGCCATGCTGGCCGTCACCGGCCTGGTCGCGAGCGGGGTTTGCCGCGGTTTTGATGCAGGCCAGCGCTGGCTGGGCGGCCGCGGATGCCTAACCGAGCAGCCGAAACAAGCCGTAGAGGGAAAGCAGGGCGGTTAACACCAGAAATCCGGTCTTGGCCCCGCGGGCCCCGACCAATGTTCCGATCACGCTGCAGGCCAGGATGGCGCCGAAGATATAAGTTGTTTTCATGCCCTGATGGTAAAGCCTGGGCGCAGCTGAAAAAGCCCGCTGTGGTGTGAAACCTACGCGCAAAACTCAGGCGCGCGAAAGCCGCCGCGAAGGCTGCGACCCGCCGCGCGGCAGGCTGGCGCTTACCAGTGCCGCGGCCAGCGTGACCAGCCACGAGTAGTAGACCCACAGCAGGAAGGCCAGCAGTGGCGCGAAGGCCCCGTAAATCGTGCGGTAGGTCGGCACGTTGGCCAGGTAGATCGCAAAGCCCTGTTTGCCCAGTTCAAACGCGACGCCGGCCAGCAGGCCGCCCGCGATCGCATCGCGCCAGCGCACCACGGTGTGCGGCACAAAACGGAACAGGCAGGCAAAGCCGGCGGCGCTCAAGGCCATGGGCCCGATGTTCAGCGCGTGTGGCAGCCAGCCGGGCCGCGCCACCGGCAAGCCGCTGGAGGCCGCTGCCAGATAGGACGCGGCCCACAGGCTGGCGCCTATCAGCACCGGGCCGGTCAGCAGCATGCCGATGTACAGGCCCAGCCGGCGCAGCAGCGGCCGTGGTTTTTTGACCTGCCATATCCGGTTCAGCGTGCCCTCCACACTCATAAGCAGCGCCAGCGCCGACACCAGCAGCAATGCAAAGCCGACCTGCGTCAGCCCGCCGGCATTACCCGCGAACTGCGCGAGGTGTTTGAGCACCGTCCGCGCGATGCCGTCCGGCAGCAGGCCGCGCAGCAGGTGCTCCCGGATCGCGTCCCCGGCCGCATGCAGGGCGGGGATGCGCGCGAACAGCGCAAAACTCAGCGCCAGCAGCGGCACCATGGACATCACCATCGTGAAAGTCAGCCCACCCGCCGACTGCGGAAGTCGCTCTTCGCGAGCGCGCCGCAGCAGGCGGCTGGGCAGGCTGCCCTGGTTTCGGCTGCTGCTGGAGGTTGTCGTCGTTGCCATGCAGGGAATATAGCGAGGCGAATGCGGTTTTACGGCGGGGCTTTGGGAAATACGGGGATTTGAGGGGTAAACGCGGCGTCTGCGCGACAAAGTGGGTTGGGCGTGGTGTTGGATGAAAATGCAGCTTCCCTACAAGCGGGTTTAAAGAACGTCCCGACGGGTGCCTATGACTTCCAACAATAGGCTTTAGTGCAAGGAACTAACTTGGCAACAAAATCAGAAAAACTCTTTGCGGCATATGCGCGATTCGCGCAAACAATTGTCGGCATTCCGGATGAAAAGGCTTGGGAGCTGTGTCAGGTCGCTGCCGGGGTTCCAGCCTTTGTTGCCGAGGTTCGTTCACGCGACCCCAAGCAGACAAGCTCGCAGATCGTCACCGGTTTGGAGCAGGGTTTGAGGGAAATGCCCGGCCTTATCGTCGAGGTTGATATTCAGTGGCGCGGGGCGGTTTCAAAAGCGCTGCACGACGCGATGATGGCAGAGTACCCCGAATTCCTGCAACTCGAGACGGCGCGCCTGGAGAAAGTCATGACGCGAGGAAAAATAAAGACCGAGGCCGAGTTCTACCTGGTGAAGCACAGGATAGCTGTTCTTGAGGGTGAGCCCGAGTTGCCTGAGCAGTTGAGGAATCTCTATGCATTGGTCGAGGCGTTTGAAGCCCGCACCTAGCTTGAAATAAGAGAAGAAAAATGGAAAAAGTCGAAATCTACTGCCCCAAGTGCGAATGGCGCCCCCGCGCCGAAGACCGGTGGTTTTGTGTACCCTCTTGCGGTACCGTCTGGAACACGTTCTGGACCAGGGCTGTCTGTCCCGGTTGCGGGGTCAAGTGGCCGAGCACCGCGTGCTTGGCGTGCGGCGTCTACTCGCCCCATGAAGCCTGGTACCACTACCGTGATCCGGTGGCCGGTGAAGGGGAGCCGGTGCGTGAGGAGGAGAAGCTTGTTGCATAACTGTCCGGCCAAGCCAAACTCCAAGACGTTCCGCCGCTCCAGTGGAACTTGACTGTTGCCAAAGGCCGATTCAAATTTGGAGACCTATGAGCATGGAAAAAACTCATGAGCCTGCGGGACAATCCACAGCACGAAGGTATCGGGGGTACGGCTTGTTTGGCGGGGTCGCGCTGGGACTCTTCGCCGGCGTCCTGATCAGCGGGCCCCATTTTGGGGAATGGTCCGCCAGTGCATCGCTCGCGCTGGTCCTCGCCTGCGCAACCGGTGGCGCATTGATAGGCTGGCTGTTCCTTTCCATCGCCTCAGGGTCGGTGGCGGGTGGGGGCGCCTGGGGGGCGGGACATGTCGAGGGAGGAGATGTTTCAGGTGCTGACGGCCACGGTGGAGACGGTGGTGGCGATGCCTGACCAGCAGCGGGTCGTCAAACCCCCGAGCACCCAGGGCTACGCCGAGCAGGCCGAGGCGCTGATTCCCCAGTACGAGGCCATTCCCTTTGTCAAACGCCACGAGGCCGAACTGCATCTTTTGCCGACGGCCCCCAGCCGCGTCCTGGACATAGGCGCGGGCACCGGCGTCGATGCGGCCTGGTTCGCCGAACAGGGGCACAGCGTTTTGGCCGTGGAGCCGACCGCGGAGTTTCTGACGGCGGCCATGCGCCTTCACCCCTCGCCTTTGATCGAATGGCTGGACGATACCCTGCCCGGATTGGAGCGTGTGCTGTCGCGCGGGCAGCGCTTTGACGTCGTCATGCTGAGCGCGGTGTGGATGCACCTTGACGAGGTGGAACGCCGCGCCGGCATGCCCCGGCTGGCGTCGCTGCTGGCGTCTGGCGGGCTGATCCTGCTGTCCCTCCGACATGGGCCTGTCCCCGCCGGGCGGCGCATGTTTGATGTTTCGGGCGAAGAGACGATAGAACTTGCGCGGCAGCACGGGCTTGAGGCTGTGCTGAATACGCTAACGGAGTCCTTGCAGCCGGGAAATGTCGCAGCCGATGTCACATGGACCCGACTCGGTTTCAGGAGGGGAGGCTAGCGGCCCCGGCAACGCCGCGGGCCGCTAGCCTCACGCTTTCACTTACCCCAAATTCACCGGTACAAAAATCTTGCTGTCCCCGCGCTGTATCAGCAGGGCCACGGATTTCTCGGCCTTGGACACCGTGGCGCGCACCTGCTCGATGTTCTTCACGGGCACGCCGTTGATGGACAGCAGCACGTCGCCGGGCTGCACGCCGGCCAGAGCCGAGGGGCCGCTGGCCTGTTCGACGACCAGGCCGTTGTCGACGCCGGCTTCCTTCTTTTCATCGGGCTGCAGCGGGCGCAGGGCCAGGCCCAGCTTGCCGTGGTTGGGGCTGTCCTTCTTGGCCACGACCTGGCCGGTCTTTTCGTCGGCGCTGCCGAGCTTGGCGGTGATCTCTTTGGACGAACCCTGGCGCCAGATGTCGAGCTTGAGGCTGTCGCCGGGGGCCGCGAGGCTGATGATGGCGGGCAGGTCGCCGGACGAGACGATGGGCTGGCCGTTGACGCTGCGGATCACGTCGCCGGTCTGCAGGCCGGCCTTCTCGGCGGGGCCGCCTTTTTCGACATTGGCGACCAGCGCGCCTTCGGGTTTGTCGAGTTTGAAGGAGTCGGCGAAGGACTGGTTGACTTCCTGCACCGCCACGCCCAGGCGCGCGTGCTCGACCTTGCCGGTGGCCACGATCTGGTTCTTGATCCGGGCCGCCACGTCGATGGGGATCGCGAAGGACACGCCCTGGTAGCCGCCGCTGCGGGTGTAGATCTGCGAGTTGATGCCGACCACCTCGCCGCGTGTGTTGAACAGCGGCCCGCCCGAGTTGCCGGGATTGACGGCGACGTCGGTCTGGATGAAGGGCACGGCGCTGTCGTCGGGCAGCGAGCGGCCTTTGGCGCTCACGACGCCGGCGGTGACGGTGTTCTCAAAACCAAAGGGCGAGCCGATGGCCAGCACCCATTCGCCGACCTTGAGTTCGCTGATCTTGCCCAGGGTGACCACGGGCAGGTTTTTGGCCTCGATGCGCAGCACGGCGACGTCGGTCTTGGGGTCGGCGCCCAGCACCTTGGCGCGGTATTCGCGGCGGTCGGTCAGCTTGACGGTGACCTCCTTGGCGTCGCGCACCACGTGGGCGTTGGTCAGGATGATGCCGTCGGCGCTGACGATGAAGCCCGAGCCCTGGCCGCGCGTGGGGACTTCCTGCTGCGGGGCGTTGCCGCGGGCGCCGGGGCGGCCCTGGCCCTGCTGGAAGCGCTTGAAGAACTCAAAGAAGGGGTCACCCGAAAAAGGCGAGTCATCGTCGTCGCCGTCACCCTGGGCGATTTCATTGCGGACCTTGGTGGTGCCGGTCACGCTGATGTTGACCACGGCCGGGCCGTAGCGTTCAGTGATCTGCGAAAAGTCGGGCAGGGCCATGGGGACGGAGGCCGCGCCGGTCACCGGGGCGGGCGCGGAGACGGCGGGTGGCGTGGCGGCGGTGGCGGCGGAATGCAGGATGTTGATGGCGCCGACGCCGGCGCCGCCAATGGCGCCCGCGGCCAGCAATGCAGCAACAAGCCGGGTGTTCTTCAATGCGGTGGATGACATGGCGAGCTTCCTTGGTTGGGTTGCGGCACTCTTTATGCCGATGACCTAACTATGGAGACCGTGTCTTAGACGGGGCTTAAGGGGCGCTTGAAGCGGGCTCGGCCGGAAACTGCACATCTACCTTGAGCCCACCCAGGCGTTCCGAGCTGCCTAGCCGCAGCGTCGCGCCATGCCGTCCGGCGATGGCTTTGACGATGGCCAGGCCCAGGCCGCTGCCGGTTTGCGGCGCTTCATCGGCCCGGCCCCCTTCGGCACCGGCGCGGACGAAGCGGTCGTACACACGTTCGCGGTCTTCGGTCGGGATGCCGGGACCGCTGTCTTCCACCGCGAGTTCGGGGTGGCCGTCCGCCAGGGCCAGCGAGACGTCGACCCGGCCGCCGGCCGGTGTGTACTTGACGGCGTTGTCCAGCAGGTTGCGCAGCAGCACGCGCAGGGCATCGGCCTGGCCCGTGACCCGCAGCGGCTGCGCTGGTGGGTTGCCCGCCACCAGGCCCAGGTCTATCTGTTTGTGCAGGGCATGCGGCAGCACGTCGGCCACCGCGAGCTTGACGACTTCCTGCAGGTCCACGGGCCCGGCCGCACCCGCGGCGGCGCCGGCTTCCTCGCGGGCCAGCACCAGCAACTGCTCGACCAGGCGTATCGCGCGGTCTATGCCCTGGTTGAGCCGGGCGATGCCGGCCTCGCGTTCTGCGGGCGTGTCGCCGTTGCGGCGCAGGGCCTGGGCCTGCAGCTTGAGCGCCGTCAGCGGCGAACGCAGCTCGTGCGCCGCGTCGGCCACAAAATGTTTTTGCGCCTCGAAAGCGCCGCGCACGCGGCCGAACAACAGGTTGAGCTCGTCCACCAGCGGGCGCACCTCGTCGGGCAGCCCTTCGGCGGCCAGCGGCGACAAATCGTCGGCGCGCCGGCCCGCCACCTGGCGCCTGGCCCGCTCTATGGGCGCCAGCGAGCGGCTGATGACCCACCAGACGGCCAGCATCAGCAGCGGCGTCAGCAGCAAAAAAGGCATCACGGCGCGCACCGCCAGCGCGCGCGCGCGGGCCGAGCGCGCGTCCAGGTCCTGGGCGATCTGCACGGTCTGCAGCGCGGTCTGCAGGGTATAGACGCGGTAGCGGTTGCCGTGGGCCTCGACGTCGGAAAAGCCCAGCACCGCGCGCGGCGGCAGCGCCGAGCGGGTGGAGCGGAAGATCTGCGTGCCGTCCAGGCCCCAGATCTGCACATAGACCTCGAAGCGGTCGTCGTCGTCGGCCTCTTCGAGCGGCAGGTTCAGGGGCACGCCGCTGCGCAGCGAGCGCGCCATCTGCTGCAGGTGCTCGTCGAACATCGCATCGGCCTGCCGCAGCGCGCCGCGGTAGGCGGTGCCGGCTTGCAGGACGGCCGCGCCCAGGATGGCGGCGAGCACAAACCACAGCAGCCTTTTTCTGAGGGAATGCGTGGCCGGCTTTGTCATTGTTTGGGCACCAGGTAGCCAAGGCCGCGCACGGTCTGGATCACATCGTTGCCCAGTTTTTTACGCACGCCGTGGATGTAGACCTCGACGGCGTTGCTGCTGACGTCGTCTTTCCAGCTAAAGAGTTTTTCTTCCAGCTGCGCGCGCGAGAGCACCACGCCGGGGCGCGCCAGCAGGGGCTCGAGCACCGCCCATTCGCGGGCCGACAAGGTCACGGGCTGGCCGTTGAGGCTGGCTTCGCGTGTGGCCGGGTTCAGGCTCACGCCCTTGTGTTCAAAGGCCGGCTCGGCCCGGCCCGCGCTTCGGCGTATCAGCGCGCGTATGCGGGCCAGCATCTCGTCGGTGTCATAGGGCTTGACGACATAGTCGTCGGCGCCGGCGTCCAGTCCGCCGATGCGGTCGCCGACCGCGTCGCGCGCGGTGGCCACCAGCACCGGGGTGGTGTCGCGGCGGGCGCGCAGGGCGCGCAGCACTTCGAGGCCGTCGCGCTGCGGCAGGCCCAGGTCCAGCAGCACCAGGTCGTAGTGCTCGCTGCGCAGGGCCTCATCGGCCATGCGGCCGTCGCGCACCCAGTCGACCGCGTAATGCTCGGCGCGCAGCACCTGCAAAACCGTCTCGCCGATCATGGTGTCGTCTTCAACCAGCAATAAACGCATTGGGGGACCCTAATCAGAAGGTACAAGTATGCATGCACTGACTTAGGTGGGGCTTAAAAACCGGCATCCAGTGTGCTTCCGGTTTTGCTCTTTCTCCCAGGGGGAGAGGGAGCGAAGACAGGGGCCCGTCTAGAATCACCGCACAACAACAGGGAGCCGGGATGGGAGCGTTCGTTCAGGTGGGGTGGTCCGGTACAACACAGGGCGCGCTTTAGCATGGCGGCCGGCAAATCCGCGGTCAAGCCCTTCTGGCACCGCCTCAACAAATTCTTCGCATTTCCCTTCCAGGCCACGCCTTTGGCCTATGGGCTGTTCCTGGCGTTTTGCAGCCTGCTGCCCGAAGTGCTTTTTTTCCTGCCGCGGGTGCTCATGTTGGTGATGGTCGAGCTCGGCATCCTGCTGGCCGCAAGCCGCTACGGCTTCAAGGTGGCGGTGCTCGGCTCGCGCGGCATCGCGCGCGCCAGCGACTTTCCGTCGCGGCTGGATGACGAGTGGAGCAGCCTTCCCTGGAAGCTGTTCGGCGTCTTTGTCGTGCAGGCGGTCGTCCTGGGCTTCGTGGCCTCGGTCAACAGCAAGCTCGCCACGGCCGGGACTTTTGTGCTTTCCTTCCTGTTTCCGGCAACCGTGATTGTCCTGGTGCAATCGGGCAGTGCGATGCGCTCGCTGAACCCGGCCGCGATCTGGCGTGTCGTGCAGGTCCTCGGCGCGCCTTATCTCGCGCTGTGCCTGTTCCTGTTTTTGCTGAGCAGCGGCGCGCAGGTCGCGCTGGCGCTGCTGCTGCCCCGGGTCAGCCTGTGGCTGCTGGTGCCGCTGTTCAATTTTTCGTTCATTTATTTCGGCTGGGTCATGGCCAGCCTGCTCGGTTATGTGATGTACCAGCACCATGAGGCGCTCGAGATCGACCTGTTGCCGGGCGCCGGCGCGGACGAAGCACCGCCCGAGCGCCGCAGCCCTGAACAGATCGCACGCCAGGAGACCGACGCGCTGGTGGCCGAGCTGGTGACCGAGGGCGACATCCCCGCCGCGCTCAACATCGCCTACGAAGACCAGCGCGTGCGGCCCAACGACGTCGCCGCGCTGCGGCGTTACCACCGCGTATTGCTGATGGCCGACAAGACGCCGACGCTGCTGGAACATGCGAAACGTTTGATCGCGCTGCTGCTGCAGCAGGAGCTGGGGGCAGAGGCGGTCAAGGCCTGGCAGGACTGCCGTACCCGTGAGCCGGCCTTTGTCCTCGAGGATGCGGAGCAGACCCTGGCCCTGGCGCGCGCCGCCTGGCGCGGCGGCGACGCGCAGGCGGCGCTGGCCATGCTGCGCAGCTTCGACAAGCGCTTTCGCGGCCACGCCGCCATCCCGCAGGCCTACGAGCTCATCGCGCGGGTGTTGACCCAGGGCATGAGCCGTGCCGACATGGCCAGACCGGTGCTGGCCGTGCTTGAGGAACGCTATCCCGACAGCGAGGCGACGCGCGAGGTGCGCTGGCTGCTGCGCGACCAGCCGGCTGCCTGAAGTGGCTCAGTAGCGGCTCAGGCTTGCGTCAGCGAGCGCGTGGCCATGTCGTTGGGCGCCAGCCGCTGCAGGTGCGGCAGCCAGTACAGGGCGCGCTCGCGCTGCCCCGCGCGCAACCAGCCCTGGGCGCAGACACCCAGCGTGTCGGCGAGCCCCAAATGCTCCGGAGCGCTTTTGAGCAGCGCGCGGCACAGCTTGTCGGCGTCGTCGAACTGGCGGGCGCGCGTGAAGCGGCGCGCCAGCCGTGCCATGTCGTCGGGTTTGAGGCGCGCGCCGGGTTTGGCCTGGTCCAGGTAGGTGCGGTAGCTGGCATGCTGCAGTTCCAGCGTGGCGTCGTCGCTGGTCGCGAGGCGGAAGATGAGGCGCGCGGCACCGTGGAAGTCTTCGCTTGCCGGCTGCAGCCGCGCGGTGTTGAACCAGGCGCGCAGTACTTCGCCGTCGGTGGGCCGCAGTTTCGCCGCGGCACGCCATTGCGCGCAGGCAGCGTCGAATTTCATCCCGGCCGCCAGCCGTTTGGCCTCGGCGACGTGCTGGTCGAAGCCGTCGCCGGCCTGTTCGGCGGCCACCGGCGGCGGCGTGAGTTTGCGCCAGTGCATCGCCGCGGCCATCAGCAGCGCACCCGTGAGCAGCCCGCCCAGGTGCGCCATATAGGCCACGCCCTTGCCGCCGACGACGTGCTGCAACGCCTCGTTGGCGATCCAGGCCGGCAGCAGCAGCAGCGCGGGCGCCGTGACGTAATTGAAATAGAAGAACAACTGGTAGAAAAAGCGGATGCGGCGCAGGCGGTACATCACGGCATACATGGCCATCAAGGCGGAGACCGCACCGGAGGCGCCCAGGCCGTAACCGCCTTGCCCGGCATAAGCCCAGCCTGCCAGCAGCGAGGCACCGAGCGCGCCCGCGAGATAAAACGCCAGGTAAAGGCCGCGACCCAGCGCGAGTTCGACCGAGAAGCCGAACAGGAAGAGGAACACCATGTTGCCGATGAGATGGGAGGTGCTGGCGTGCAGGAAGGCCGCGGTGATCCAGGTCACGGGACGCAGCGGTGCGTCCTTGCTGTTGTCCTGGGCCCAGTGGGCGGTGAAGGGGGCTGGCTGCAATTTTTCGTAGCGGCGCCTGTCCTGCTGCCACTGCTCATGGGCCGGATTTCCGGGCCGGACGACAAGGCCGGCATGCAGGCGCGCCATGAAGGTTTTTTCGTATTCCAGGCCGTCGAGCAGGGCATCGTAGCGGCGCTGCTCCAGCATGCGCCTGGCCGCAGGTGCGCGGGGTGACCCGGTCTCTTCAAGCCAGCCGACAAAAACCGGCAGTTCCAGCGCCGGCAGGCTGCTCGAAAGATAGAAAGCCGCAGCCTTGTTCTGCGCATTTTCCTCGGCGCGCTGCGGGCCCCAGAACACCGCCATGTTCACCAGGATCAGCAGGATCGTCAGCCATGGCGGGTTGCGCCAGGTGGGCCGGTTTTCCAGCGGAATTGCGTAAAACATATCCCGCCGGTGCTTCAGTTCAGCCCAGCCGCGCGCGGTGCCGCGCGATCTGCGCCTTCACCTGTGCCGGCGCGGTGCCGCCCAGGATGTTGCGGGCGTTCAGCGAGCCGCGCAGGCTTAAACAGTCGTAGACGTCTTTTTCGATGCTGGGATTGAACTCCTGCAGCACGGCCAGCGGCAGTTCGGAGAGGTCTACCGCATGCGTGGTGGCGGCTTTCACGGCGTGGGCCACGGTTTCGTGGGCGTCGCGGAAGGGCAGGCCCTTCTTGACCAGGTAGTCGGCCAGGTCGGTGGCGGTGGCGTAGCCGCGCAGCGCGGCTTTTTCCATGGCTTCGGGCTTGACGGTGATGCCGCCCACCATCTCGGCGAAGATGCGCAGCGTGTCTTTCAGCGTGTCGACGGTGTCGAACAGCGGCTCCTTGTCTTCCTGGTTGTCCTTGTTGTAGGCCAGGGGCTGGCCCTTCATCAGGGTGATCAGGCCCATCAGGTGGCCGACCACGCGGCCGGTCTTGCCGCGCGCGAGTTCGGGCACGTCGGGGTTTTTCTTCTGCGGCATGATGGACGAGCCGGTGGTAAAGCGGTCGGGGATGTGGATGAAGCTGAAGTTCTGGCTCATCCAGAGAATCAGCTCCTCGCTCATGCGGCTGATGTGCACCATGGCCAGCGAGGCGGCGGCCGTGAATTCAATCGCGAAGTCGCGGTCGCTCACCGCGTCCAGGCTGTTCTGGCAGACCTGTGGCTTGCCGTTTTCATCGACCATGCCCAGGGTTTTGGCCGCGCGCTCGCGGTCCAGCGGGTAGCTGGTGCCGGCCAGCGCGGCGGCGCCCAGCGGCAGGCGGTTCACGCGTTTCCTGATCTCCTGCATGCGCTCGGCGTCGCGGCTGAACATCTCGACATAGGCCAGCATGTGGTGGCCGAAGCTCACGGGCTGGGCCACCTGCAGGTGGGTGAAGCCGGGAAGGATCACCTCGGCGTTTGTCTCGGCGATGTCGACCAGGGCTTTTTGCAGGTCGGTGAGAAGCCCGCCTATAAGGTCGATCTCGCCGCGCAGCCACAGGCGCACGTCGGTGGCGACCTGGTCGTTGCGGCTGCGGCCTGTGTGCAGGCGCTTGCCGGCGTCGCCGACCAGCTGGGTCAGGCGGGCCTCGATATTGAAGTGCACGTCTTCGAGGTCCAGCTTCCACTCAAAGGCGCCGGACTCGATTTCGGAGGTGATCTGTGCCATGCCCTTCTGGATGTCGGCATAGTCGGCCGCGGGAATGATTTTTTGCGCCGCCAGCATCTCGGCGTGGGCCAGCGAGCCGGCGATGTCGGCCTGCCACAGGCGCTTGTCGAAGAACACGCTGGACGTGTAGCGCTTGACCAGGTCGCTCATGGGCTCGGAAAACAGGGCAGACCAGGCTTGGGACTTTTTGTCGAATTGGTTCACGTCGGGCTTTCTAAGGGTAGCGGCCAGCTTGCCGGCTGTACCGGGCAGGCTGTGGATTCGGGGCGCCGGATGCGCTATTCTGGGCAAGCACGGGCCGGCGACGGCCTTGATTGTCTTTCAGGCCGCCGCCGCAAGGGGCGCGACCGGTGCAATACTCGGCATCTGGGTGATTTTATCCATCTGCCAATCCCCGGGAGCCCGCTCCCGCCGTTTTGTCGATATCCAAGCACGCACGCCATGAAGCCTTCGCCTGATCCGCACAATTTCGGGGAATCCACGCTGCTGGGCAGCGTCATCTCCGGCGACGAGGAGCCCGCGCGGCGCGGCGGCGGCACGCGCGCCAGCATGTTCGACGCCTGCCAGGTCGGCGTGGTGCTGCGGGCGGTGCTGTTCGCGGAGGCGGTGGTGGGCGTGTCCGCCATGTTCGGCGCCGACACCCCCCTTCAATGGCTGCTGCGTTTTGCCCTGCTGACCGGCGGGGTGCTGCCGGCCACGCTGGCCTGGCTGATCGTGGCCTGCGCCCTCAAGTCGCGGCTGAACCGGCTCAGGAACTGGCAGCAATGGACGGCCGGCGTGCTGCTGGGCGCGGGCGCGGGCCTGTACGGCTGCGGCCTGCTGTCGGTGATGGGGCTGCTGATGTGGGCGCCCTGGCGGGCCAGCGCGGCGGCGGGCGCCCTGCTGTCGGCCGTGCTGCTGGCGGGCCTGTTCTGGCGCGCCAAGGCGCGCACGCCGGCGGCCACGGCGGCGCGCCTGGCCGAGCTGCAGTCGCGGATACGCCCCCATTTCCTGTTCAACACCCTCAACAGCGCCATCGCCCTGGTGCGCGCCGAGCCGGCCAAGGCCGAAGCCGTGCTGGAAGACCTGAGCGAGCTGTTCCGCCACGCGCTGGCCGACCCGGCCGAATCCGTCACCCTGGGGCAGGAGATCCTGCTGGCCCAGCGCTACCTGGCCATCGAGCAGGTCCGCTTCGGCGAGCGCCTGCAGGTGCAGTGGAGCCTGGACGCCGACGCCGACCAGGCCAAGCTGCCGCCGCTGCTGCTGCAGCCGCTGGTGGAGAACGCCGTCAAGCACGGCGTGGAGCCCAGCGCCAGCGGCGCGCAGCTGCGGATTTCCACCCTCAAGCGCGGCAGCACCGTGGTGATCAAGGTCACCAACTCGACCCCGGCCGGCGCCGGCGAGCGCGGCCATGGTCTGGCGCTGGCCAATGTACGGGAGCGGCTGGCTTTGCTGCATGATGTCGAGGCGAAATTCAAGACAGTCTTCAAGGACGGCATATTTCAGGTACGCATGGAGATTCCCGCATGACACTCAAGGTACTGGTGGTGGACGACGAAGCGCTGGCCCGGTCCCGCCTGCGGACCCTGCTGGGCGATTGCAAGGCGCCGGCGGCGGTGGCGGGTGGGGAAGCAGCCGACGCCGAACAGGCCATGAAGGCCCTGCAGCGCGAGCCTTTCGACGCGGTGCTGCTCGACATCCGCATGCCGGGCCCCGACGGCATCGCGCTGGCCCAGATGATCGCGGCGATGCCGCGGCGGCCGGCCGTGGTGTTCGTCACCGCGCATTCCGAGCACGCGGTGCAGGCCTTTGAACTCGAGGCCGTCGATTACCTGACCAAGCCGGTGCGCCTGGAGCGCCTGCAGCAGGCACTGCAGAAAGTCGAACGCCTCGCGCAGGCGGCGCGCCCCGGCCCTGCCCAGGCCGCTGCGGAAATGCTGATCATCCAGGACCGGGGCCGCACCGAGCGCGTGCCGCTGGCCGAGGTGATCTATTTCAAGGCCGAGCTCAAGTACATCACCGTGCGCACGGCCAGCCGCAGCTACATCCTGGACGGCTCGCTGAGCGAGCTCGAGGAGCGCCACGCCCAGCGCTTCATGCGCATACACCGCAATGCGCTGATCGCGCGGCACGCGGTGCGCGCGCTTGAAAAACATTTCGACCCCGAGGAGGGCGAGGGCTGGGCGGTGCGGCTCAACGGCATTGACGAGCTGCTGGCGGTGTCGCGGCGCCAGCTCAGCGCGGTGCGCGAGGCCATCACCACCTGAGGGGCTTCCTCGGCCCCGGATTTCCCTTTTTTTGTTCCCGTTTCCCCTACTCATACATGTCCCAATACGTCGACTTCACCCAGCGCCACGTGCACCGCTTCAGCAACCAGCCCGCCGTCGAGCAGCAGCTGGTGCGCGAATTTTTTGGCGGCAAGACCGGGTTTTATGTGGACGTGGGCGCCAACGATCCCGTGCTCGATTCGCAGTCCCAGCACCTGGAGGCCTTGGGCTGGACGGGCTTGCTGGTCGAGCCCGACCCGGATTGCTGCGCGCTGCTGCGCCAGAGTCGCAAGGGCACGGTGATAGAGATGGCCTGCTCCAGCGCTGAAAACGCCGGCAAGCTGCTGCAGCTGAACCGCGCGGGGCCGCATTCGACGCTGGAAGACCGGCCCATCGCCCTGGGCGCCGTGGTCCGCTCCACCGTGGCGGTGCGTTGCGAAACCCTGGACACCATGCTGCGCGAACACGGCGCGCCCGTCGGTTTCGACCTGCTGTCCATCGACATCGAGGGGCACGAGCTGGTTGCCCTGTCGGGCTTCGACTTCGGCTACTGGCAACCCCGGCTGGTGCTGATCGAGGACCACGTCACCCACCACCACAAGCATGCGCTGATGCGCGCCAACGGCTACCAGCTGCTGCTGCGAACCGGCCTGAACAGCTGGTACGTTCCGGCGAAAGCGTCCTACACGTTTTCCTGGGCGGCCCGGTTTGAATATCTTCGTAAGTACTACCTGGGCCTTCCATCGCGGAAATTTCGCTATTCGCGCCCGGCGGCTTAAACGCATACGGGGGACACATGACACAAGAAGAAGCCGGCACGCCGCCTACCGGACCGGACGCGGCGCTGCCCGAGCCCGACCGGCTGCTGCTTCACATGCCGGTCGACATACGCAACATGTCGCTGGTGGTGCTGGCAGGCCTGGGTTTCCTGTTTGTACTGCACTGGGCCAAGGCCGTCTTCATTCCGGTGATGCTGGGCGTGCTGTTCAGCTACGCGTTTTCCCCGGTGGTCAACTGGTTTGAGGCCAGGCGAGTGCCGCGCTGGCTGAGCGCGGCCGTGCTCCTGCTGGCGATCCTGGGCGGCATAGGCACCACCGCCTGGTCGCTCGGCGACGAGGCCGCGCAGCTCGTGGAAGCCCTGCCCGCAGCGGCGCAGAAGTTCCGCCTGGCCGTGAAGGCGCGTACCGGCCGCTCCGACAGCGCGCTGGAAACCGTGCAGAAAGCCGCATCGCAGATCGAGCAGGCCGCGCAGGAGAGCTCGGCACCCGGCAACACGCGCGGCGCCATGCGCGTCGTGGTGGAGCCCGCGCGCTTTGACATCAGGCATTACCTGTGGTCCGGCACCATTGGCCTGATCGCGCTGGTGGGCCAAGCCACCGTTGTGGTCTTCCTGACGTATTTCCTGATGCTCTCGGGCGACACCTTCCGGCGCAAGCTGATCAAGCTGGCCGGCGACAGCCTGAGCAGCAAGAAGATCACACTGCAGGCGCTCAATGAAATCACCGGCCAGATCCAGCGCTACCTGCAGGTGCAGCTGCTGACCAGTGCGATCGTGGGCCTGTTGACCTGGCTGGCCCTGCTGGCCCTGGGGCTGAACAATGCCGCCGTCTGGGGCGTTGCGGCGGCCGTGCTGAACCTCGTGCCCTATGTCGGCTCGTTGGTCACGGCGACGGGCTCCGCGCTGGTCGGGTTCTTGCAGTTCGGCTCGCTCAACATGGCCCTCGCTGTGGGCGGGGCTTCGCTGGTCATCCATACCCTGGTCGGCAACCTGCTCACCCCCTGGCTCACCAGCCGCGCCAGCCGCATGAACCCTGTGGCGGTGTTTGTCGGGCTGCTTGCCTGGGGCTGGCTGTGGGGCGTGTGGGGGCTGCTGCTGGGCATTCCGATCCTGATGATCGTCAAGTCGATTTGCGACCGGGTGGAGGACTTAAAACCTATCGGCGAGTTCTTAGGCTCTTGACCGAATAACTGTATGCGGGGATAGACCTGCTGATGGCCCAGCGCCAGGAAAGACGCACATGATGGAACTGCTCACCGACCCGCAAGCCTGGGTTGCCTTTGCCACCCTGACCGCGCTGGAGCTGGTGCTGGGCATAGACAACATCATTTTTATCTCCATCCTGGTCGACAAGCTGCCCAAGGACAAGCAGGAAGTGGCGCGCCGGCTCGGCCTGTTCATGGCCATGTTCATGCGCATAGGCTTGCTGCTGGTGCTGTCGTGGATCATCGGGCTGGTGGAGCCGCTGTTCACCGTGCTCAAGCAGGAAATCTCGGGGCGCGACCTGATCCTGATCGGGGGCGGCCTGTTCCTGATCTGGAAGAGCACCGGTGAAATCCACCAGTCCATGGAAGGCGAGGAGGGCCACGCCTCCAGCACCGTCAAGGCCACCTTCGCCGCCGTGATCGTGCAGATCATGATTGTCGACATGATCTTCTCGCTGGATTCCATCATCACCGCCGTCGGCATGGTCGACAGCCTGGCCGTCATGATCGCCGCCGTCATCGCCTCGGTCGGCCTGATGATGCTGTTCGCGCCGGCCATAGGCCGCTTTGTGTCCACCCACCCGACCATCAAGATGCTGGCCCTGTCCTTCCTCGTCGTGGTCGGTGTGGTGCTGATCGCCGAAGGCCTGGACCACCACGTGCCCAAGGGCTACGTTTATTTCGCGATGGCTTTCTCGGTGGCGGTGGAGATGCTCAACATCCGCATGCGTCGCAAGACCGCCAAGCCTGTGCAGCTCAGGAACGCCTATTCGCCCGACGACAAGGCGGACAGCCCCCGCTCCCGTGACTGAGGCGGCCAGGCGCACCGGCTGCGCCATCTGCTTGCGGCCGCAAAGCGCCTGCATCTGCCAATGGATCACCCCGGTCGCGCATGCGGCCGAGGTGCTGATCCTGCAGCACCCGATGGAAGTGGACCACGCCAAAAACACCGGCCGGCTGCTGCACCTGAGCCTGCCGCGCAGCCGGATGCTGACGGGTGAAATGTTTGAGGAAGCCGGCTTGCTTGCTGCGATCGGGGAGACACCTGCCTATACCGTGCTGCTGTATCCGCCCACGCCGGAGGATGGCGAGGCGCCTGCTGCCCTGGATGCTGAGCGGCTCAAGGATCCGGCGGGTGTGCGGTTGGTGGTGCTGGATGCTACCTGGCGCAAGAGCCGGAAGATGCTGCGTCTCAATCCTTTGCTTCGGAAGTTGCCGCGGCTGTCAGTGGACGAGGCGCCGGCTTCGAACTACCGGATTCGGAAGGCCCATAAGGTGGGGCAGCTTTCCACGCTGGAGGCGGTTTGTTCTGCATTGGCTCGGCTTGAAGGGGATGCTGGGCAGTATCGGGCGCTGCTGCGGGCGTTTGAGGGGTTTGTTGCGCAGCAGATGGGGTACGCTGGCCGGGTCTTGCTCCGGCCTTAGTGCGCTCCTCCTCTGTTCTCTCTGCTGAGGGCGGCTGGCCGGGGTTGCCGGCAGCAACTCACTTTCTTTTGCTTCGCCAAAAGAAAGTAAGCAAAGAAAAGGCGACCCGCAGTCTGGGTCCCTGCGCTTCGCTACGGGCAACCTGCGGTGCTCGACTACGGCGGGGTCTCGCGCAAACTCGCTTCGCTCAGACAAGCGCGATCCCTGATCCGCCTACGTCTGCGCTCCTCGGCCCAGCCAGGACGGGGCAATCGGGAACGGGAGCGGGGACAAAATACAAAGAAGATAAAGAAGACAAATACAAACAAGGACTCGCCACGGCGAGTCCTTGTTTCTTAGGTATTGGTATTCCTTTCCCACCCCTTGTGGATGCGCCGAGGAGCGGAGGTCCAGACGGATCAGGGATCGCGTTGTTTGAGCCGAAGGCGAGTTTAGCGAGACCCCGGCTGGACCGAGCACCGCAGGTTGCCCGTAGCGAAGCGCAGGGACGCAGCAACCAGGGTCGCCTTTTCTTTTGCTTACTTTTCTTTTGGCGAAGCAAAAGAAAAGTGAGTAGCCGCCGGGCTACCCCCGGCCAACAGAACTTAGAAGAGCGCGCCCCGCCGGAGCAAGACTCGGCTTCAATCAGTCGCCCAGGTCGACCAAACCTGCCAGCTCCACTCCAGCCGGAGCACCATAATCCGCCATCACCACCGCCCGGCTCGAGTCCGCCGAAATACCCTGCAGCCGCTCTTTAACAAACGCAATCGAGGGCGCATCGAGCGCGGCAAACGGCTCGTCGAGCAGCAACAGGTCGGCACCTGAGGCAAACCCCGCCGCAAGCCAGACCTTGCGCTTCGACCCGGTGGACAGCATGAAGAGCTTTTTATCCATGTGTGGCTCCAGCCCCAAGCCTTCGACCAAGGGCTCCAGTAGCGTCTCATCAAAGCCCGGATAGCGGCCACCCAGCGATGCGAAGAACTGCACCGGCGTGAGCTGGTCGAAATCGATGCTGCGCGGTTCCATCCAGAACAGCTGCCGGCGATAGGCCTCGGGCTGCTGTTTCAGTGAGACACCGTTCAGCTGCAACTGCCCCGCATCCGCAGCCAGGGCGCCCGCCATCAGGCGCAGCAGGGTGCTCTTGCCGCGCCCGTCGCCGCCTTGCACCAGCGTGACGCCGGGTGGGATGGTGATGGACAGCTGGGAGAAAAGCTCCACCTTGGGATTGGGATAGTGGAAGCTGAGGTTTTCAGTGATGAGAACCGCAGGCGCGACAATGGATGGGGATTTGATGGGTTGCCCTGTTTAGGTGAAGTAGTTGGCCATTGTAAAAATACGGTGCCGATCCGGTAATTGCAGTATTTAAATCGAGGCGAAATCATGTGGCGTGTTATTTTGGGCTTTCTTGCTTGCATAAGCGTGCTGCCGATTTTTTTCTTATGGAAACATGGCTCGCTGAACTTCTTCGTGTCCGCGGTCATGGCGGTGGTTTGTGTGGTGGGAGCGGTCCCCTTGTTCTACTACTTCAGCAAGAACAAAGCGCCCAGTTGCCGTGACATCTCCAGCGCGGGAGGTGTTCTTGGGCTGCTTTGCGCCGTGCCCTTTGCACTGATGACGGGGCCGTTTGCGGTGTTTTTTGCCGTCCCATTTGTGCTCATTGGTATGGCGCTCGGACTTCTCTTCTGGATGATTGCGATTTACCGCAATAAAGCCATACCCATCCGCTGGCGATCAGCTGCGGCACACCCACCTGACCGGGCCATGAATTAGGCCGCGGCTTGTACCAGTAGTTGGGCCCTTCCCGGCAACTCCGCGAGCAACACGACCTGTCCGGGCGCGATCACGCGATCCGCCTGAAACCCTTCTCCAGACGCCACATCACCCCGCTGCCAGCGAATCGTCAGCGCACGGCCTTGCACTTGGAGGGCTATCTCAAACGACGGCCAGTGCGCCGGCACGCACGGCGACAGCGACAGTTCACCCTGCTGCACGCGCAGGCCCAGGATGTTTTCGATGGCCGCGCGGTGCAGCCAGGCGGCCGAGCCGGTGTACCAGCTCCAGCCGCCGCGGCCTACGTAAGGGGCGCTGCCGTAGATGTCGCCGGCCATCACATAGGGCTCCAGTTCGTAGGCCGGGCCGCGCAGCGGGTGTTCGCTGCGGTGGGCGGGGCTCAGGGCCTGGAAGCTCTCCCAGGCGGCTTCGGCGTCGCCGGTGGCGGCCTGGGCCATCATGGCCCAGACGGCGGCGTGTGAATACTGGCCGCCGTTTTCGCGCACGCCGGGCGGGTAGGCCTGGATGTAGCCGGGGTTGTCGGCCGAGTGCTGCAGCGGCGGCGTGAGCAGGCGCAGCAGGCCGGCCTCGGGATCGACCAGCTGTTCATTCATGGCCTGCATCGCGGGCACCGTGAACTCATCGGTGGACGCGCCGGACAGCACGGCCCAGGCCTGGGCGATCAGGTCTATGCGGCATTCACTGTTGGCGGCGGAGCCCAGCGGCGCGCCGTTGTCGAAAAATGCGCGGCGGAACCAGGCGCCGTCCCAGCCGTCTTTGTGCAAGGCGCTGATCCAGCCCTGGCGCGCGGCCAGCCAGCTGTCGACACGGCGGGTGTCGCCGCGCGCGCGCGCCAGCGGTTCGAAGTCCTGCACCACACGGCACAAAAACCAGGCCAGCCACACCGATTCACCGCGGCCTTCATGGCCCACACGGTTCATGCCGTCGTTCCAGTCGCCGGTGCCCATCAGGGGCAGGCCGTGGGCGCCGGTGGACAGGCTCTTGTCGAGGGTACGCGCGCAGTGCTCGAACAGCGTGGCGCTTTGCGTGCTGGTTTGCGGCGCGTAGTAGGCGTCTTCCGCGCCTTCGGGGATCGCCGGCCCGTCAATGAAGGCGACCTCTTCGTCGAGGATGGCTGCGTCGCCGGTCACCGCGACATACCAGGCGCAGGCATAGGGCAGCCACAGCAGGTCATCAGAGAAATGCGTGCGCACGCCTTCGCCGCCGGGCGCGTGCCACCAGTGCTGCACGTCGCCTTCCGGGAACTGGCGTGAGGCGTTGAGCAAAATCTGGCGGCGCAGGCGGTCGGGCTCGATGACGGCGAAGGCCATGGCATCCTGCAACTGGTCGCGAAAGCCGAAGGCGCCGCCAGCCTGGTAGAAGCCGGCTTTGGACCACAGGCGAGAGGCCAGCGTCTGGTAGAGCAGCCAGCGGTTGACCAGGGCATCGAACAGCGGGTCGGGCGTTCGCACCTGCAGCTTGCCCAGCAGGCCGGACCAATAAGCCTTGACCTCGTCCAGCGTTTGCGCGCTATCACGCGCCTGCCAGTCGCGGGCCAGTTGCTCGGCGGCGGCCGGGTCGGCAGCGTGGCCGAGCATGAAGGTCAGCGTCAGGCTCTGGCCCGGTGCAAGCATGAAGTGGCCCGCCAGCGCAGCGCAGGGGTCTGCGCCCCCTGCGGCGCTTTGGCCCAGCGCGGCGGGAATCACCAGTCGGCCCGCCGCGTCGAAGAACTCGCTTCGATCGCAGGTCCACTGCAGCGGGCCGGGCAAGCCGGCGGCGGATAAAAAGGCCGTGTTGCCGCCGAAGCCGGCGCGGCTTTCACGCTGTTTGGCGAGCACGGCCGTGAAGGCCGGGTCGTCGGATTTCCAGGCGCGGACAGTGCGGCGTTCGTGGCGCGCGGCGCCCATTTGCCACTCGACCATGGCAAGCGCGCGCAACCGGCGCGTTTCGCCGCCCTGGTTGTGCAGTTGCAGTTGCACAAGCTTGACAGGCTCGTTGATGTCGACAAAATACGTGGTCTCCACCTTCAGCGCGCCGTGCAGGGATTCAAAGGCGGAATAGCCCTGGCCGTGGCGCACGCGGCAAGATGCGCCGCTGTCGGCGCAAGCGCTCAAGGGCAGCAGTGCCTGCGTGTCCAGGTCCTGCAGCAGGTAGTGTTCAAAACAGGGGTCGGCCACCGGGTCGTTGGACCAGGGCGTGAGCTGGTGCAGCCGGCTGTTGACCGCCCAGGTGTAGCCGGCGCCGGCTTCAGAGACCTGGAAGCCGAAGGCGGAATTGGCGATCACGTTGACCCAGGGGCGGGGCGGGCGATGGGCTTCGTCCACCACAAACTGGAACTCGCCGGTGGCGGCATCAAAGTGGCCTTGCGGTGCTTGCGCGGTACCGGCGGCGTGGGGCGCGGGCAGCAGGGCCCTGGCGGGCGTGCCGGTGCGCTGCGGGTTGCCGATGGCTTGAAGTGCCGCGGCCTGCTGCTCCAGCGGCCGGCCGTCGGCCACGAGGATGACCCGCGCCAGGCCCGTGAGGGCGGCTTTCTCGGAAGGCACGATCTCCTGCTCGCGCAGCAGGAAAAAACCGCCGGCGTCCCGGCCCGGAAAGCTGTTTTCAGCCTGCCGCAGCGTGCGGTCGCGCAAGGCGAGGATGTCGCGCTGCAGCGGCATCAGGTAGGAGTTGACCTCGCTGTTGAGGATCACCACGTCGGCGGTCAGCCCGCAAAAACTCCACCAGGGCTGGGCCTGCAGCAGGGAGTGCACCAGCGCCATGCCGTTGCTGGAGTGGATGAGCACCAGCACGATGGGCTTGTCACCGGACAAGCCGAAGCGCCAGAGCTGGCGCTGGTCCACCAGGCCACGCTCACCCACCGCGCGGGTGCAGCTGTACATCAGCGCGGTGTTGAGGTCCTGCAGCGCGGCGTTTTCCTCGGGGTCCACGCCGAGGTCGCGCAGCCGCACCTGGGCCAGCGTGGCGGCCATGCGGGTGGCGCGTTCCACGTGCATGGGCTGCAGGTATTTGTCGATGCGCGCGGCCAGCTCGTCGGTGTCGGGCGCGGCGGCGGTGGCAAAGCTGAGCCTTGCCACACCGCCGGCCGGGATGCGTATGCGCACGCGCAGCCCGGCCACCGGGTCCAGCCCGTTGATGGGCGCGCCGCCTTCGCCGTGGATCTGCGTTTGCAGCGCGGGCTCGGCGGGGCCGCGGTTGCGCCCCAGGAAGGCACGGCGGTCCGCGATGAAGTCGATGGACCGCACGTTGGCCTCCGAATCCGCCAGGAAGTGCGCCACCGCCATGGCCGGGTCGCCTTGCAGCCGGGCCTTGCGCGTCAGCAGCAGTGCGCGCCACTCGGCGTGCCACTGGGTCTCGATGAACAGATTGGAGAAAGCCGGATGGGCTTCGTCGGCGCGCGGGTCGGTCAGCACGGCCTCAAAACATGACACGACGTCCAGCGTGATATCGGCGCTGGAGACGTTGTGCAGCGTGACGGTGCGTATCTCGGTGTCGTCTTCGGGGCTGACAAGCACGGTGGTCCGCATTTCCAGCTGGTCCGATGCCGCATCAAACTGCACGCGGTCGGCCAGGAAGGTGGCCTTGTAGCGCCAGTCCGGGTGCGGCGCGGGGTGCAGCGTGAGGGACGAGAGCCGGTCCTGGCCCGCCGGGCGCAGGTAAATGAAGGTGCCGCAGGCATCGCGCAACAGGTCGTCGCGCCAGCGCGAAATGTTCCAGGTCTTGTCGCCGCTGCGCCAGCGGCTGACGCCGGCGCCGTTGGCGCGAAGGGCCACGCTGTAGCGCCCGTTCGACAGCAACTGGGTAGGCTGCCAGCCGGGCGCGGCGGGGTCCAGTTCGCGCGAGTGGTAGAGCCGGGCCTGGGCCGTGTCGTCCGGCTCGGGGAGGGCGCGGGGATCGGCGCTTTCAATGATCTGGCGCGGCGTCTTTTCATGCAGCAACGACTCAAAGGCCTGCATCAGCGGCGCCGAGGAGAACCAGCGCCGCGGTGCTTCGTCGCACAGCACATTGCACAGCGCCACCAGCGACATGCCCTGGTGGTGCGCCATGAAGGTGTTGACCAGGCTCAGTGCCTGCGCGCCGGGCTGGCGCGCGACGGTGAAATCCAGCGCATCGGCAAAACCATACTCACCGCGCGCCCCCCATTGGTCGAGCTGGCGCAGGTTGGCCACCGCCTGCTGCGGATCAAACTGGGTGGCCATCACGCTGGCATAGGGTGCGACCACGCGGTCCGTGGGCGGCGTGCGGCGCAGGGCCAGGCGCGGCACGCCGAAGGGCGAGTACTGGAAGGCCAGCGTGTGGTCCTGGGCGAAATAGGCCGATTCCGAGACACCCCAGGGCAGACCCTGGGATTCGCCGTAGGCCTGCTGCTCCTTGACCGCGGCCAGGCCGGAGACATGCAGCAAGCCTTCGTCGGGCTCCATCATCACCAGCGAGGGCATCAGGTATTCAAACATCGAGCCCGACCAGGATTTGAGGCCGGGCGTGACGCCGACGGTCAGGAAGGCCCGGCCCAGCGCCTGCCAGTGGCGCCGGGGTACGTCGCCTTTGGCAATCGCCAGGAAGCTGGTGAGGCGCGACTCCGATGCCATCAGGTCGTAAAAGCTCGCGTCCAGCGCCTGCTCATGCACGCGCAGGCCGATGTGAAAAAGGTGGCGCTTGCTGCTGTAAAGGCCGCTGAAGTCCATGGCCATGCACAGCTTTTCGGAGCGCTCGCCGAGCGCCATCAAGCGGGCGGCTTCAGCCGGCTCGGTACCCGCCTGGATCGCCAGCTGGCGAAGGGACTGCGCCACCGCCAGCAGGTGGCCTGCGAGGTTGCCGCTGTCCACGGTGGAGACATAGGCCGGCAGCAGCACTTGCAGCGTGCGCGTTTCATACCAGTTGAAGAGATGGCCCTTGTGCTTGGGCAGGGCTTCCACCGTGTCCAGCGTGGCGGCCAGCCGTTTGGCCATTTCGGTGCCGGTGATCCAGCCGAATTCGCGCGCGCAGGCCACGGCCAGCAAATAAAGGCCGATGTTGGTGGGCGAGGTGCGGTGGGCCAGCGTGGGCTCCGGCTCCATTTGCAGGTTGTCCGGCGGCAGGTGCTGGTCTTCGGGGCCCACACACCGTTCAAAGAAACTCCAGGTCTGGCGCGCCAGTTTCAGGAGGTAGTCGCGGTCGGTGGCGTTCAGCGCGCCGTGCGGCGCGCGCATAGCCGGCTTGCTGCCCCACCAGGCGATCACCGGCGCCAATGCCCACAACAGGAAGAGCGCGGGGCCGGCTACCGGATGGGGACTCCAGGCGGCGGCCACGGCGAGCGCTGCGCAGGCGGCGACCACGGCGGCATGGCCGCGCACAAAGGTGTCCAGTGTGTATTGCGCCGAGGCCTGCGCCTGGGCGGCGGTGGTCCACTGCAGCAGGCGCCGGCGGCTGAAGGCCATGCGCCAGAGAGCCCTCGCCACGGCGTCGGCCATGAGGGCGGCCTGCACCGCCAGATGGCTGAACTGCCAGGCCGCCTGCGCCAGGGCGCGGCCCACATCGCGCATGCCGACGTCAAAAAAGTGCAGCCAGGCGATGCCGCGGCGCGTGGGAATCAACCCCGCCAGTGCGCCCATCAGCGGGCCGGCCAGGAAGGCCAGGAAACTCAGGGCCAGGGCGGTGCCCAGCGGCAGCGCACCGGTGAAGACCAGCCACGCCAGCAGCGCGAAGCAGGCCGGCGCGATCAGCGAGCGGCGCAGGTTGTCGGCCATGCGCCACAGGCCCAGGGCATCTATGCCGAAGGCGGCGGGGCGCAGCATCAGCGGCAGCAACTGCCAGTCGCCGCGCGTCCAGCGGTGCACGCGCGAGGCCGCCACGCCGGCATGGTGCGGGTGGTCTTCCATCAGCACCACGTCGCCCGCATAGCCGCAGCGCGCGATGCTGCCCTCGAGCAGGTCGTGGCTCAGAATGGCGCCTTCGGGCAGCCGGCGGTCCAGCACGGCGTGCACGGCCTCGACATGCAGCAGGCCCTTGCCGGTGAAATTGCCCATGCCGAACACGTCCTGGTAGAGGTCGGAGGTGCCGCTGCTGTAAGGGTCCAGCCCGCGCTGGCCGGCAAAGAGGCTATGGAATACCGACCGCTCGTGGTGCGCCGACAGCGGCGTGGCCACGCGGGGCTGCAGGATGCCGTAGCCGGCGGTCACACGCCGGGTTTTGCGGTCGATGTGCGGAGTGTTGAGCGGATGCGCGGCAATTGACACGAGTTCGCGCAGTGACCCCGCGGGCAGGGTGGTGTCGCTGTCCAGCGTGACCACGTAGCGTGTGCCTTCGGCCAGCCGCGTGTCACCGCCGACGGGCAGGAAGCCGGGCGCGGAGCGCTGTGCCAGGTGGCGCAGCAGCATCTCGAGCTTGCCGCGCTTGCGCTCCCAGCCAATCCAGCGGCGCTCGCCGGCCGACCAGGTGCGCGGGCGGTGCAGCAGCACAAAGCGGGCGGGCGCGCCCTGGGCCACGGGGTAGGCCGCGTTCAGGGCACGCAGCCGGGCCAGTGCATCGTCCAGCAGGGCCTGGTCACCGGGCGTGCGTTCGGTGTCGGCGTCGGCCCAGTCGGTGAGCAGCGCGAATTGCGCGTTGGCCTCCCGGCTGGCCAGCCAGTGCAGATGCAGGCGGTGCGCCAGCTCGCCGTTGGCTTCAATCGACGACAGCATGGAGGGGATCACCACCAGCACGCGGTGCTCGGGCGGAATGCCGGCGCTGAAGTCCAGGCGCGCCAGCGGCTGTATGCGGGTGGATTCGGCGATCAGGCGATGGATCAGCGCGACGACGGCTTCGGAGGCCGGCCATGCCATGAGGAACACCGCCACCCAGGCGGGCCAGGGCAGCAGCAGCACGGTCAGCGGGTGAAGCGCCCAGGTGAGCAGCGCGGCGGTGCCCGCGGCCCAGGCGGCCGCGAACAGGGGCAGGCGCCAGGCGCGCGGCGTTTCGGAGGCGGGCAAAGCCTTGCGCGGGCCCGCCGCCGGGCGCAGCGCGGCCTCGAGCAGCGGACGGCCCGGGCCTATCAGGTAGTAGCCCGCGGTGCGCGCGACCATGGAGTTGTTGGGCTGGCGTGCCGCGGCCAGAACGGCTTCGGCGACGGCGCGCTCCGATTTTCCGCTTTGCTGCGCCAGCCGCTCCATGGCGCGTGTGATCTGCTGGCGCGTCATCTCGCTTTCGCGTGAGAAGCTGGGCAAACGGCGCAGTACCTGCAGGGAATGGCTGACGGGCTCGATCAGCTCGACCCATTCGACCTGTCCGATCAGCCGCAGGGTGGTGATGATGTTGCTGACGGTCAGGTTGGCGGCCACCTGCACGGTTTGCCCTTCGCCGATCATGCCCAGGGCGTCGGTGCAGTGCTGCTCCGTCCAGCGCACCAGCAGGAGTGCCGGATGCAATTCGGGTTCTGTGCGCTCGACGGGCATGCGCTGCCACAGCTGGGTGAGGTAGCTGCGCTCCAGGCCGTGGGCCTGCATGAGCGCCAGCAGTTCGTCGAGGTCGCGCAGGCTCAGCGCGTCGGCTTGGTCCCAGGCGGCGTGGGCCACCTCGCGCGCGACCTTGTTCCAGGCGATGCGGTCGGCCATGCGGCGCAGGTTTTCCAGCAGCACCACGCGCAGGGTGGTGGGCAAGGCCCAGAGTTCGCCGAGGTTGAGCTCGCTGACCTCCTGGTAGGCATGCAAAAAGGCGGTGAACAGCACCGGGTCCAGCACGCTGTCGGTGTGCGCCACATAGGCCCAGGCGATGCCGTAGACGCGCGGCAGGCCCTGCAGGGGCTTGTCAGCCAGCTTGGGCAGGTCGGCGTAATAACGGTGCGGCACGCCCTCCTGGATCTGCTGCAGCTGCGCCTCGACCAGGTGAAAGTTGTCGAGCAGCCATTCGGCCGCGGGCGTGACGTAATGGCCGCTGAGCGAGGTCAGCGCAATGTAGTCGTAGGCCAGGCGGATGGCGGCGATATTCTCCTGCACGCGCGGGAAAAACGGCGGGCCGCTGTGCTCGCTGCCGGCGGGTAGCACGGCTTGCGCTGCGGCCAGGCTGCGGCCGTGCTCTTCAAAACGCTGGGCGCCGAAGAGCTCAGCGCGTATGGGCTGCTGTATGTCACTGCGGGGCGTGGCAAGAAGTTGCCGGGCGTAGGCGCTTAAGGTGTCCAGCCGCTCGACGACAGCCGTAGCCACTCGCTCAGGCTATGGCAAGAAGGCCGAGGCAGAGCGCCACGATGAGCGCAACCGTCACGATGCGCGGCGACATCACGGAATGCGCGGATTGCAAGCCGGTCTGGAGCGTGAAGAAACGGCCGCGCGAATGCGCGCACTGGTCCATGTGCGACGCCAGGTCGGCGGCGTCGGTGGAAACAAAATCGGTGTGAAGGGCCGACGGCCTGTCGGCCATGATCTCCAGGGTGGTCATGATTTTGCGCTCCGGGGTGGGGAGCACGGCGATGCGGGATGCCGCATCGCGCCGTGCTGTCTCCATCCTAGGGAGCGCGGGCCGGCGGCGCCATCGGAAGAGGCTGGAGTTGGTCTAGGACAAAGCCTACAGTGGGGGTTTTGGGCATCCCTGCGGCTGTCCGCACTCCCTCTGTTCTCTTTGCTGAGGGCTGCTGGCCGGGGGTTGCCCGGCGGCAACTTACTTTTCTTTTGCTTCGCCAAAAGAAAAGTAAGCAAAAGAAAAGGCGACCCTGGTTGCTGCGTCCCTTCGCTTCGCTACGGGCAACCTGCGGTGCTCGGTTCAGGCGGGGTCTCGCTAAACT
>NZ_JBFUCN010000029.1:0-98454 GCF_056405195.1 Polaromonas sp. P1_H6
CCCACCCCTTGTGGATGCGCCGAGGAGCGCAGGTTCAGGCGGATCAGGGATCGCGTTGTTTGAGCCGAAGGCGAGTTTAGCGAGACCCCGCCTGAACCGAGCACCGCAGGTTGCCCGTAGCGCAGCGAAGGGACGCAGCAACCAGGGTCGCSKTTTCTTTTKCTTAMTTTTMTTTTKGCGAAGCAAAAGAAAAGTGAGTAGCCGCCGGGCTACCCCCGGCCAGCAACCCTATGCAGAGGGCGAGCGCGCAGAGACCGGCGCAAGACCCGGCCTACTTCGAAGCCTCACCCCGAGCCGCCTCCAACACATCCCGAGTCCGAACCGCCTCGCGCCGCGCAGCATCAGCAAAATCATCCCCACTGGACGCATACAAGATAGCCCGAGACGAATTCACGATGATGGGCGCCCCGGCCCGCCAGCCGGCTTTGACAGTGGCAACAGCATCTCCACCCTGCGCCCCAACACCGGGAATCAGCAAAGGCAGGACAGGCGCCACGACCCGCACACGCTCGATCTCCGCCGGATAGGTCGCCCCCACCACCAGCCCCAACTGGCCGTTGAGGTTCCACGGTCCCTGCGCCAGGCGCGCCACATGTTCATACAGCAGAGGCTGGCCTTCGATGGAAGCAAAACGCTGGTTCTGCAGGTCGTCGCCGCCGGGGTTGGAAGTGCGGCACAGCAAAAACGCACCCTTGCCTTCGTACTTCAGATAGGGCGCGACCGAGTCGAAGCCCATGAAGGGCGAAAGCGTCACCGCGTCGGCGCCGTAGCGCTCAAACGCTTCCTTCGCGTATTGCTCGGCGGTGGAGCCTATGTCGCCGCGTTTGGCGTCCAGGATGATGGGTACTTGCGGCGCGACGCGGCGCATGTGTTCCATCAGGCGTTCGAGCTGGCCTTCGGCGCGGTGGGCGGCGAAGTAGGCGATCTGCGGCTTGAAGGAAATCACCAGGTCGGCGGTGGCGTCGACGATCGCGGCGCAAAAATCGTAAATCTTGTTGGCGTCGCCCTTGAGCTTGCCGGGGAACTTGGTGGGCTCCGGGTCCAGGCCGACGCAAAGCATGGAATGGTTTTGGCGTTCTGCGGCGCCCAGCATGTCGAGGAAAGTCATAGCCCGTATTGTAAGAAGGTGGCTCCCCGAGCAGGTTTTGCCTCAAACCGGGACAATCGCGCAAAACCACCCGCCCACCCATGCAACTCTCCCGCCGCCAGCTCATACTTCTCGTCCTCCTCACCCTGGTCTGGGGCTTGAACTGGCCGGTGATGAAGATGGGCATCGCGGACTATCCGCCGCTGACCTTCCGGGCGATTTCAATCTGGCTGGGGATTCCGGTGCTGGGGCTGGCGATGGTGCAGCTCAAGGTGCCGTTTCTTGTACCGCGCAACAAGTGGCGCGAGCTGTTCTGGCTGGCGGCGGCAAACATGTTTGTCTGGCATGCGCTGATCATCCTGGCGGTGAAAAACCTCAGCAGCGGGCGCGCCGCCATCCTGGGCTACACCATGCCGATTTTTTCGGCGCTGCTGGGCGCCTGGTTTTTCGGCGCGAAGCTGAAAACCCGCAACTGGCTGGGTGTGGCGGCGGCCGCGGTGGGTGTGGCGCTGCTGCTCTGGTATGAGCTAACGAATCTCTCCGGCCGCCCGTTGGGGGTGCTGTGCGCGCTGGTGGCCGCCGCGGTGTGGGCGCTGGGCACGCAGATGCTGCGCAAGACCACGATACCAGCCGCCACGCTGACACTGTCGTTCTGGATGACGGTGATGACGGCCGTGATACTGACCGTGCTGGGCACCGTCTTTGAAATGCCGCAGTGGAAGGCGCCCTCTCCCACGACCTGGGCGGCGATTCTCTACAACGCGGTGCTGATCTTCGGTTTTGCCCACGCGGCCTGGTTCACCTTGGCGCGCGCACTGCCGCCGGTGGCCTCGACGCTGAGCGTGATGATGATTCCCATCCTGGGCGTATTTTCAGGCGCGCTGGGCCTGGGCGAGGTGCTGCACTGGCAGGACTGGGCGGCGGTGGTGTTGATGGTGGCGGCGATCGCCTCGGTGCTGGCGCCCAGCCGGGACACCGCCAAGGCCTGAAGCGGTCTTAACCGGCTGCGGGCCCGGCCACACGGCCCATGGCCAGGCACAGGTCGTCCCAGGCCTTGGCCTTGTCGGACGGGTTGCGCAGCAAATAAGTCGCGTCGTAAGTCACCACCGTGTGAGCGCCGTGCAGGCCGTGCACCTGGCCGCGCAGTTTGCCGAAAGGCTCGCTGGACTGCAGCAAAGCCTGTGCGGCCAGGCGGCCCATGACCAGCACCACGTCGGGTTGCGCGCTGGCCAGCAGGGTTGGCAGGGCCTCGGGCAGGGCGGCGCCCACACCGGCCGCCGCGCCACGCACCAGCGGCGCCAGCAGTACCACGCCGGCCTTGTGCAAGCGGGCGGCGCGCAGCATGTTGTCGAGCAGCTTGCCGGCCTCGCCCTCAAACGGGTTGAAGGGTTCGCGCTGGAGCGCGGCCGCCGGCGTTTCGGCCAGTACCAGCCAGCGAGCGCCCTCGGCATGGGCGGCCTCGGCGTACAGCGCCTGCGCGGCACCCATGCTCCAGGCACCGGCGGTGTACGCCGCGACGGCTTCACGCGCCTCGGCCGGCGCCGCGGCCACCACCGGTGGGCGGGGAGGCTGGGTGCGCACAGGCGGCGGGGCCTCACGCATGACGGGCACGGCGGGAGCCGGCGCCGGCCTGGTTTCCTGCGGGGCAAGCGCTGCCTCCACCACCGCCTCGACAGCGGTAACAGCAACAGGTTCCGACACCGGCAGCCACACGCGCACGCCCATCTCGCGCAGCATGGCGCGATGGCGTTTGTCGAGGTCCAGGCTCATAGGGCCAGGCTCATGACGACGGCGTCTTCGCGCGCCGACGCGCCGTTCGGGTAGTAATTGCGGCGCGTGCCGACGTGGCGAAAGCCGTAGCGTTCGTAAATCGCCTTGGCGCGCACATTGCTCACGCGCACCTCCAGCCACAGCCATTGCGCGCCCTGCGCACGCGACCAGATAGCCAGCGCATCGAGCATGATGCGGGCCCAGCCCTGGCGCTGGTGCTGGGACGCGACAGTGATGTTGAGCAGGTGCACCTCGTCCACGCCCTTCATGGCCACGAAGTAGCCCAGCAATTCGGCATCAGGCGGGTTGCCGCCGGTGAGCAGCTGCGCCTGGTAGCCGGCATTGAGCGAGTCGGTGAAGTTGCCCTGGGTCCAGGGGTGGTCGTAGGCACCCTGTTCCACGCGCACCACCGCATCCAGCCATGCGGGTGTCATGGCTTCGAACTGGGCTTCGAGGGGCTTGAGGATGGCGTTCATGGTGAAGGGGGCTGCGCGGCGAGTTTGGCGGCCTTGACCCGCTCGCGTTCTTCGGTGGTGAGCGCTACTTTATCGCGAACGTAGAGCGGCAGGGCGAGGTCGGCGCTCACACACTGCCCGGCGGCGGCCAGTACGGGCGCCAGGCGCAGCAGGGCGGCGGCCGTGGGCAGGGCCTCGGCCTGCACCGACAAGCCGGCCGGCAGGCGATCCGCGTAGACCGAAAACACATTGCCGGCGAGCAGGTCGACGGCGGCATCGGGCACAAAATCCTCGGGCCGGACCAGTTCGCATTCGCCCAGCGCGCGGCATTGCCCGCCGCTGAATTCAAAGCGCTGGACATACATCTCGTCCATGCGCGCGTCCAGCAGCGCCGTGATGCCGAACGGCCGTTCGGCGGCCGGCGCGCCGGCCTGCTGAAAGCGCGCTTCCTCGGCCACGGCCATCAGCGTGTCTATGGGCAGCACCGGCATGCCCGCGCCGTCCCGTGCACCCAGCGCCAGGCCCTGCGCCACGGCGCAGGCGGTGCGCAGGCCGGTGAAGGAGCCCGGCCCGCGCCCGAAGGCGATGGCATCCAGCTCGCCGAGTGCCAGCCCGGCCTCGGCCAGCAGCGCGAGAATGGCCGGGATCAGCGTGGTCGAGGCCTGCGCGCCGCCGGGGCCGCTGTGCTGCCAGTTGCGCACGCCGTCGGTCACCGCCACCGACATGCGGTCGGTGCTGGTGTCAAAGGCGAGGAATTTGAGGAATTGCGGCATTCGGTCAGAGCGGGTCTACCAGGGGCCGGCAGCGCTTGAATCAAGGACTACCGGGCATATGCACCCGATTATCCCCGCCAATGGCCGGTGGGCTGCCGCGATAATCCTCGCATGACCCAAGACCCGCCGCGCCCGCGCACGCCGCACCCTGTTGCGCTGCGCCTTCTGGCCGCCGCGCTGATCGCCGCCCTGCCCTTCGTCCCCCGCGCCGCCCTGGCGCAAGCCCCGCGCCTGCCCGCCCCGGTTGAAAAAGCCCTGGCGCGCGCCAAGGTGCCGCGCGACGCGGTGTCCATGCTGGTGGTTGAAGCGGCCAGCGGCAAACCGGTGCCGCGCCTGAGCTGGCGCATCGACACGCCGATGAACCCGGCTTCGGTCATGAAGCTGGTCACTACCTACTCGGCGCTCGATGCGCTGGGGCGCGATTTCACCTGGAAGACCCGCATCATCCTGGACGGCAGTACCTCGGGCGGGCTGCTCAACGGCAACCTGGTGGTGCAGGGCGGGGGAGACCCGAAGCTCGTCGTCGAGCGCCTGCAGGCCCTGCTGGCCCAGGTGCAGGCCGGCGGCGCGCGGGTGGTCCGCGGGGACATCGTGCTGGACCGCAGCGCCTTCAGCGTGCCGGCCACCGACCCGGGCGAGTTCGACGGCGAGCCGCTGCGCCCCTACAACGCCAGGCCCGATGCACTGCTGATCAACTTCAAGTCCATCGTGATGACGTTCACGCCGGACCTGCCCAGCGGCCGCGCGCTGGTGCGCTACGAGCCGCCGCTGGCGGGCGTGCAGGTGGGCGCCAGCGTGCCCCTGGTGCGCGTGGCCCGCTGCGGCGACTGGCGCAGCGAATTGCGCGCCAGCGTCGAGAACCCGGTCAACATCGAATTCCTGGGAACCTATTCATCGGCCTGCGGCGAAAAGATCTGGCCCAGCGCCTATGCCGACCCCGCCAGCTTTGCCGCGCGCGCCATCGAAGGCTCGTGGCGGCAACTGGGCGGCCTGTTGACCGGCACGGCGCGCGACGCCACGCCGCAGGAACTGGCCATGCTGCGCAGCACCGGCACGATCTCGGGCGAAAAAGCCTCGATACGCTTTGAGCACCAGTCGCCGCCGCTGCTGGAAGTGGTGCGCGACATCAACAAATATTCCAACAACGTGATGGCCCAGCACCTGTTTTTGACGCTGGGCTTGCATGCCAGCCTCGGCCAGCCCAAAAGCGGCACGCTCGACTCGGCGCACGCCGCGCTGGCCGCCTGGTGGAAAAAAAACCTGCCGGGCACGCCGCCGCCGGTGATGGACAACGGATCGGGCCTGAGCCGCCAGGAGCGCGTGACGGCGGCAGGCCTTGGGGCCCTGCTGCTGCATGCCGCCAGAAGCCCGCTGGCCGCGGACCTGGCTGATTCGCTGCCGGTGGCGGGCGTGGACGGCACGCTGCGCGAGCGCGGCAAGAACGTGGCGGGGCTGGCCTTCCTGAAAACCGGTTCGCTGCGCGACGTAACAGCCATCGCGGGCTACGCCAACGGCCACAGCGGCGCGCGCTATATCGTGGTGGGCCTGATCAACCATCCGAACGCTGGCGCTGCGCGGCCAGCGCTGGATGCGCTCCTGGAATGGGCGGTGAAAGAAGTACCACGCTAGGCCTGAAGGCCCGAGTTATCCCTGCCGCCTGTGGACAAGTCTGTTGATGACGCCGGGGCTGGAAGACGAGAGCACCATTTGGCGCGGCCTGCGTCACAATGCCTGAAATTTGGGCACTTTCCGCGCTTCCCGCGGTTTCTGTCTGTCTATACCGACAACCCACCGGAGCTCACGGCATGTCAAGCTTCAACGAACCCGGCTATTGCCTGGTCCTGACCACGGTTTCCACCGTGCAGCAAGCCGAGGCACTGGCGCGCCGGATCGTCGAGGCCGGGCTGGGCGCCTGCGTTCAGATAGAGGCCATCCGCAGTATTTATCGCTGGCAAGGCGTGCTGTGCGACGAACCGGAACAGCGCCTGTCCGTCAAGACGAGGACCGCGGGTTTCAAGGCGCTGGAATCTTTTATCCGGGCGCACCACAGCTACGAGACGCCCGAGATCGTGCAGATCCCGATCACCGCGGGTTCAACTGCTTACCTGCAGTGGATTGGCGAAGGAAGCCGGGGCGGGCCGGATGAGCCGGAGCCCGACGCGCAATTCGCGTTGCCCTGAGAGCCGCTCACGAAATCCTCCTGGCGTTGTTGCGCCGCCTTGCCAGGACCGCTTCGCTGGGTTTTGTGAGCGGCTCCAGCTAGGAACGCGCTTCGCGCAAAGATGCCGCCAGCAACCCAAGGCCCAACGCACCCACGGCAACCGAGGCGATGCGGTTGGCCGCGACGCGCGAGCGCGAATACGCCAGCCGCACGCGCTCACGCGAGAACAGATAGGCCAGCAGCATGTGCCAGCACAGGGCATTGGTGACGATCATGGCCACCGCCGCGGCTTGCAGGCCCGCGCTGGGTGCCGCCGGGAAGGAGGCTGCAAACACACTCCCGAAAAACAGCGCCGATTTGGGATTGGTGATGTTGGTCAGGAAGCCCAGCCTGAAAGCCGCCGGCGAAGACACCGTCGGGCCGGTATTGCCCAGCGCCACCCCGCCGGCACGCCAGAGCCGGCTCGCGACATACAGCAGGTAAAGCCCGCCGGCCACCTGCAGCGCCAGGCGCAGCCCCGGAAATACCTGGAAGACCGCATTGACTCCCAGCACCGCGCACAGCGCCCAGATGGCGGCACCTACTGTTACGCCCAGGGCCGCGAAGACCGCGCTGCGCGCGCGATCACTGGCGGCCAGCTGCGACACCAGCAGCACGTTGGCGCCCGGGCTCATCATGGCCGCGACGTGAAGAAACCAGATGGTGATGAGGATGGAGAGCATGGGGATCACCTTTGATGACGGTGTGCCGGCCCATGATAGCGGCGCGCGAAAAAACGCGCTTCAGCTCGCGGCAGCCCGCCCCAGCCGGTCGCGCACGCCGTCCCATTCCGCATCAGGCGGCGGGTTTTCCACCCAGATCAGCTTGACGCCTTTGGCGTCGAAGTCGCGCAGCACGGCGAACAGCTGCTGGGCGGTGGCCAGCGCGTCGTCGGGCATGCGGCGGTACAGCACCCGCTCGGACTTGATGCGCACGATGCTGCGGGCATAGACAGCGATGTGGGCTGCCTCGGCGCCCAGCAAATCGAGTGCGGTCTGGATCGGCCCGGCGTCCATCAGGCGCAGCTTGGCGTTGGGCGCGTAATGCGCCTCCAGCGTACCGGAGGCGCGCGGCGCATCGCCAACCAGGCCCAGGGCCTCCTGCTCGAACTCGTCCTTGCCCAGCACCGCTTCGCCGCAGGCGGCCTCAAGCTGCGCGCGCGTGAGCACGCCCGGACGCAGCAACACGGGCCGGCCGCGTGTGCAGTCGACGATGCTGGACTCGATGCCGACGTCGCAGGGCCCGCCGTCCAGCACCAGCAGGCTGTCGCCGAACTCCTGTTGCACATGCTGCGCGGTGGTGGGGCTGACGCGGCCGAAGCGGTTGGCGCTGGGGCCGGCGACGCCGGTGTTGCAGGCTTTGAGGAAAGCCAGCGCGACCGGGTGCGAGGGGCAGCGCAGGCCGATGGAATCCTGCCCGCCGGCCGCGGCGGCGGCCACGCCGGGCTTGCGCGGCAGGATCACGGTGAGCGGCCCGGGCCAGAAGGCCTTGATCAGCTTCGCGGCAAAAGGCGGCACGCCGGTGGCGTAATCATTCACTTGCGCGGCGTCGGCCACATGCACGATGAGCGGGTGGTCGGCGGGCCGGCCCTTGGCCGCAAAAATCCCGGCGACGGCGGCGTCGCTGGACGCGTCGGCGCCCAGGCCGTACACCGTTTCGGTCGGGAAGCCGACAAGCTCGCCGGCCTGGATGCGGCGGGCGGCCTCAGCAATGGCCTGCGGGTCGGTGCCGGGCAGAATCATCAGATGTCTTCAAGCCCGGGCAGCCCCAGGATGGCTGCCGCCTGGCGTGCCGTGGCCTCGACGGAGGCGACGTCGGCACCGGTGATGTTGAGGTGGCCCATCTTGCGGCCGGCCCGCGCTTCGGTTTTGCCGTAAAGGTGCAGGTGCGTGCCGGGCAGGGCCAGCACGGCCTGCCAGTCGGGTGTGCGGGCCTGGCCTTGCGCGTCCAGCCACACGTCGCCCAGCAGGTTCAGCATGATGGACGGCGAATGCTGGCGCGGCTGCGGCAGCGGCAGGCCGGCCATGGCGTGCACCTGCAGGTCGAACTGCGAGACGTCGCAAGCGTCCATCGTGTAGTGGCCGCTGTTGTGCGGGCGCGGCGCCATTTCATTGACGACCAGCGCGCCGTCGGCACTGCCGTCGTCGACCAGGAAAAACTCGACGCAGAGCACGCCGACGTAGCCGACGTGATGGGCAATGGTGTGGGTGGCCGCCAATGCTCGTTGCGCCAGGGCCGCAGGCATATTGCCCTCGTAAGCCTGGGTGACGGCCAGGATGCCGTCGACGTGCACATTGCGCTGGGGCGCGAAGCCCACGACGCGGCCGTCCCAGCCGCGCGCCACGATGACCGAGCACTCGGCCTTGAGCGGCAGCATTTTTTCGAGCACGCAAGAAGCCTGCTTCAGGCCGGCCCAGGCGGCGGCGAGTTCGGCCGCATTTTTGACGCGGACCTGGCCCTTGCCGTCGTAGCCCATGCGCGCGGTTTTCAGGATGCCGGGCAGCAGGTCCGTGGGAACTGCTTCGAGTTGCACCGGCGTTTCAATCACCGCATACGGCGCGCAACTGACGCCGGCCAGCACGCCGGATTCGGCGGCGCTGGCCGTGAAGTGCGATTTTTCCTCGATGCGGTTCTGCGCAATGGCGACGGCGGCGGCGCCCGGCGCCACGGGGCGGCTGGCGGCCAGCGCCTGCAACGCGGCGGCGGGCACGTTTTCAAATTCGGTGGTGATGGCGGCGCACAGTGCGGCCAGTTGCTTGAGCCCCTGTTCGTCGCCATAGCCCGTCTGGATGTGGTGGTGGCTCACCAGGCCCGCGGGGCTTTGCGCGTCGGGATCCAGCACCGCGGTGAAATAGCCCAGGCGCTGCGCGGCGTGCACAAACATTCGGCCCAACTGGCCGCCGCCCATCACGCCCAGCGTGGCGGGCTGGCCGGAAGCGGAAACGGTGCCGGGGAAAACGGGGAGGCCGGAAGGAAGGCTCATGCGGGCGGCAGGGTCATGGCGTGGGCGGCGGCGGTCTGCTCGGCGCGGAAGGCCTGCAGCCTGGCGGCCAGTGCCTTGTCGTGCAGGGCCAGCATGGCGACGGCAAACAGGGCCGCATTGGCCGCACCCGCATTGCCGATGGCAAAAGTGGCGACGGGAATGCCCTTGGGCATCTGCACGATGCTGTGCAGCGAATCGACGCCCTGCAGGTGCTTGCTGGCCACCGGCACACCCAGAACGGGCACGGCCGTCTTGGCGGCCAGCATGCCCGGCAGGTGGGCGGCGCCGCCGGCGCCGGCGATGATGGCCTGCAGGCCGCGGCCCTGGGCGGCTTCGGCGTAGGCGAAGAGTTCGTCGGGCATGCGGTGGGCCGACACCACGCGGGCTTCATGCGCCACACCGAACTGGCTGAGGATCTGCACCGCGTGCTGCATGGTCTCCCAGTCGCTGCTGGAGCCCATCACCACGCCAACCAGGGGGGCGGCCGTATTGTTTGTCGTCGTCATTGGGACCTTCTGGGTCTTGGGGGTTTGCGGGGGCCGTTCGCCCGTAACCCCCGATTTTAAGGGTTAGGCGTGCATGCTATCGTTTGGGCTTGCGCCCAGGCACCCTGCCGGGCTGTGGCCGCGCCGCGCCACGGCGGTTGAAACCCTTCTTTCCAGCCCCAATTTCCAGAAATCATGATAGACGTCACCATTGCCAATTTCGAAGCGGAAGTCGTAGCCGCCTCCATGACCACCCCCGTGCTGATCGACTTCTGGGCGCCGTGGTGCGGCCCCTGCAAGTCGCTGGGCCCGATTCTGGAAAAAGTGGAAGTGGAATACGCTGGGCGCTTCAAGCTCGTGAAGATAGATTCCGACCAGGAGCAGCAGCTGGGCGCGGCTTTCGGCATCCGCAGCATCCCGACCTGCATCCTGATGATGAACGGCCAGCCGGTGGACGGCTTTGCCGGCGCCCTGCCCGAGGGCAAGGTCAAGGAGTTCCTCGACAAGCACCTGCCGCCGGCGGACGAACTGGCCGAGGAGCAGGAACTGGCGCTCGAGGAAGAAAGCACCGATCCTGCCGCCGTGCTTGAAAAATTGCAGCACGCGGTGGCCGCCAACCCGGCCGACGACAACGCACGCTTCGATTACGTGAAGCTGCTGCTGCAGGTGGGCCGCGAGGACGACGCCAAGGTGGCCTTCGCGCCGGTGATCGCGCAAACCACGGTGGTGCGCCGTTTTGACTCGCTCAAGCGTTGGATGGATGCGATGGACTTTGCCGCCACCCAGGGCGCGGGTGCCGCGGCAGGCCTGGACGCCAGGATCGCGGCCAACAAGCGGGATTTCGAAGCGCGTTTTGACAAGGCCCGTGGGCTGATGGCCCAGCAGCGCTGGACCGACGCGCTCGACGAACTGCTGGAAATCCTGATGCGCGACAAAGCCTGGAGCGAGGAACTCGCGCGCAAGACCTATATCGCCGTCCTTGACGTCATGGAAGCGCCCAAACCCAAGGTCGCCGACGGGCAGATTCCGCCCGAAGACCCGACCGTGGCCACCTACCGCCGGCGATTGTCCAGCGTGGTGTTGAGCTAGGCCCTACTGGCCGAAAAGCCAGCGGGTCAGCGCGAAGGCAAAACCAAACAGCGCGGCGTAGCCGGCTACTTCGACACTGAACTCGCGGCGCGACTCGCGCCAGGCGCGCAGCCGTTCGACCAGCAGGCCCGCCACCACGGGCGCCAGCAGCAGGTTGAGGATCTGCAGCCAGTGCAGGCGAATCGCCAGGTGGGGCACGACCAGCACCGTCAGCACGCCGGCGGCAATGCCGGTCATGACGGACCAGCTGGCCTCCTGCGTCGCCGTCAACTCATGGTCGCGGCCGCGCAGCTTGTACCAGGCGGCTTTGCAAGCGCCGCCGAACATCTCGCCGAAGAGCTGCAGGAACAGCTCACCGAAAAACTCGAACAGCAGTTCCAGCAGGAATTCCATCGCGGCGCCGGGCCAGGCCTGCGCTTCAGGCTGTCAGCCGGGTCAGCGCTTCCTGGTACTTGGCGGCCGTTTTGGCGACCACATCGGCCGGCAGGTGCGGCGAGGGCAGTGTTTTGTCCCAGGGCTTGCCGTTGATGCGCACGGCTTCCAGCCAGTCACGCACGAACTGCTTGTCGTAGCTGGGCGGGTTCTGGCCGGCCGCGTAGGCGGCTTCATAGCCTTCGATGGGCCAGTAGCGGGATGAATCGGGGGTCAGCACCTCGTCCATCAGCGTCAGCGTGCCGTCCTCGTCGAGGCCGAATTCGAATTTGGTGTCGGCAATGATGATGCCCTTGGTCAGCGCGAAGGCGGCGGCGGTGCTGTAGATCTCGATGCTGATTTTTTTTATCCGCGCGGCAAGCTCGGGGCCGACCACCTTGACCACCTGCTCGTAGCTGATGTTCTCGTCGTGCTCCCCGGCTTCGGCCTTGGCGGCCGGCGTGAAGATGGGCTCGGGCAGCTTGCCGGCGTTCTTCAGGCCCGCGGGCAGGGGCACGCCGCAAACCGCCTGGCTTTCCCGGTATTCCTTCCAGCCGCTCCCGGCCAGGTAGCCGCGCACCACGGCCTCGACTGGAATCGGCTTCAGGCGTTTGACCAGCATGGAGCGGTTCACCACCTGTGGCACTTCGGCCGGCGTGACCACGCTTTCGGGCGATTCGCCGGTCAGGTGGTTGGGGCAGATATGGCCCAGCTTGCCGAACCAGAACAGTGCCATCTGCGTGAGCAGCGCGCCCTTGCCGGGAATCGGTTCACCCAGGATGACGTCGAAAGCGCTGAGCCGGTCGCTGGCCACCATCAGCAGCCTGTCCTTGCCCACGGCATAGTTATCGCGCACCTTGCCGCGCGCGAGCAGGGGCAGGGAAGTCAGGGCGGAGGTGTGGAGTGCTTGGGTCATGGTGGGAGGCATGGGAGAAGGGTCAAAGTAAAAAGCCCGCGACTCGCAAGAGTCCGCGGGCTTTGAATTATCGCCAATCCGCGCGGGCGGACGGCGGGAATTTTCAATGGACGACTTGAGCCAGTTCGCCCTTGGCGTATTTGGCGGCCACGACCTGCAGGGTGTCGCCCTTGATCTTGGCGCCCTGGCCTTCGCAGCCGAACTGGATGTAGCGCTGCTTGCAGATCTGCTTGGCGGCTTCGCGCGCGGGCTTGAGCCATTCGCGGGCATCGAACTTTTCGGGGTTCTCGGCCAGGAACTTGCGCACGGCGGCCGTCATGGCCAGGCGGATGTCGGTGTCGATGTTGATCTTGCGCACGCCGTGCTTGATGGCTTCCTGGATTTCCTCGACGGGCACGCCGTAGGTTTCCTTCATGTTGCCGCCGTACTGGCGGATCAGCGCCAGCAGCTCCTGCGGCACCGACGAGGAGCCGTGCATCACCAGGTGGGTGCTCGGAATGCGCTTGTGGATTTCCTTGATGCGGTCGATGGCCAGGATGTCGCCGGTGGGCTTGCGGGTGAATTTGTAGGCGCCGTGGCTGGTGCCGATGGCGATGGCCAGCGCGTCGATCTGCGTGCGCTTGACGAAGTCGGCGGCCTGCTCCGGGTCGGTCAGCAGTTGCTCACGCGTCATGGTGGCGTCGGTGCCGTGGCCGTCTTCCTTGTCGCCCTTCATGGTTTCCAGCGAGCCGAGGCAGCCGAGTTCGCCTTCCACGGTGACACCATATTTGTGGGCCAGCTGCGAGACCTTTTTTGTCACCTCGACGTTGTAGTCGTAGCTGGCGATGGTCTTGCCGTCCGCCTCGAGCGAGCCGTCCATCATCACCGACGAAAAACCGAGGTCGATGGCGCCCTGGCAGACGTCGGGGTTCTGGCCGTGGTCCTGGTGCATGACCAGCGGGATGTTGGGGTACATCTCGATGGCCGCCTGGATCAGGTGCTTGATGAAGGGCTCACCGGCATATTTGCGCGCGCCGGCGCTGGCCTGCAGGATCACCGGTGCGCCGGTTTCCTTGGCCGCTTCCATGACGGCTTGCACCTGCTCGAGGTTGTTGACGTTAAAAGCCGGAATGCCGTAGCCGTTGACTGCCGCATGGTCCAGCAGCTCGCGCATCGAAACGAGTGCCATGATCAAAATCCCCAGAAAGTTAAAAACGCTGCCCAAAAGGCGGGTTCCCGGCGGAAGGCCGCGCAGCACGAGGGCTGCCTTTATGGGCCGTAACCGCGAAGTAACCGAGGTCTTCATTCTAACGGCTGCGTGAAGGCGGGTTATTCAGGGAATTAGCGGCAGAACCATGCGGTAACACCGTGTAAAAGGCACGGGCGCGGGTATCTGCGCAAAGCGGCCGCCGTGCACGTCCATCACGCGGCTGACGATTTTGTGGCCCAGGCCCAGCCTTTCGGTGGAGGGCGCCGCGGCGCCCGGACGGGACTGGCCGTCATCGCAGACTTGCAGCCACACCCCGTCGGTGTCGTGGCCCCACTGGACACAGACGGCGCTACCCCGGGCCGTGTGCTGCAGCGCGTTGTCGACAAGATTGCGCAGGGCCAGCTCCAGCAGCAGCGGATGGGCCAGCACCGCGAGCCCGTCCTCGCCCTGCACGCTGAGCGTGTGCCCGCTTTCCCAGGAGGCCTGCGCGTAGCCGGCGACTACCTGCCCGGCCAGGGCACCCAGGTCCAGGCGCCGCATTTGCTGCTGCAGGTCGCCGCGGCTGGCCCGCGCCAGCGAAAGCAGCTGGGCGATGACGTGCCCGGCGCGCATCGCGTCGGCGCCTATCTGCGCCAGTGCCTGCTCGCGCGCGGGCGGCGAGAGTTCTCCGCGCAGCGAGGCCGCCTGCAGGGCAATGGACGACAGCGGGGTACGCAGTTCATGCGCCACCTCGCTGGCCAGCTCGCGCTCACGCTCCAGCGAGGCCTGCTGCTGGCCCACCAGCGTGTTGATGGAGCGCACCACCGAGTTGAACTCGCGATAGGGATGGCGCGCCTGCAAGCGCTCGGCCTTGTCCACTTCCAGCTCGGCCACGTCGCGCGACAACGCCTGCAGGGGTCGCAGGCCGCGCCAGATGGCCACGCCCAGCGCGAGCGCCACCACCGGCAGCAGCCACAGACCCGGCTCGGCCAGCTGGCCGGCGACGTCGGCGGCCATTTCATCGCGCTCGTCGGAGCGCACCAGCACCATAACCTGCCGCGCGCGCGAGGCGTCCCACTGCGAAAAACTGCGCCAGGTGGCCGGCGGCGTACCCAATTCCAGGTCGGCGAAACCGGGCCGCTCGCTGAAGGGCGGCAGGGGCGCATCGCCCGAGCGGGCCAGTAGCCGGCCGCCGGCGTCGCGCACCAGCACGCTGAGCGAAGGCTGGTAGTCGTGGCTCTTGAGGGTGGGAAGGACGGGGCGGGGGGTTTCCCGCGCGGCATCCACGAAAGGCGGCAGATCCAGGTTGAGCATCAAGGCCGCTGTTCCGGCCAGGTGCCCATCGGTCAGCTCGCCCGCCTCATGGACGCCTGTCCGGTAGCCCACCGCCACGAAGCCGGCCCACACCAGCAGCAACGCCGCCAGCACCCATAGCAGGAGGCGGCGTGTGAGGGAAGCCTGCGGAAGGACAGCCGGCTTCACGCGTCGTCCTCCCGCGGAATGAAATAACCGACGCCGCGCATGGTCTGGATCAAGCCCTCGCCCAGCTTGCGCCGCAGGTGGTGCACATGCACCTCGACCGCGTTGCTGCCGACGGCGTCCTGCCAGTTGTAAAGGCGCGCTTCGAGCTGCTGGCGCGACAGCACCCGGCCGCGCGACTCCAGCAGCAGGAGCAGCAGGGCGAACTCGCGCGGCGCCAGCTCAACGGCCGCACCCGCGCGCAGCACGGTGCGGGCCGCCGGGTCTATCACCAGTTCGCCGTGGACCAGCAGCGGATGGGCACGGCCCGCCGCGCGCCGCAGCAGCGCGCGCATGCGTGCCTCGAGCTCGTCGAGGTCAAAGGGTTTGACCAGGTAGTCGTCGGCGCCCAGGTTGAGGCCGGAAATCCGGTCGGCGACCTGGTCGCGCGCGGTCATGATGAGCACCGGCGTCAGCGGGTCGGGTAACGCCCCGGGCGCGCCCGCGCGGACATGCCGAAGCTGCAGCAACAGCTCGCCGCCGTCGCCATCCGCCAGGCCCAGGTCCAACAGGACCAGGTCAAAGTGCTCGCCGGAAAGAGCCGTCCACGCCGAGGCCATGCTGGCGCAGACATCGACCGCATAGCCCCGTTGCTGCAGATTGGTCCGCAGGCCCAGGGCGATGCCGGCATCGTCTTCCACCACCAGGATTCGCATCGCGCCATTGTCGGCGCTTCGGCCGGCGGCGGGGGCTTTCGCGGCCCGCCGCAAGGCCTTAAGGATGAGTTAAGACGCTCCCACTATCTTGCGGCATCCCCTGCCCACATGCTTGCGCGAAATTCCCATGACCGCTTCCCGATCCTTTCACGATGGCGCCCCTGTTTTGCCCCATGTTTTCCTGGGAACGCTGCTGAGCCTCGCGGTGTTACTCGCCTGGGACCATTCGGGCCTGGACCTGTGGATGGCGCGCTGGTTCGGGTCCCAGGCAGGCTTTGCCTATGAAAATCACTGGTTCTGGCGCGGCACGCTACACGACGATATCCGCTGGCTACCCTGGCTGGTGGAACTGGGGCTGCTGGCAGCAGTCGCGCGGCCTTTCGGTGCCCTGCGGCGACTGGCCGTGGAGCGGCGCGTGCAGCTGGCGCTGACCACACTGGTGTCGCTGCTGGTGGTCTCCACCCTCAAGCTGCACAGCCTCACCAGTTGCCCCTGGGAGCTGCATGAGTTCGGCGGCACGGTGGCCTATGTATCGCACTGGGCCTGGGGCGTGCGCGACGGCGGCAGTGGCGGCTGCTTTCCGGCCGGCCACGCTTCGGCGGGCTTTGCTTTTATCGGTGGATTTTTTGCGTCCCGCCACACCCTGCCCCGGACGGCGCAACGCTGGCTGGCCGGTGCATTGCTGGCAGGTCTGGTGCTGGGCCTGGCCCAGCAGGTGCGCGGCGCCCATTACATGAGCCACACGCTCTGGACCGCCTGGCTGTGCTGGACCTCGGCTGCGCTGGTCGACAGCGTCGTCAGTCAAATGATTTCGCAAAGGCCATCGCCGGCTCGGGCTCGGGTGCCCGCCCTCGCGGCGCCGGGACCATAGGCCCAGGCGGAAAGGTTCAGGCTACCCTACAGATCTTCAGCATGTTCGTGCCGCCCGGCGCGCCCATGGGCTCGCCGCAGGTAATGGCGTACACATCGCCGCTTTGCACGATATTGCGGCGCAAGAGGTGGCCTTCAGCCTGTTCAAGCGCGGTGTCCCGGTCAGCGCTGGTGTCCATCAGCAGGGGGCGCACATTGCGGTATATGGCCATCTTGCGCTGCGTCGCCAGGCGCGGCGTGAGCGCGTAAATCGGGACGCGGATGTCGTGGCGGCTCATCCACAAGGGCGTGGAGCCGCTGTCGGTCAGCGCGACGATGGCCTTGGCGCCCAGGTGGTGCGCCGTGAACAGCGCGCCCATGGCGATGGACTGGTCGATGCGGCTGAAGGTCTTGCCGGAAAAATCGCCCTCCAGCTCCTTGTATTCGGCCTTCTCGGCTTCCTCGCAGATCTTGGCCATTTCCTCGACCGTCTCCAGCGGGTATTTGCCGGCGGCGGTTTCGGCGCTGAGCATCACCGCGTCGGTGCCGTCCAGCACCGCGTTGGCGACGTCGCTGACCTCGGCGCGCGTGGGCACCGGGTTGACGATCATGGACTCCATCATCTGCGTGGCGGTGATGACGACCTTGTCGCCGGCGCGCGCCATCTTGATCATGCGTTTTTGCAGCGCCGGCACGGCGGCATTGCCGACTTCCACGGCCAGGTCGCCGCGGGCCACCATGATGCCGTCACTGACGCGCAGGATTTCCTCGAGCTTGGGAATGGCTTCGGCGCGCTCGATCTTGGCGATCAGGCCGGGCTTGTGTTTGTAGGGCGCGGCGGCCACGTTGCAGAGCTGGCGCGCCATCTCCATGTCGGTGGCGTTCTTGGGAAAGCTCACCGCGACATAGTCGGCCTGGAAACTCATGGCCGTCTTGATGTCTTCCATGTCCTTGGCCGTGAGCGCCGGGGCGGTCAGGCCGCCACCCTGCTTGTTGATGCCCTTGTTGTTGGACAGCTCGCCGCCCAGCTTGACGGTGGTGTGCACTTCTTCGCCGCGCACCACGTCGACGGTGAGCACGATCAGGCCGTCGTTGAGCAGCAGCACGTCGCCGGCTTTGACGTCGCGCGGCAGTTCCTTGTAGTCCAGGCCGACGCCCCTGAGGTCACCAGGCTCGGTGCGGGAGGCATCAAGGATGAATTTCTCGCCGGGCTCGAGCTGGACCTTGCCTTCGGCGAACTTGCCGACGCGGATCTTGGGGCCCTGCAGGTCGGCCATGATGGCGACTTCACGACCGGCGCGCTGGGCGGCTTCGCGAACCAGCTTGGCCCGGTCCACATGGTCTTGTGCGGTGCCGTGGCTGAAATTGAGGCGCACCACGTTGACGCCGGCGCGGATCATCTTCTCCAGCAGTGCGGGGTCGCTGGAGGCGGGTCCGAGGGTGGCAACGATCTTGGTGGCGCGACGCGGCATAGGAAATGTCTCCATGTAATTTAGTTTCCGATTTTCACACGGAAACAGTTACGGAGGCGTTACCAATTTGGCCGCCGGGGCCATTACAGCCCCTTGTCGCAGACGGCGAAAGCGCTCAGCCTGCGGCGCGTTTCTGCAAAATCTCAAAGGCCGGCAGCGTCTTGCCTTCCAGCACTTCGAGGAAAGCGCCGCCGCCGGTGGAGATGTAGCCCACCTGCTTTTCGATGCCGTACTTGGCGATCGCGGCCAGCGTGTCGCCGCCGCCGGCGATGGAGAACGCGCTGCTATCAGCGATGGCGCGCGCAATGCCTTCGGTGCCTTTGGCGAAGGCGTCGAACTCGAAGACACCGACAGGGCCGTTCCAGACAATGGTGCCGGCAGCCATCAACTGCGCCGCGAGCCGGGCTGTGGTTTGCGGGCCGATGTCGAGGATCAGGTCGTCGTCGTCCACCTCGGTCGCGGCTTTGACAGTGGCCGGTGCGTCGGCGGCAAAGGCCTTGGCGGTGACCACGTCGGTCGGGATGGGCACTTCGGCGCCACGCGCCTTCATGGCCTCGATCACGGCTTTGGCCTCGGCCAACAGGTCGGCTTCGGCCAGGCTTTTGCCGATGTTCAGGCCGGCGGCCAGCATGAAGGTGTTGGCGATGCCGCCGCCCACGATGAGCTGGTCGACATTGGCGGCCAGCGATTTGAGGATGGTGAGCTTGGTCGACACCTTGCTGCCGGCGACGATGGCCACCAGCGGCCGGCGCGGGCTGGACAGCGCCTTGGAGATCGCGTCCATTTCAGCCGCCAGCAGCGGGCCGGCACTGGCCACAGGCGCGTACTGCGCGATGCCGTAGGTGGAGGCTTCGGCGCGGTGGGCGGTGCCGAAGGCATCGTGCACAAAAATATCGCAGAGCGCGGCCATCTTGCGCGCCAGCTCTTCACTGTTCTTCTTCTCGCCCTTGTTGAGGCGGCAGTTCTCGAGCAGCACCAGCTGGCCGGGTTTGACGTCCACGCCGTCGACCCAGTTGGAGGCCAGCGGCACTTCGCGTTTCATGAGTTCGCCCAGTCGCTTGCCCACGGGGGCCAGCGAGTCGGCCGGCTTGAATTCGCCTTCCACGGGCCGCCCGAGATGGGAGGTCACCATGACGGCGGCGCCGGCGTCCAGCGCCATCTGGATGCAGGGAATGGAGGCGCGCACGCGCGTGTCCTCGGTGATGTTGCCGGCGTCGTCCTGCGGCACATTGAGGTCGGCACGGATGAACACGCGCTTGCCGGCAACTTTGCCGCTGGCGCACAGGTCGGAAAAACGGATGAAATTCATGGAAACGGCTCGCAAGGGAAGTGGATTTTCAGGCCGGCGCCGGCCTGAGCTGCCGCAATTGTAGGCGGGCGTTTTCCCCGTAAACCCGGCCGCGAGGCGCCTTTGCGTTTGCTTACCTACCAGCCGAGGGCTATGTGCAGCGGCAGGTAGACCGCCATGCCGGCCAGGATGGTGCCCAGCACGCCGTGGCGCCAGTAGTACCAGGCCGTGCCCGCAATGACGGCAAAAAGGCGCGCGTCCTTCCAGGTGGCGATCAGATGGCCCTGGGTCATCACCATTTCCGGCACGATGACCGCGGCCAGCGCGGCGATGGGCGCGTAATGCAGGCCGCGCTGGGCCCAGGCCGGCAAGGTCCAGGGTTTGTCCGAGAGAAAAAAGAAGCAGCGCGTGAGGACGGTGATCGCCGTCATGCCGAGGATGGTGGCCACGGTCCAGAGGTCGGTCTGGTTCATGCGGCGTCTCCTGTTCCGGGCGTGGGCGCGGGCGCGGCGGGCTTGGCCGGCACTGGTTTTTCCAGCAAGAGGCAGACGGCCACCGCTGCGGCGATGCCCACCAGGATGTTGAGCTTGAGCGGCAGGGCAAAGGTGGCCACGGCAGCCGCGCCGGCGATGCCGGCCGACACCACGCGCAACCGGGTGGTGGCCAGCGAGCACATGATGCCCAGCAGCGCGAGGATGCCGGCGAAGCCCAGCCCCCAGGACAGCGGGATGGAATTGGCCAGCGCGATGCCGAGCAGGCTGGCGCCGACCCAGCTGACCCAGCTGACCCCGCAGCTGCCGGCCCAGTAGGCCTCTTGCCCGCGGATGACCAGCGGGTCGGTGGAAGGGTGCGGAAAGCGCTTGGTGAACAGCACGTAATTGAGGTCCGCCATGCCGTAGCCGTAAATCAGGCGCCGCCACAGGCTCTGGTGCATCACATAGGGACGCAGATGGGCGCTGAAGACCATGAAACGCAGGTTGACGCAAAACGAGGTCGCCAGGATCACCCACATGGGGGCGCCTGCCACGATGAGCGGAAGGGCCGCCAGCTGCGAGCTGCCGGCAAACACCAGGATGGCCATCAGCAACACCTCGATCAGGCTCATGCCCGACTTGGCCATGGCCACGCCCGTCATCAGGCCCCAGGCGGCAATGCCGGGCGCCACCGCCGCGAGTTCGCTGGCCCCTACCCGGAACTCCGGATGCTTGAACAATGTTTTCACAAAACCCTCATTCCTGTTGACCTGCCGGCGCCTGGCTGAACACCATGCCGGGCCGGATGTCGAAACCGCGCAAAAAATCGGCCGCATCCAGCGCCTTGCCGCCGGCTTTCTGCAGCCGGCTCACGCGTAGTACGCCGTCCACGGCGGCGATGTCTATGCCCTCTGCAGTGGCGGCCAGCACCTGGCCGGCCTCCGCACCGGCGGGCCGGGCCGCGCCTGCGAGGATTTCGGCGCGCCAGAACTTGAGGGTCTGGCCCGCCAGCACGCCGGCCGCGCCCGGAAAGGGATTGAAGGCGCGGATGCGGCGCTCCAGCACGGCGACGCTTTGCATCCAGTCGATCATGGCCTCGTGTTTTTCAATCTTGTGGGCGTAGCTCACGCCCTCCGAAGGCTGGGGCGTGGCCGTGAGACCGCCGCAGGCCGCGAGTTCCAGCGCCTCGACGATGAGCCGCCCGCCCAGGCCGGCCAGCCCGTCGTGCAGGGAGGCCGTGGTGTCTTGCGCGGCGATGGGCAATCGGTCCACCAGCAGCATGTCACCGGTGTCCAGCCCGGCATCCATTTGCATGATGGTGATGCCGGTTTGCGCATCGCCGGCCTCGATGGCGCGGTGGATGGGCGCCGCGCCGCGCCAGCGCGGCAGCAAGGACGCATGGATATTGAGGCAGCCCAGCCTGGGCGTGTCCAGTACCCATTGCGGAAGGATCAGGCCGTAGGCCGCGACCACCATGAGGTCCGCACGCGCGGCGGTGATGGCCTCACGGGCGCTGGCCGCGTCATCGGGGAATTTGCCGTCCAGGCGCAGGCTGCGGGGCTGGGCGACCGTGATATGGGCGGTTTCAGCCCATTGCTTGACGGGGGAGGCCTGCAATTTCATGCCGCGGCCGGCGGGGCGGTCGGGCTGGGTCAGGACCAGGGGAATCTCAAAACCGGCGGCGTGCAATCTTTCGACAGCGACTCGGGCGAACTCAGGGGTACCGGCAAAAATGACGCGCATGGCGCCTGATTCTAAAGAGTCCTAGGGAAATCCCGGACTGCGGGCGGCAAAGCCCGCGTGCCGGCAAACGGCCGGCGAACGCTCAGTGGGCGGCCTCGCGGTCTTCGTCCTTCTTCTGCTTGATCATTTTGGTCTTGATGCGGTTGCGCTTCAAAGGAGAGAGGTATTCGACAAACACCTTGCCCAGCAGGTGGTCCATCTCATGCTGGATACAGACCGCCAGCATGCCCTCGGCTTCGTACACCTGGGACTTGCCGTCCAGGTCCAGGGCCTGGACTTTGATCGCCGTGGAGCGCTCCACCCCATCATAAATACCGGGCACCGACAGGCAACCTTCGTCGCCGACACGCGTTTCCTCGCTGGCCCAGACGATTTCGGGGTTGATGAGCACCATCGGCTGGTTGCGGTCTTCGCTCACATCGATGACGATCAGGCGCTCGTGAACGTCCACCTGGGTGGCGGCCAGGCCTATGCCCGCCGCCTCGTACATGGTTTCAAACATGTCGTCGGCCAGTTTGCGCAGGCGGGCGTCCACGGCCGCCACGGGTTTGGCCACCGTGTGCAGGCGGGGATCGGGGTAACGAAGAATGGTCAGCTGGCTCATGGGGGAAGGCAAGGGAAAAGGAGGGGCGAAGGGGAGATGTCGCTATTTTCGCCACTTTTCTCGGTTTTTCAGCATCCTGATATTCCCAGAATCGTGTATTCGTTGCTTAATCAAGGGCTTAGGTACAAAATCGTTAGTAATTTATCAAGATATGACACGCTCTTTTCCGCCCGCATCCGTTGCGGATCGTGCCGTGCCAGTCCTCAAAAAGCGCCGAAGGCCTACAAAGATGCAAACAATTTTTGGTCGTTTCAGTCAAATTTCAATAGCCGCCACCGCCCTTCTGGGCATTGCCGGCGGCCTGCATGCCCAGAATTTCCCCATCACACCGGGCCAAAAAGCAACAGCCACCCAGGTCGCCCAGGCGGGCGTCCCGCTCAGCGAACTGGCGCCGAACGCCCCGGACGAGTACACCGTCAAGCGCGGCGACACACTGTGGGCCATCTCCGGCTTGTTCCTCAAAAGCCCCTGGCGCTGGCCGGAACTGTGGGGCATGAACCTGCAGGACATCCGCAACCCCCACCGCATTTACCCCGGGCAGCACCTTTACCTGGACAAGACCGGCGGCCGTGCCACCTTGCGCACACGCCAGGCCTCAAGCGACGGCCCGCCGACGGACACGGTGCGCGTGTCGCCCCGCACCCGCTACGAATCCCTGGCCGACAACTCGATCCCCACGCTAGAGAACAATGTCATAGAACCCTTCCTCTCAGAAGCCGTCCTGGTTGACGATGCGACCTTTTCAAGGGCTCCCCGTATCGTCGCCGCCCAGGAGGGGCGTGTGCTCCTGAGCCGTGGCGACCGCGCCTATGCGCGCGGCGAGTACGTGGGCGGCGTCGCCACCGGCACTCCCCTGAGCGACGCAAAAGGCCAGCCTCTGGATTACCGCGTCTACCGCAATGCCACGGCCCTGAAAGACCCGACCACCCAGCAGATCCTGGGCTACGAGGCGCAATACATCGGCAAGGCCGAACTCATGCGCGGCGAATCCGTCACCCAAATTCCAGGCAAGGACGGCAAGCCCCAGCCGGAAATCGTGCCCGCCACCATCGACATCGTGTCCACCAAGGAAGAAATGCGCGTCGGCGACCGCCTGCTCCCCGACCCTCCTCGGGAATTGGTCAGCTACGTGCCGCATGCGCCCGCCACCCCGATCACGGGCCAGATCGTCTCCATTTACGGCAGCGCTGTGGCAAACGCGGCTGAAAACCAGGTCGTGGTGATCAACCGGGGCGCCTCGGACGGGCTTGAACGCGGCCATGTCATGGCCATCCTCAAGGACGGCGAGCGCCTGGCCGACAAGACCGACAGCGCGCGGCCGCAGATCAAGCTGCCCAACGAGCGCAACGGCTTGCTGATGGTGTTCCGCACGTTTGACAAGCTCTCCTACGCGTTGATCCTGCAGATCACCGACGGCGTCAAAGTCGGCGACCGCTTCGCCAACCCGAATTAAGCGCGCCGCCTGTGCCCGGGCGCGCCACGGCGCGGCCCGCGGACGCAGTGCTCGCTCGCCCGCCAACCGCCGGCCCTCTCCCAAAGCCAGACCGACGTGGACACGCAAGAGCTCCAGGCCTGGCTGCGATTGACCCTTTCCCCCGGCGTGGGAAACGACACCGCGCGCAAACTGCTGGCGGCTTTTGGGTCGGCCCAGGCCATCTTCAACCAGAGCGCGGCCGCCCTCACGCAACTCGGCACGGCCAAGTTGGCCAAAGCCATTCTGGCGGAACCGCCGGCTTTGGCCGCCCAGTTGCAGGTCACCCTCGAATGGCTGCAGGCCGGCGAGGACAGGCAGGTCGTCACGCTGGGCAACGCCGCCTACCCCACAGCCCTGCTCGACATCGAGGACCCGCCCCTGATGCTCTACATGCTGGGCACGCTGGCCGGGCGGCCAACGGCGGCGCCGCTCATCGCCATCGTCGGCAGCCGCAACCCGACACCGCAGGGGGAGGCCAATGCCCGGCAGTTCGCCAAGGCCTTCGGCGCCGCCGGGCTCTGCGTGGTCTCGGGACTGGCCCTCGGCATTGACGGCGCGGCGCATGACGGCGCCCTGCTGGGCGGCGGCGAAACGATTGCCGTGGTGGGCACCGGGCTGGACAGGGTCTATCCCAAGAAGCACCTCGCGCTGGCACACCGGATCGTGCAGCAGGGCATGATCGTCAGCGAATTTCCCCTCGGCACGCCCCCGCTGGCGGCGAATTTCCCGCGGCGCAACCGCATCATCTCGGGCCTGTCCCGCGGCACCCTGGTGGTGGAAGCGGCACTGCAATCGGGCTCGCTGATCACAGCGCGGCTGGCGGCGGAGCAGGGCAAGGAAGTCTTTGCCATTCCCGGCTCCATCCACTCGCCCCAGTCCCGCGGCTGCCACGCGCTGATCAAGCAGGGCGCCAAGCTCGTGGAAGTGGCGCAGGACGTGCTGGAAGAGCTGAACCTTTCTAGCGCCCCCCGCGCGACCGGCACTGATGAGACGGCGACCGGCCCGGACGCCGGCGACCCGCTGATCGCGGCCCTGGGCTTTGACCCCGTCAGCCTGGACGCCCTGCAGGCGCGCACCGGGCTGGACACCGCGCGGCTGCAGGCCAGCTTGCTGGAACTCGAACTGTGCGGGCAGGTGGTGCGCCTGCCGGGCGGGCTGTTCCAGCGCCTCGCAGCCGGTTGACGAAGCGAATTCCGATGCGCCTCAAGCGCCCGGCCGGAGGATTGACACGGCCGGCTGCATCTGCGTTATATTGGGTGCATGTTTGAAGTACTGGTGTACGTCTACGAGAATTACTGGCAAGGTGACGCTTGCCCCGAACTCCACCGACTGAGCCGCAAACTCACCGCGGCGGGCTTCGATGCCGAGGAAATCCAGGCAGCCCTTGTCTGGCTCGACGGCCTGAACACCGCGGCCCAGGGCACGCAAATCAGCCTGCCGGCCAAAACCCCTCAGGATAGCGGTGACTCCTCCGCAACAGCCTCCGCCATCCAGCCGCAATCCGCCGGCAGCCTGCGTGTGTACTCCGTCGCCGAGCAGGTGCACCTGGGCGCGCAGAGCCTGGGTTTTGTGAGCTTTCTCGAATCTTCCGGCGTGTTGCCGCCGCACATGCGCGAGATCGTCATCGACCGCGCCATGGCGGCGCCGGGCGACCCGGTGACGCTGGACGACCTGAAAATCATCGTCCTCATGGTGTACTGGAGTTTCGGCGAAGAGCCCGATGCGCTGGTGCTCGACGAGCTGTGCGACGACTCGGAATTCCGCCTGGCCCACTGAGCGCTGAACGCCAGGCGCCGGCGACTATCCCGCGCGCCAGGAGAGCCCCTTCCAATGCGTAATTTAGAGGCCTAGCCCAGCAGGCGCTCGGGATTGGCGTCGAGCTTGGCCAGCGCGTCGCGCGTGGCGCGCACCGTCAGCGCCTCTTCTTCGGTCGGCACCAGCAAGCCCGCCTGCAGGTAAGCGGCCAGGCGGCGCGCCTGGATCAGGAAATTGCGGCCGTCAGCGGAAGCAAACAGGTGCAGCTGCTTGCGATCGCTGCACCAGGCGAACTGCACATGGCTGACTTTTCCGTTGTGGTCCAGGCTGAACCATGAGCCCAGCTGCAGCTCCTTGGCCCAGGCGCGCATGGCCTCGGTGGGATGGCTGCCGCCGTCGGCGATCACCTCGATGTCGGTGGCGTCTATGCCTATCATGGTCACCAGGCTGTCGGTGTCCAGCGGCAAATCCCCCACATCCTCGTCGGACAGGTAATCCTCGAGGTTGGTCAGGCGCTTGGCCATGGCCTCCACCTTCTCCACGGGAATCGCGTCGGTCTTGGACATGAAGGCGTCGGCCAGCGTGTCGCTGATGATTTTCAGGTGCCCGTCCTGGTCGGCCACGCCCAGCCCCAGCATGGACATGCCCAAGCGCAACAGCTGCAGCAACTTGGGCAGGTCGGCGATGACGCGGGCGCGGTCGTTGCGGTTGGGCTTGGCGCTGGCCGCCCACACCAGGTCGGCGGCGGCCCGCTTGAGCGTGAGGGTCTCCTCATGCTGCGGGCCGTTCTTCATGGCGGCGATCGCCAGCACTTCGGCCCAGACCTTGAACAGGAACTCGCGGATTTCATCGCGGACCGGCATGTCATTGAGCATGTTGCGCATCTCAATGGTGTACTGGATGGTCATGGTCTCTTTTTGCTCGACCTGCTGGGCCACGCTCACCACGCGCGCTGCGCTGCCGTGCTCCGACAGAAACCTGGACAGGAATTTGTCGAATTCATCGTAAACGAGCTGGAACACCCGGCGCCCGGTTTCGGGGTATTGCTCGATCACCTGCACGACGCGCTTGATCTCGGCTTCCAGCACGCCGCCCGCCACCGTGACATCGAAGCCAAGCACGCAGGAACCCATGCGGTCTATCAGGCGGCGCGCGGGATGCTGCAGGGACTCGAAGAACTCGGGCTCGGAGATCGCCACACGCAGCACCGGCATCTGCAGGCGCGCGAACCAGACACGGATCACGGCGGGAATACGGTCTTCCGCCAGGATGCTCTGGAACATCAAGGCCACGATTTCGATCGTCGCTTTTTCGGAGGAGGTGGAAGCGGCCTCCTTGAGCTTGGTGGTGCGCTCACGCAGAACGCCCGCGGCATGGTCCACCTGCGCCTGGCCGTAGACCTGGCCTTGCGCATCCGCGAGCAGGGTGCGTTCCGCGCCGGTTTCTTCCGCGCGCTCCACGCTGGCCATGGCCTGCGCCAGCGGCGGCGATGCCTGGCTGGGGCGCGTGTCGTCGAAGCCCGCCGCCTGGTTCGACAGCAGGCGCTTGAGTTGCCCCATCACGCCTTGGGCGCGCATGCGTGCCCTGGCCAGGGGTGTGGTAGCGGTCTGCATGCGGGTTTCTTCGTGCACCCCCTGGCCGGGACCGGTGTTCGCTTCAGGGCCTTTTGCCGCATTGGACTTGCCGGCATTCTCAGCGCCGCTGCCCGCATTGCCGGGACGGCCCGCGGCGCCAGGAGCGGCCGCGCCACCGCCCGAAAAACGGCCCGCCGCCTGCCCACCAGAAACGCCGCCGCCGGCCGCGCCGCTTGCGCCTCGCGCGCCACCGCCCGCCACACCGTTGCCGGTCCCGCCGTAGGGAGAGCCGGCGCCGCTCCTGGATGATGAAGGTGAAGATGAAGTTGCGCCGGAACCGCCTCCTCGGGCACCGCCCGCGGAAGCCGGGCCCCGGCCGCCGGGGGACGACGGATTGCCACCGGAGTCACCATAGGAAGATGAGGCATTGTTCCCGCCAGCGCCGTCGTAAGCCGCAACACCGCCTGAAGCACCTCCGCCCCCCATGCCGGACCCCGCCCGGTGGTCACCGCCCTGTGGGGCTTTGTCTCTCTGCGCTTCAGCTGCCGTTTTGGCGGCGGCGCCAGCGCCGGCACCGGCGGCCGAAGGCGTGCGCTTGACCAGCGGCCTCAGGTCGATTTCGGCCATGACGCCGTGTTGCACCAGGAATTCGTTGGTGGCGTGGTAGGTCTCCAGCAGGTGCTCGCCCATGTCCTTCTGGATGGAACTCTGGACCGCAACCAAGACTTCGCGAGGCAGGGAAGCAATGCTCCATTGCTCGACCAGATGCTGGGCGAGCACTTCGGGACGCAGGATGTCCTGCTTGTGAAGCTCGGAAATCCCCTCCAGGTTCTGGATGCGCAAGCGAAGGTCGTTGAGTTCCCAGCTGGTGAAATCGAGCAGGCGCAGGGCCAGGCGTGAGGCGAGGATTTTGTCCTCCATCACGTCGTTACCCATCAGTTCGAATTTACCGCTGTCCAGAAAACGGGCGGGCGAGTTGGCGGCGGGAACGGCCTGCGCGTTGGCCCAGGCCGCGGCGGTACCGCGAACCCAGGCATCGCCGCTTTTCTGGAAAGCCAGCCAGCCGTCGCGCCTTTCCTGCATGTCGCGGGCGCTGCCCGGCTGGTCGACCAGCGCGGACAGTTTGTCCTTGATGGTTTTGGCGAGTGCGGGCAATATCCGTGCGGCACGCTCCGTAAACAGCGCGCGAGCCTGCTCGACCAGAAGACTGTTATTTTTGTTGCTTGGAGCCACGACCGCCCTGGATGATTAGCCTATAGCTTACACCGTGGCCCCTGCGTTGGGGTCATTGGGATCTTCGCCTTTTTTGGCCGGTGCCTTGACCAGGTCTTCCCGCTTGATGCCCAGCCACATCGCAATCGCGGCCGCCACAAAAACCGATGAATAAATGCCGAACAGGATGCCGATGGTCAGGGCCAGGGCAAAGTAAAAAAGTGTAGGACCGCCGAATAACAACATGGACAGGACCATGATCTGGGTCGAGCCGTGGGTGATGATGGTCCGGCTGATGGTGGAGGTGATCGCGTTGTCGATGATCTCCACGGTGTTCATCTTGCGGTAGCGGCGGAAGTTCTCGCGGATCCGGTCGAAGATCACCACCGATTCATTCACGGAATAACCGAGCACCGCCAGCACCGCCGCCAGCACGGCCAGCGAAAACTCCCACTGGAAGAACGCGAAGAAGCCCAGGATGATGACGACGTCGTGCAAATTGGCGATGATGGCCGCCACCGCGTACTTCCATTCAAAGCGGAAGGCCAGGTAAACCATGATGCCGAAGACCACCATGGCGAGCGCTTTCAGCCCGTCATGGGCCAGCTCCTCACCGACCTGCGGGCCCACAAATTCCGTGCGGCGCAGCGTCACGTCGGGGCTGGCCGCCTTCAGGGCTCCCAGCACCTTGTCGCTTTGCTGGGCGGTGCTCACGCCCTTCTGGGCGGGCAGGCGGATCATCACGTCGCGCGAGGTGCCGAAATTCTGCACCTGCACGTCGGTGAATCCCAGGCCGGCCACGGTGTCGCGGATCTTTCCGACGTCGGCGGCCTGGGTGTAGTTCACCTCCATCAGGGTACCGCCGGTGAACTCCACCGACAGGTGCAGGCCGCGCGTGATCAGGAAGAAGACGGCCAGCGCAAAAGTCGCAAAACTGATGATGTTAAAAATCAGGGCATGCCGCATGAACGGAATGTCGCGCCGGATTTTGAAGAATTCCATCTGGGGTCCTTGGGAAACTCAGGAAAAAAGGCCGGGATTACTTGGTCGCCACGGCGCCGGACGCGGCGGGCCGCCACACGGTGCCGATGGAAACCGACTTGAGCTTTTTCTGGCGGCCATACCAGAGGTTGACCAGGCCACGCGAGAAAAACACCGCCGAGAACATGCTGGTCAAAATACCGATGCAGTGCACCACCGCGAAGCCGCGGACCGGGCCGGAACCAAAGGCCAGCAAGGCCAGGCCGGCGATCAGCGTCGAGATGTTGGAGTCCAGGATGGTGGCCCAGGCCCGTTCATAGCCCGCGTGGATGGCCGCCTGCGGCGATGCCCCGCTGCGCAGCTCTTCACGCACGCGCTCGTTGATCAGCACGTTGGAGTCGATGGCCATGCCCAGCGCCAGCGCCATGGCCGCCATGCCGGGCAGGGTCAGGGTCGCCTGCAACATGGACAGCACCGCCACCAGCAACAGCAGGTTGACGGCCAGTGCCAGGCCGGAGAACAGGCCGAAGAGCATGTAATACGCCGCCATGAAGGCCACGATCACGACAAACCCCCAGGACACGCTGTGAAAGCCCTTGGAGATGTTGTCGGCGCCCAGGGTCGGGCCTATGGTGCGCTCCTCGATGATTTCCATGGGCGCGGCCAGCGAGCCGGCGCGCAGCAGCAGCGCCAGGTCGTTGGCTTCGGTGACGCTCATGGAGCCGGAAATCTGGAAGCGGTTGCCGAGCTCACCCTGGATGACGGGCGCCGTCAGGACCTCGCCCTTGCCTTTTTCGAACAGCACGATGGCCATGCGCTTCTTGAGGTTTTCGCGGCTGGTGTCGCGCATGATGCGCCCGCCCTTGGCATCGACCGTGAGGTCCACCTTGGGCTGCTGGTTCTGCGAGTCGAAGCCGGGCTGGGCATCCGTCAGGCTCTCGCCGGTCAGGATCACCTGCTTCTTGACGATCACCGCCTGGCCGTTGCGTTCGAAGAAGCGCTCGTCGCCGAAAGGGACCGCGCCGGTATTGCCCGCGGCGGCCCGAGCCTCGGCGCTGTCGTCCACCAGGCGCATTTCCAGCGTGGCGGTGCGGCCCAGGATGTCCTTGGCCTTGGCCGTGTCCTGCACGCCGGGCAGTTGCACCACGATGCGGTCTATGCCCTGCTGCTGGATCACCGGCTCGGCCACGCCCAGCTCGTTGATGCGGTTGTGCAGGGTCACGATGTTCTGTTTGAGCGCCTGGTCCTGGATACGGCGCGCGGCTTCAGGCTTGATGCTGGCCGTCAGCTTGTATTCGGTGCCGTCCGGCGCATCGACGGTCTGCAGGTCGGCGAACTGGTCCTGGATCAGCCCTTTGGCGGAGGCCAGGGTGGCGGAGTCGCGCACCTTGATTTCAATGGCCTGCCCATTGCGGCTGATGCCGCCGTGCCGGATGTTCTTCTCGCGCAACGACAGGCGGATGTCGCCGGCCAGGGATTCGGCACGCTTGGTCAGCGCCGCCTGCATGTCCACCTGCAGCATGAAATGGACGCCGCCGCGCAAGTCCAGCCCGAGGTACATCGGGAAGGCATGCAGCGAAGTCAGCCAGGCGGGCGAACGCGACAGCAGATTGAGCGCGACCACATAGGATTGATCGTTCGCATCGGGCGCCAGGGCTTTCTGGATGGCATCCTTGGCCTTGAGCTGCGTGTCGGTGTCGCCGAAGCGCGCCTTGATGGAATTACCTTCGAGCGTGATGGCGTCGGCCGCGATGCCGGCGTCCTTGAGGGACTGCTCGACCTTGGCGAGGGTCGTGCTGTCGACTTTGACGATGGATTTGCTGCTGGACACCTGGACCGCAGGCGCTTCACCGAAGAAATTGGGCAGTGTGTACAGAGCCGCGATCAGCAGCGCGACCACGATGATGGCGTACTTCCAGGCCGGATAACGATTCATGGGAGGGCTGTTCCTGGTGGACAAATGAACAAAAGGGGCGCCCGCATCAAGCAGCAGCCCCGATATACCGCAAGCCCCTGTGGATCCTCACAAGGGGCCTGATGCCTTACTTGGCCGTGCCGATCGCGCCCTTGGGCAGGACCTGGATGATGGCGCTGCGCTGCATCTGCACCTCAACGCCGGGGGCCAGCTCAAGGGTCAGGTAAACGTCACCCAGCTTGCTCACCTTGCCGAGCAGGCCGCCGGCCGTCGCGACTTCATCGCCCTTGGCCAGCGCGTCGATCATGGCGCGATGCTCCTTCTGCTTTTTCATCTGCGGGCGGATCATGACGAAATACAGCACCACAAACATCAGCACCAGGGGCAGCATGCCCTGAAGCGAGGACAGCGACATCATGTCGCCACCGGCGGCTGCGGCTGGAGCGGTTTGGGCAAAGGCGGAAGAAATGAACACGGCTAACTCCACAACATATTAAAGACACACTGGCGCGCGCGCCGTCCAGCACGGACGGCGCGCGGAGTCCACGATTGTATGCGGCAGGGCAGCCGCACAAAGGGGTAACTGGCGCACCCCAGGGGCTTTTCAAGCCGGGTTTACGCGCAGCGGGCCGCCGCGGGCTTTGCCGCGAGGCCGGCTTGTCGGGGAAAGGCCGGGGTCGGGGCGGCCCCAGGCTCAGGCGGCTTTCCGCTGGACGGTAGATCCGGGGGTACGAAAGGACTGCATCAACGCGGCCCATTGCGGCCGCGCGGCGGCCAGGTGGCGCGCCTTGACGTGGCCATAGCCCTTGATCATTTCGGGAATCCGGGCGATTTCCAGCGCCGTGGCGTGGTTTTCGGCCGTCAGGCCCGCCAGCACTTCTTCCAGGCTGGTTTTGTATTCCTCGATCAGGGCCCGCTCCGTGCGCCGCTCTTCGGTGCGGCCAAAGACGTCCAGCGGGGTGCCGCGCAGGCCCTTCAGGCGGGCCAGCACCTTGAACGCACCCAGCATCCAGGGGCCGAACTGCTTCTTCTGCAGTTCGCCTTTGTCGTTTTTCGACGCAATGAGCGGCGGCGCCAGGTGGTAATGAAGCTTGAAGTCGCCTTCAAACATGGCGTTCACTTTGCCCAGGAAGGCCGTGTCGGTGTGCAGGCGCGCCACCTCGTACTCGTCCTTGTAGGCCATCAGCTTGAACAGGTAACGCGCCACGGCTTCGGTCAGCGTCGTTTTGCCGAGCACCGCCTCGGCGCCCCGCACCTGCTCGACAAAGGACTGGTAGGACTGGGCGTAGGCGGCGTTCTGGTAGGCCGTGAGGAAGTCCACCCGCTTGGCCAGCATTTCGGCCAGTGCCGGCTTCTTCACGAATTCGATGACCTGCGCCGCCTTGAACAAAGCCTGCACCGATGCCAGGTCGTGCGCGCAGCGACGGCCCCATTCAAAGGCCGCCTTGTTGTTGTCGACCTGCACGCCGTTGAGCTCGATCGCGCGCATCAGCGCGGCATGCGACAGCGGCACGCGCCCTTTTTGCCAGGCGAAGCCCAGCATCAGCGGGTTGGTGTAGATCGAATCGCCCACCAGCTGCACCGCCACTTGCTCGGCATCGAAGCTGCCCAACAAGTCAGCGCCCACTGCGGAAGTGACGGCAGTTTCGCAATTGCCGCCCGGAAACTGCCAGCCGGGGTTGGTCACAAAAGCCGCCGTCGGCGTGCCATGCGAATTCATGGCTACGTAGGTGCGGCCCGGCTGCATGACGGTCAGCGTGTATTTGCTGGCGGCCACGATGGGGTCGCAGCCTATGACCAGGTCGGCCTTGGCGGTGTCGACCTTGGTGGTGTAAATCGCTTCGGGCCGGTTGGCGATCTGGATGTGGCTCCAGGTGGCGCCGCCTTTTTGCGCCAGGCCGCCCGCGTCCTGGGTGACCACGCCCTTGCCTTCAATGTGCGCGGCCATGCCCAGCAACTGGCCGATGGTGATGACACCGGTACCGCCTACGCCGCCGACCACAATGCCCCAGGCGTGTTCGGCCACGGGCAAGATGGGTTCTGGAACCGGCGGCAGGCTGTTGGGCGCGCCCTTCTTTTCTTTCTTCGGTTTCTTCAACTGGCCGCCCTCGACCGTGATGAAGCTGGGGCAAAAGCCCTTCACGCAGGAATAATCCTTGTTGCAGGTGTTCTGGTTGATGCGGCGCTTGCGGCCGAACTCGGTCTCCAGCGGCTCCACCGACAGGCAGTTGGACTGCACCGAGCAATCGCCGCAGCCTTCGCAGACCAATTCGTTGATGACCACGCGTTTTTCCGGGTCCACCAGGGTTCCCCGTTTGCGGCGGCGGCGTTTTTCCGTCGCGCAGGTCTGGTCGTAAATGATGGCGGTCGTGCCCTTCAGTTCGCGGAACTCGCGCTGGATGCGGTCCAGTTCGTCGCGGTGGTGCACCGTCACGCCCTCGAGCAGCGGCGCGCTGTCGTATTTTTGCGGCTCGTCGGTCACGATCACCAGTTTGGCCACGCCCTCGGCGCGCAGGCTTTGCATGATCTGCAGCACCGAGTGGCCCTCCGGCCGCTCACCAACCTGCTGGCCGCCGGTCATGGCGACCGCGTCGTTGTAAAGAATCTTGTAGGTGATGTTCACGCCCGAGGCGATGGCCTGGCGTATCGCCAGCAGCCCGCTGTGGAAGTAGGTGCCGTCGCCGAGGTTGGCAAAAATATGCGCGTCGGTTGTGAAGGCCGCCTGGCCCACCCAGGTCACGCCCTCGCCGCCCATCTGGGTGAAGGTGGAGGTGGAGCGGTCCATCCAGGTCGCCATGTAGTGGCAACCTATGCCGGCCACGGCGCGTGAGCCTTCTGGCACGCGTGTGCTGGTGTTGTGCGGGCAGCCGCTGCAGAACCAGGGCGCGCGCTCGCCGGTGTCGGCCTTGCCTTCAGCGAGAGCCCGTTCACGCCCCTCGATCACGGCCAGGCGCTCGTCCATGCGAGAGATCACATCGGCCGGCACGCCGAGTTTTTTCAGGCGCTTGGCGATCGCCTTGGCGATGATGGCAGGCGTCAGGTCGGCCTTGGCGCGCAGCAGCCAGTTGTCGCTCGGGTTGGAGCGGCCCCATTCGCCGCCCGAGGCATCGCCCTCGGGTTCGTCGAACTTGCCCAGCACGTTGGGCCGCACATCGGCGCGCCAGTTGTAGAGCTCTTCCTTGATCTGGTATTCGATGACCTGGCGTTTTTCTTCCACCACCAGGATTTCCTGCAGGCCTTCGGCGAAGTCGCGCGTGATGGTGGCCTCCAGCGGCCAGACCACGTTGACCTTGTGCAGGCGAATGCCCAACTGGTGGCAGGTCTCTTCATCAAGCCCCAGGTCGGCCAGCGCCTGCCGCGTGTCGTTGAAGGCCTTGCCGCTGGCGATCAGGCCGAAGCGGTCCTTGGGACCGGCGATGACGTTGTAATTAAGCTTGTTGGCGCGGATGTAGGCCAGCGCGGCATACCATTTGTAGTCCATCAGCCGCGCTTCCTGCTCCAGCGGCGCGTCGGGCCAGCGGATGTGCAGGCCGCCGGGCGGCATCTCGAAGTCTTCGGGGATGATGATCTTCACGCGGTCCGGGTCGACCAGGATGGAGCTCGAGGACTCCACGACTTCCTGGATGGTTTTCATGCCCGACCAGACACCCGAAAAACGGCTCATGGCGAAGGCGTGCAGCCCCATGTCCAGGATGTCCTGCACATTCGACGGGAAGAACACCGGCAGGCCGCAGGCCTTGAAAATGTGGTCGCTCTGGTGGGCGGCGGTGGAGCTTTTGGAGACGTGGTCGTCGCCGGCGATGGCGATCACGCCGCCGTGTTTGGCGGTGCCGGCCATGTTGGCGTGCTTGAAGACGTCCGAACAGCGGTCCACACCCGGGCCCTTGCCGTACCAGATGCCGAACACGCCGTCGAATTTCTTGCTTTGCGGGTACAGGTCCAGCTGCTGCGTGCCCCAGACGGCAGTGGCCCCTAGTTCCTCATTGACGCCGGGCTGGAACACGATGTTCTGCGCGGCCAGGTGCTTTTTCGCGGCCCACAGCGCCTGGTCATAGCCGCCCAGCGGCGAGCCGCGGTAGCCGCTGACAAAACCCGCCGTGTTCAGGCCTTCCATGGCATCGCGCGTGCGCTGCAGCATGGGCAGGCGGACCAACGCCTGGACTCCGCTCATGAAAGCACGGCCGCGGCCTAAGCTGTATTTGTCGTCGAGCGTGACGGTTTCCAGCGCCCTGCGGATGTGCTCGGGAAGTGGGGCGTTCATGCTGCATCTCCCATGCGAACAAACTCGACGACAAATACAGCACAGCCGGCTTCGCCGCCTGAATACTTATGCCTTCGGCGAAACCCGCTTCGCGAGTTTTCGTCGAGGGTGACGGTCTCCAGGGCCTTGCGGATGTGTTCAGGTAGGGGCGCGTTCATGTTCGTGGGTCTCCAGGGGCTGTTTTTGGTACCGCCTTGTGGGCAGGCTTGCAAAGGGCAGTCCGGTTAGGGCTGGCCCTCTATATGCATGCAAAGTGTATGCCGCCGGCCCTGATATGTCTTTGCTTTGTTTGCCTGATTTAGGGTGGTTTTAGAAAGGATCTTGCTGCAAAATAGCAAATATGGAAACATTAGATAAGTTTGACATCGCAATCCTGAATGAGTTGCAGCTGGATGCGCGCCTGACGAACACCGAGCTGGCTTCGCGTGTGGGCCTGTCGGCCGCGCCCTGCTGGCGGCGTGTGCGGGCGCTGGAAGAAAGCGGTTTCATCACCGGCTACCGGGCCGAGATCAACCGCCACAAGATCGGGCTGGGCGTGCTGGCTTTTGTGCGGCTGGACGCCGACCGCAACAGCGGCGACGCCACGCGCCAGCTCGAGGAGGCCATCAAGAAGCTGCCGGAGATCGTCTCCTGCCACTACATCAGCGGCACCGGCACCTTTGAACTGCAGGTGGTGGCACAGGACCTGGAGGCCTTCAGCAAGTTCGCGCTGCAAAACCTGATCAACCTGCCCAATGTGAAGGACCTGCACACCAGTTTTTCACTGGGCGAGGTCAAAGCCAGCAGCGCGCTGCCGCTCGGGCATTTAAGCTAGTCCGCAGGCCGGCAACGCTCTCCAAAGCAGCCCCGGGAAACCTGGGAATGCTCGAACCCGCGCTCAGGCCTTCATTTCGAGGGCGGTTTTTCGGCGTTCACCAGGTTGCCGCTGGGCAGAACTATCCACTTGTCCGTGTTCACTTTATTGCCGTCAACATTGATTTGCCACCTGCCGAGGTCCACATAGGCAATGATGGAATGACAGTCGGCCGAAGAGGTGCAAAGTAAAAATTGGGCCCACCCGTCCGAGGCGCTGTTTTTGAAATACCAGGAAGACCACCATTTAAAGTGAATCGGCTTGTTGGCTTCACGTGACCCCGTGGCAACCAGGTATGCGGCCAAACCGTTCTTCGCCATCGGAAACATATCCGCCGAAGCGATGCGATAAGCACCGAGGCCGACGCTGGCGGCGTACGCGGCAACAATGCCAAAAATCCAGGCGATAACTTTTGTTTTGGGGTTCATGGGAACACGGATTTAATCACGGCGCTCACACCCTCTGAGGCGTGAGACGGCGGTCGGGCAACTGACTTCAGTACCATGTTAGCTTGCCTTGACCGGAACAAGCACTTTATATGGGGGGCTCTGCTCTCTCCCCTTGGTTCGCCTGCCCTGGAGATCTCCATGACGAAATTCCGAAACGCCGTTTGCGCCCTGTGCCTGCTGCCATCCATGTTCGCCCCCGCCTGGCTCATGGCGCAGCCATCGGCCAATTCAAGCCCTGAAGCGCTGCCCATGCGCAACCTGCAAATTGAAGTTCGGCAGGCCGGCAGCAGCCTGCGCTCCCAGAGCGCCTTGGGCGCACAGGGCGGTATCGTCCTGCAACCGGGACGTTCGGGCGCGAACGCCCACATCACGGCCCAGGACAGCCAGCGTAGCGACACACGCGACCTGGTGCAACGGGTGCTGGTACTCAACGGCCGACCCGCCAACATCAACCTGGGCAACAGCCAGCCGCTGCGGCTGGTGCAGGGGCGCCAGGCCGCCACCGTGTTCATCGATGCCAACAGCGGCTTTTCGGCACGGCCCCTCTGGTACGGCGGCGACAGCGTGGAGCTCGAACTGGCCGCCGGACAAGCCAGCCGCACAGGCTCGTCGCCGACGGCGCCCTTGTCCTCATCGTCCACCAGCACCTCGCTGAGCGTGCGCCTCGGGGAATGGGTCACCGTGGCCGAGTCCGACGACGCGAGCGCCGGCAACAGCAGCGGCATCGCCGACAGCCGGCAATCGACCCGTCGCGACGGGATGCGCGTGGAAGTCCGCCTCTCGGTACGTTAAAAGCCACTCAAAAACCCCTCCTGGCGTTGTTGCGCCGCCTTGCCGTACTGGTGTACTGTCTGCGGCGACGCGCCTAGCCAGGACCGCTTCGCTGGGCTTTGTGAGCGGCTTCGGCTCGGGAAATTCGGGGAAGGTCAGTCGCGCAGCGCACGCAGCGCGCCACCAAAGGCAGCAAGGGATAGCGCAACACCGCTTCACGACCGCTGGCGCCCAGGCCGAATTCGGCGCGCATGCGCGGGTTGCTGTACACCGTCTGGCGCGGCCCTTCGCCGCCGGCGTCGCGCTGGAGCAGGTCACGTCCGCCTGAGCCTTCCAGCACCGCCGTGTCATCGATGAACCTGGCGCGAAACTCGATGCCGTGCTCGCAGCGGTACAGCGGGCCCGCATCCTGCCAGTTGCCGCCGGCGCAGCCGCCCAATGCCGCCATCGCCAACAGCGCCGCAAAGGTATTCCTTGCCTTGTTCATGATGACTCCTGAAGAAGGGTTCAGCGGGGCCAGAGCACCCACAGCCGCAGCGGCTGGTTCATGCGCGCGGCGAACTGGCCGGCCTCGGGTCCGGTGCCGGCGAAATAGTCGGCCCTCACCGCACCCACGATGGCGCTGCCGGTGTCCTGCGCCAGCACCAGTTTTTGCAGGCTGCCCGCCGCGCCGCGAGAGGCCAGCCACACCGGTGTGCCGTAGGGAATGCTGCCCGGGTCGACCGCGATGGAGCGTCCCGGCGTGAGCGCCACGCCCTGCGCGCCCTTGGGGCCGAAGGCTGTGTCGAGTTCGCTCAGGGGCTGCTCCTGAAAGAATGTATAGCGCGGGTTGCTCCAGAGCATCTGCTGCACGCGTTGTGGCGGATTTTTCGCGGCCCAGGCCTTGGTGGACTCGATCCAGGGCGCGGTCATGCGGCCTTCGCCCTGGTCCAGCAGCCATTGGGTGACGCTGCGAAAGGGCTGCTCGTTGGAACCGGCATAGGCCACGCGCACCATGCGCTGCGAGCCGTCGGGCTCGGTCAGGCTGAGCCGGCCCGAACCCTGGATGTGCAGCGACATCGCCTCGACCGGATCGGCCAGCCAGGCGATCTCGCGGCCACGCAGCGCCGACTTCGCTTCGGGGGAGGTGTCGATCTCCTGCCGCGAGAACCACGGCTTGCGGCTGGCCAGCGAGGCCGGCGGACGGTACAGCGGCACCTCGTAGCCCGCGCCGGCCTGGCGGCTGGCCTTGAGCACGGGCTCGTAATAACTGGTCAGCAGCCCGTCGGCCGCCCCCTGCAGGCTTTCGACGCGATAGGGCTGCAGCCGGCTCACCATCCAGTTGCGCTGTGCGTCGGCCGAGGCGATGCTCAGGCGGCGCACCTCGGCGCACAGGGGCGCGAAGACAGGGCCCGGCCGCTCGCAGCTCTTGAGCCAGGCGTTCCAGGCCTCGAACAGCGCGTCTTCTTCAAAGCCCGGCAGCTCGGCCCAGCGGACCGCCACCCAGCGGCTTTTGCCCTGCACCAAGGGCGCGGGCAAGGGGCCGGAATCGCCGGTACGGCTGCCGGCCGCGGCAGGCTCCCCCGCCGGCGCCGACGAGGGCGGCAGCGGCGGGCTGGCGCAAGAGGCCAGAAAGGCCGTGATGGCGATAATCGTCCCAAGCCGCATGGAGCGTTTTTCATGCACGGCGCGTATCGACGGTATCCAAGGAAATGTCATGGCCTTACTTTTGCTGGAAGCCCTGGGGGCGTTGCTGCTGCTGGTGTTCATTGTGTGGTGGACGATGTTCTCGGGCCGCAAGAACGGTGAACTGAAGGAGCCGGAACCGCCGGCGCCCGGCCTGGAATCCGACAAGAAGTAAGCGGCCTCCGGCGCTACAGGTTGCGCAGCAGGTTGGCGAGTTCCACCGCCGATTTGACACCCATTTTGTCAAACACCCGCGCCCGGTGAACCTCCACCGTGCGCACGCTGATGTCCAGCTGGTCCGCGACCAGCTTGTTGGGCAGGCCGCCCACCACCAGGCGCATCACGTCGCGCTCGCGGTCGGTGAGGCCGTCGATGCGCGCCTGCAGGCCGGTGGACTGGCTGTGCTGCGCCAGCGCCGCGGCGGAATGGTTGAGCGCCTGCTCGATGCGGTCCACCAGCGCGTTGTCCGAAAACGGTTTTTCGCAAAAATCAAAGGCGCCGCGCTTGACGGCATCGACGGCCGTGGGAACGTCGGCATGGCCCGTGAGGAAAATCACCGGCAGCGTCGGCAACAAGCCGTAACCAATGAGCTTTTCAAACATGGCCAGGCCGCTCAGGCCCGCCATGCGCACGTCCAGCAGCACGCAGGAGGGCGAGCGCACTTCGAAGCCCTTTGACACCCGGGCGTCGAAGGCCTCGGCGCTGTCGAAGGTCTCGCTCAGCAGGCGGCGTGAGCGCAGCAGCCAGGCCAGCGCGTCGCGCACGCTGGCGTCGTCGTCGACGATGTAGACGGTGGCATTGTGAATCGGTTCCATGGCTGTCCTTCAGGCTTGCGGTGATTCGCCGTCCCGGGCCGGCGCCGCGGGCAGGGTGAAACTGAAAATCGTACCCTGCGGTTCGGCCGCTTCAAATCCGAGGAAACCGCCGTGCTGTTCTATCACGGTGCGGCACAGGCTGAGCCCCAGGCCCATGCCCTCCTCCTTGGTGGTGAAAAAAGGCGTGAAGAGGCGCTCCGCGACATCCCCGGCAATGCCCTCGCCGCGGTCGATCACGGCGAACTCGACCCAGCGGCTGTGCGCGTTGGAAGCGGCGGGGCGTATGCGCAGGGTCAGCACCTTTTCGGCCGGCGCCCCGCCGCCGGCGGGCTGCGCGCCCTCCGGCGGCCCCTGCATGGCCTGCATGCCGTTGCGCGAGAGGTTGAGCAGCACCTGCTCGACCATGGTGCGGTCGCACAGCACGGGCTCGCAGGCCGGGTCGACCTCGATCACGACGCGCACGCCGAGCTTGCGGGCCTGCAGGCTCACCAGCGGCATGATGGCGTCGAGCAGCGCGCGCGGCGGCACCGCCTCGCGCACCTGGTCGCGCCGGCGCACGAAGTCGTGCACGCTCTTGATGACCTTGCCGGCGCGCTCGGCCTGCTCGGCGATGCGGCGCATGGCCAGCTGCAGGTCTTCGGACAAAGGCGCTGGCGTCGGGGCGGCCGCGCGCACCCGCTCGGCGCCGGTTTCCTCCTGCAGCAGGTTGAGCGAGCCGGTGGCGTAGCTGGAAATCGCCGCCAGCGGCTGGTTGAGCTCGTGGCTCAGCAGCGAGGCCATTTCACCCACCATGGCCAGCCTGGCCGTGGCCTGCAGGCGGTCCTGGCTGGCGCGCGAGAGTTCCTCGACGCGGCGCTGCTCGCTCACGTCGAGGATGGCGCTCATCCAGCCGGTGTGCTTGCCCACCGCGTTGATCAGCGGTGCCTCCATGATCAGCACCGGAAAGCGCGTGCCGTCGCGCCGCATGAAGACCGATTCATGGCCTTCGCGCGGCAGGTTGCTGCCCGCCAGCCGGATTTCCTGGCGCTGCTGGTAGACGCCGGCGAGTTCCGGCGGCCAGTAGGGCGAAGGAAAGCTCTGGTTCAGCAAATCCTTGGCCTCCACGCCCACCATCTTGCAAAACGCCGGGTTCACATAGGTGATGCGGCCCTGCAGGTCGCGCGCGCGCAGGCCTGTCAGCACCGAGTCTTCCATGGCCTTGCGAAAGGCCAGCGCCTCGCCCAGGTCGTGCTCGACCTTGAGGCGCCGCCGCATGTCCCTGGCCAGCAGGAAAAGCACCGCCATCAACGCCAGCGACATGGCGGTTACCAGCGCCGTCAGCACATTGGGGAACAGGGCCGGCGTGCCCAGCCGGCTTTCCATCCGGACCACCAGCGTGTTGCCCGGCAAATCGAGCAGTTGCTGCGCGATGTAGATGCGGTTGCCGCGCGAGGGCACACCGTGCAGCGCCAGCCGCGTGCCGTCGGCCTCGGTGAAGGACAGGCCGACGCCGCGCGCCAGCTGCCGGCCCACCAGTTCGCCCAGGATGTCCTGCAGAGAATAGGTGGCGACCGTATAGCCCGTGAGGCGGCCGGACACCACGATGGGCAGGCACATGTCCAGCACCTCCAGGCCCAGGCCGTCGCGCTGCGGCATGAAATAGCTGGTGGAGTAAGCCGCACCGCTCAGGCGCCGGGCGGTGGTGCAGGTCAAGCCCACGTCGGCCTGCATGCCGGCCCTGCCGAGCCGTTCGAACACCGAACTGCGGTAGGGCGTTTCGACAAAGGCCAGCACGTCCAGCGACTCGCCGCGCCACTCGAGCCGCATGATCTCGCGGTGCTCGCGCAGCACTTCGGCGGCCGGCGCATGCCATGCGCCGGGGGAGCGTTCGCCGGACTGCAGCGCCTGGAAGGTCTGGATGTTGCGCGTGAGGCCCGAACGGATGTCGGTGACGGTTTCGGCGGCGTCGTGCTCGAGCCGGCTTTGCACCATGCTGGATTCGTAACGCCCCGCCAGCCATACCAGGATGCCGAGCAAGGCCGCGACCAGCACCAGCAACAGGGCCCACAGCGACCAGCGCCGGCTGGCCCGGCTCACGTTGACGCGCGGAAACTTCACGCCCTGCGGCTCCTCACAGGACGCAGTGGCGCAAGGCCGGCAGGCGGTCGCGCACGCCCTGCAGGTTGGCGGCCAGAACTTCGGCCATCACCACCCCCGCACCCTCCTCGCGCCCGGCCAGGATCTGGCCCCAGGGATCGATGGCCATGGTGTGGCCCCAGGTGTGGCGCCCGTTTTCGTGGATGCCGCCCTGGGCCGCCGCCAGCACATAGGCCTGGTTCTCGATGGCCCGCGCGCGCAGCAGCACTTCCCAGTGCGCCTGGCCGGTGGTGTAAGTAAAGGCGCTGGGCACCAGCAGCACGTCGGCCTTCAGGGCGCGGTAGAGCTCGGGAAAGCGCAGGTCGTAGCAGACGCTCATGCCTATGGTGTAAACATGGCCGTCGCGCGATGCCAGCTCGAAGCGCACGGGCTGCGTGCCGGGCTCCAGCACGCGCCTTTCGTCGTAGTCTTCCTGGCCCTGGGCGAAGCGAAACAGGTGGATCTTGTCGTAGCGGGCCGCGCATTCGCCCGAGGGCGCATAGGCCAGCGAGCAGTTGCGGGCGCGGCCGGGGTCGGCCGTGGCCATGGGCAAGGTGCCGCCGACAATCCAGAGCCCGAGTTCGCGCGCCGACCGGCTCAGGAAATCCTGGAGAGGGCCCTGGCCGGGCGTCTCCTGGAACTGCAGCTTGTCGGTGTCCTTGCGGCCCATGATGCAGAAATACTCGGGCAGCACCGCCAGTTCGGCGCCCTGCGCCGCGGCCTGCCCGAGCAGCTGGTGCGCCACTTCGAGGTTGTCCTCGATGCGGGTGCCCGACACCATTTGGATAGCGGCTACTTTCATGGTCAGCGTGTCTCCGTGGAAGCCTGGCTGGGCTTGTTGTCGGCCTGGGCCTTGCGGTCCAGCTTGGTGACCCGAGGGTCGGACCAGGTGCCGTCGATGTGGAACTCCTGGGTGGCCGCCTGCATCAGGGGCCGGCGTAAAAACATCTGCGCCAGGAAGCTGCCCAGGCCGATGGCGGGGTTGATGGCGGTGGCGATCAGCGAGGCCGTGCCGGCGTTGATTTCCGGCACCACCACGACCTTGATGTCCTGCGTTTCCTTGGCGATGTCAGCCGAGCCTTCCATGAGCACGGCGGCGTTGACGCCGCGCATCTGCAGGTTGTTGGTGTAGGCCACGCCCTGGTTGATGTTGACGTCGCCGCGGACGAAGTCGAAGGCGAAGCCCTCGGAAAAAACATCACGGAAATCCAGCGCCAGCCGCCGGGGCAGGGACTGCAGGCTCAGCACGCCCAGCAGCTTGGCGATGCCCGGGTCGGCCTTGACGAACTGCCCCGACTCGACGTTGACGTTGAACTGCCCGCTCATGGACGGGTAGTCAAAGCTCAGGGGTGAGCCCACCCAGGCCACCTGGCCTTCGAGCTTGCCCTTGCCGCGGCGGATCACCTCGCCCATGCCGAAGCGCTTGAGCAGCGCCCCCGAGTCGGAGATCTCCAGCTTGAAGTTCATCACCGTGCGGCGGCGTTCGGCGGCCGTGCGCGCGGCGGCGCGGTTGGCGCCCGCCGCGGCGGCGCCCTGTGCATTCAGCGCCACCCAGTTGCCGTTGGCGGTCAGCACGGCTTCGGGAAGGATCACGTTGAGTTTGTTCAGCCGCCATTCGCGCACACCCTCGCGCGCTGCGGCCGACGCGCCGCGGTTGACGGCCTCGATCTCGACCCGGCCCAGCTTCTTGCCGCGCAGCTCCAGGTCTTCCACCACGATGTCCAGGGCCGGGATGCTGGAGGGCTGCTCGTTCAGGATGGCCTCCACGTCGTTGGCGGTGCCGGGCTCCAGGCTCAGGCGTGAGAGCCGCGCATAGACGCGCCCGGCGCCTATGCCGCCGGGCTGGCGGAATTCCACATAGCCATTGAGTTCGGTCGCGTCGATGTTGGCGCGCCAGGTCAGGCCCTCACGCGAGCCGCCCACCACCACGTTGTTGAGCTTGCGTCCTTCCACCACCAGCTCTTTGGCGCGTATGGCCATGGTGGTCGGCAGATAGCTCATGGCGGCAGTCGCGGCGGCGCGATTGAGCGCGGCGGACGCCGCCGGCGGAGCCGCCTGCAGCGTGCCGCCGACCGTCGAGTCGCCCAGCAGCTTCTGCCAGGCGTCGAGGTCCACATGGGCCAGGTTGATGTTGGCCGCCACGCCGGCCTCCTGCAGCGGCGCGGTCTCGCCCGGCTCCAGCCCCACGGCGATGCCGCCGCGCAACACGCGCGGTTCGGTGCCGCTCAGGTCGCGTACATAGACGATGGAGGCCGTGCGCCCCACCGAGATCGACATCTGGTCTTCCAGCTTCTGCCCGGGAGCCATGGAGGCCTGCAGCAGGGCGTTTTCAAAACGCAGCGGCAAGGCCGCATCGGCGGTTTTGCTCAGGGGCGCGGGCAGGCTCAGCGCCATGCCCTGCAGGTTGCTGGCGACGGTCAGTTCCGGCATGCCGCGGCGAAACCCGAGCGTCGCCGTGTAGGCCGTGCTGCCGCTGGCGTTTTGCGCCATGCGCGCGAGCGGGCCCAGTTCCCTGGCTTGGCGTAAGCCTTCCGCGGTGACGCTGCCTTGCGCCTTGAAGGTCGTGACGGTTTCGGTCTCGCCGCCGCCCGTGGCGCGTGGCTGCGAGCGCAGGCCGCCGTCAAAACGCACATCGCCGCCCAGCAGTTTTGCCTGGCCGCCGGCGACGGAAAAGCCCTTTTCGCTCACGTTGACCACGCCCTTGAGTTTCGACAACATGGGCACAGCTGCCGAGAACTGCACGTCGTTGCCGGGCAGCGTGACAGTCCCTTCGACGCGGGACTTGTCGATCGAATGGATGGGCAATTCCAGGCGGAAGCGGTAGTCGCCCGTGCCGGTGGCGGTAGCCGCAGCCAGCGCGTGGCTGGTCATGCCGCCCACCGGCGACTGGTTGACGAAACCCAGGGCGTCGGCCAGCGCGCCCTTGAGGTCGACGTTCACATTGACCGTCGAGTTGTGGGTCAGGTCCGGAATGCGCGCCTCGCCCTTGACCAGTTGCAGGCCCGGCAGGCCCGCAACCTTGCCGCTGGCGCCGTTCACTTCAAGCGCCGCGCGGTTGAAGACCAGTTCACCGCCCAGCTCGGTCAGGGCCGGCCACGGCGCCGCACCGGCCGGCTGTATGGTCTTGGGCACATAGGCGAAATGACCGTTGCGGATTTTGGCGGACACCCGGAAGTCCCCTTGCGCGGGGTTGGCAAAGGGCAGGTGCTCGAGCGGGCCCTTGACCTTGAACTTCACGTCGCTGACCTGGCCCTGCACCACCGCATCGCGCACATAGTGGCGTACGGGGTCGGGCAGCACCAGCGGCAGGTAGCGGTGCACACGTGTGCCGTCACCCCGGCTCAGGCTGCCCTGCAAATCGAGCACACCGGGGAAGCGCTGGTCCGGCGCGCCCGCGACGAGCGCCGGGCCGGCCGCGTCCTGGGTGCGCCAGCTGACCTGCGCCTCGCCCTGGGCATCCGCGTTGGCGAACTGCAGGTTGCGCAGCTGCGCCTCGATTTTCCGGCCCGAGAATTTCCATTGGGCATCGACCGCCAGTTGGTCGAAGGGCACCAGCGAGTCTTCAAAGACGCCGGGCAGGTCGAGCGCGCCGTTGGTGATCCTCACCTTGGCCTGCCCGCCGTCCTGCGTGAGGTCAAAGTCGATCGCGGCGCCGCTGATGCCCGGCCTGCCGGGCTTCGGATGCGCCGGGGCGCCTGCCGTGGGCGCCGAAGCCGGGGCCGGCGGCGGCGGCAGCGCGGCAACGCTCAGGCCCGCGACCCGGCCTTTCGCGGCATAGCTGCTGGGCGCGGCCATGGTCCCCTGCCAGCGCGCCTCGACGGCCTCTACCAGCCCCTTGGGCGCGAAGGACGTGATGAAGCCGTGCGTGGCGGCATCCAGCGGCAGGCGGTTGGCGATCTGCGCGAGCGCGGCCAGGTCCAGCTTGTCGGCCTTGAGTTCCGTGTGCTGCGGCACGCCGGCCTCGTCGCCGGTGTGCACCAGGGCCACATTGCCGCCCGGCCACTGCAGGCCGTCACGGGTGCGAAAACGCAGGCCCTCGGTGTTGAAGTCGAAGCCGTTGGCGCGCTGGCTGCCGCCTATGCGCCCCGCGACGGATTCGAAAGCCAGCGGCTGGAGCTTGGCGCCGAAGCGGGCATCTACGTCCTGCAGCGCCACGTCGGCCGTCCCGCCGGTGATCCGGCCCTTGCTCACGTCGGCCCAGGCGCGCAGCGCGCCGTTGCCGCGCGCCAGCTCCACGCCCAGCGTGTCCATGTTGACGTACTGCCGGACGCGGGACGCATCGACGCGGGCGAACTCGGCGAACAGCTGTCCGGTCCAGGCGTCGAAATCGCCGGCGCTGCCGGAGAGCAAGGATTGGCGGAATATGCCCCTGACGCTGAAGCGGTCACCCCATTCGGCCGGCGGCGTGGCGTCCAGGCGCAGCAGGTGCCGACGGTGCGCGTTGCGCATGACCCAATCGACCTGCGTGAGCGCCAGCGGCGGCGCGCCTTGCAATTCGTCGGTCCAGCGCACGGTGCCGCCGCGCATGACAAATTCGGTTTGCGAGAAGAACCAGTCGGCCGCGGCGCTCTCGCCGCCCGCCCGGTCCTGCGAGACGTCCAGGCCGCCCACATAGATTTTTCCGTTCGCGGCGCGGCGGATGTCCAGCTCGGGCTTGTCGATGGAGATCTGCTCGAAACCCAGCCCCCAGATGGAAGAGGGCGACAGGGCGCCGAGCACGCGCGGCAGCCTCAGGGCTTCACGGCCCTGCGCATCCAGCAGGGTGACGTCGCGCAACTCGAAGGACGGGATCATCCCCTGGGTGTGCGCGGTGATTTCACCAATGCGCACAGGCACCCCCAGGGCCTTGCTGGCCTCTATTTCCAGGCGCGGACGGAATTCGCCGATTCGCGGCACAATCCAGCCATGCAGCACGAACCAGCTCAGGCCAAAGAGCAGCCAGGCAGCGGCGACAAGCCACAACAGGACGCGCAGGATGAGGGCAAGCCAATGCAGGCGGCGCGGCGGCAGGGTGGACAGGCTGGGAATCGTTGGCTCCATTGACTTGAGAATTATGACCGCCGGGGCCGGTATGCGCCCGGCGGGGGACCATGAAGTTTTGTGAAGTAGTGTGATGACCGTTGCTCTGACCGCCAGCCCTGACTCTCCTTCCGCCGCCGGACCGGCTGCACCGGGCGCGTCGGGCTATTCCCGCTTCGTCCAACGTGTTCGCCGCCGCTATGCAGAATTGCTGCCGCTGTTGCCTCCCGGTGCGCCGGTGCGCGCGGGCATGCAACTCGCCCTGGACGCGCTGCTGGCGCAGGGCCTGGAAACCGGCGCCGCCCTGCGCGTGCTGCGCCAGCTGGTCATGGAAAGGCTGGTGGTGCTGGACTGCGACGGCACCTGCGAAGATCAGGCGCCATTGAAGGTCGTGACCTGCGCCATGACTGAACTGGCGGAGCTGGCGCTGGATGTCGCGATGCGGGATTCGGCCCGCATGCTCGATGCGCAGCACGGCGCACCGCAGGGCCCCGGCCCGGAGCGCGCCCGGATGTGGGTGGTCGGCATGGGCAAGCTGGGGGCGCGCGAACTCAATGTCTCCAGCGACATCGACCTGATCTACGTCTACGACCACGACGGCGAAACCGCCGGGCGCGCCGACGGGCGCGGCCAGATATCGAACCACGAATATTTCGCGCACCAGGTCAAGGCCGTCTTCAGCCTGATCGGCGACGCCACCGAGCACGGCTTTGTATTCCGGGTGGACCTGGCGCTCAGGCCCAACGGCAATTCCGGGCCGGCCGCCGTCTCACTCAGCGCGCTGGAGGAATATTTCCAGGCGCAGGGCCGCGAATGGGAGCGCTTTGCCTGGCTCAAGAGCCGGGTGGTGGCGCCGCTGGAATGCATACAGAGCGGCTCCGCCCAGGCCCTGCGCGGCTCGGTGCTGCCCTTCGTGTTCCGGCGCTACCTGGACTACAACGTGTTCGACGCGCTGCGCACCCTGCACCGGCAGATCCGCGAGCACGCGGCCAAGCGCTGCGCCGGCCATCCCGAGCGCGCCAATGACGTCAAGATGTCGCGCGGCGGCATACGCGAAATTGAATTCACCGTGCAGCTGCTGCAGGTGGTACGCGGCGGGCAGTTTCCGGAACTGCGCACCCGCCCCACCGTCGACGCCCTGCAGCGCGTGGCCCGCGCGGGCCTGATGCCGCAGGAAACCGCCGACGCGCTGGCGCGGGCCTACGATTTCCTGCGCCGGGTGGAGCACCGCATCCAGTACCTGGACGACCAGCAGACCCATGTGCTGCCGACACGCGACGACGACCTGGCCTGGATCGCGGACACGCTGGGCTACGGCAACTGCTGCCCCTTCCTCAGCGAACTCGACGCGCACCGCGAACTGGTGGCCGGCGAGTTCGACAAGCTGCTGGGCGGCAAACCCGACTGCAAAGGCTGCGGCGGCAAGGCCAAGGCCCCGCCGCAACAGCTCGACGACCTGCTGGAGCAGCTTTCCGAACAATGGCCCGAGCAGTTCCGCGCCCGCCTGGCACTGTGGCGCCAGCATCCCCGGGTGCTGGCCCTGCGCGAGGATTCGCGCGCGCGCCTGACGCGGCTGGTGCAGCGCACCGCGGCCTGGCTGGCCGAGGGCGCGGTGACCGAAGAAGCGGCGGTGCGCATCATCGACTGGATAGAGCCCCTGCTCAGGCGGGAGAGCTACCTGGCGCTTCTGCTCGAACGCCCGGCCGTGCATGAGCGCCTGCTGCGCCTGCTGGGCGCGGCCAAGTGGCCCGCGCGCTATTTGCTGCAGCACCCCGGCGTGATCGATGAGCTGGCCAGCGACGAGCTGCTCAAGGAGCGCTTTGACGGCGCGGCCTTCGCCCACGACGTGGAACAGCGGCTGGCGGCCCTGCGCAGCACCGGCGAGGACGACGAGGAAACCTGCCTGAACCTGCTGCGCCGCGCCCACCACGCGGAGGTCTTCCGCACGCTGGCGCGCGACCTCGAAGGCGTGCTCACGGTCGAACAGGTGGCCGACGACCTGAGCGCGCTGGCCGAAGCCGTGCTGGACATCACCACCCGCTGGTGCTGGCAGCGCCTGAAAAACCGGCACCGCGAGACGCCGCAGTTCGCCATCATTGCCTACGGCAAGCTGGGCGGCAAGGAACTGGGCTACGGCAGCGACCTGGACATCGTGTTCGTCTACGAAGACGAGGATGAGCGCGCCCCCGAGGTCTATGCGGCCTTCGTGCGCAAGCTGATCAACTGGCTGACCATCAAAACCGGCGAAGGCGACCTGTTCGAGATCGACACGGCCCTGCGCCCCAACGGCAATTCGGGCCTGCTGGTCACGAGCTTCGAGGCCTATACCCGCTACCAGCAGCAGCGCGGCAGCAACACCGCCTGGACCTGGGAACACCAGGCCATGACGCGCGCGCGCTGCGTGCTCGGCGGCGATGCGCTGCGGCAGCGCTTCGACCAGGTGCGCGAGACCGTCATCACGGCCCCGCGCGACACCGTGGCGCTGCGCGGCGAAATTGTCGCCATGCGCGAGAAGGTGCGCAGCGCGCGTCCAGTGCGGGGCGACAAATTCGACGTGAAGCACAGCCCCGGCGGCATGGTGGACGCCGAGTTCGCGGTGCAATTCCTGGTGTTGTCCGAGTCCGCGCGGCATCCGGAGCTGATCGCCAACGTGGGCAACATTTCCCTGCTGCAGCGCGCCGAAGCCGCCGGCCTGTTGCCGGCCGGCGTGGGCCAGCGTGCCGCCGCGGCCTACCGCGAATTGCGGCGCGTCCAGCACCACGCGCGCCTCAACGAGGAGCCGACCCAGGTCAGCCCGCCGGCGCTCCAGGCCGAGTGCGACGCCATCCGGCAGCTGTGGATCTCCACTTTCAAATCAAACGACTGATTTAATTCAATCATTTGTTTGATTCATGTGCTTTAATGCGGGCACATGAATGCCGTTCCTCGCCCCAAAACAGCCTCGCGCGCCGCCGGCCCCGAAGGCGAAACCCGCAAGCAGCGTTCCGACGGCGCCCACGCCAGGACACACCTGCTGCACACGGCGCTGCGCCTGTTCTCCGAAAAAGGCTTTGCCAAGACCTCGATACGCGACATCGCCCAGGCCGCAGGTGCGAACGTGGCGGCCGTCAGCTATTACTTCGGCGACAAGGCCGGGCTCTACCGCGCTGTGTTCACCGAGCCGCTGGGCAGCGCGCGCGACGACATCGCGCTGTACAACCAGCCGCACTTCACGCTGCGCCAGTCGCTGGAGGGGTTTTTCTCGGGCTTCCTGGAGCCCTTGCGCCAGGGGGAACTGGTACAGCTCTCGACGCGGCTGCACTTTCGCGAGATGCTGGAGCCCACCGGGCTCTGGGCCGAAGAAATCGACAAGGGCATCAAACCCGCGCACGCGGCCCTGGTGACGGTGCTGTGCCGCCACCTGGGGCTCACCAAAGCCGACGACGAGGTGCATCGGCTGGCGTTTTCCATCACCGGGCTGGCGATCCACATGTTCATCAGCCGCGAGGTGGTGGACGCAATCCGGCCGCAGCTGTTCGGCGCGCCCGACGCGGTGGGGCAATGGGCCGAAAGCCTGGTGGCTTACGCTGAAGCCATGGTCGCCGTCGAAACAGGGCGCCGAAAACACCTTCCCGACCATCCCGCGGCCGGTACGCCGCGCCTGAAAACCGCAAGCCATGAAAAAACCTGATTTCCGGCGCAAGCCATCCCGCCTGCCGGCGCTGGGGCTTCTGGCCGCCTGCGCGCTGCTGCTGGCCGGGTGCGCCACCGACCTTTCTCCCTACCGCATGCCGGCCGCGCCCATTCCCACGCAATGGCAAGCGCCCCTGCCCGCCGCGGCGCCGGGCACCACCTCGGCCTTGCCCCATGACGGCAGCCTGGCCGGGCTGTCCCGGTGGTGGGGGCAGCAAAACGACCCCTTGCTGGTCGAGTTGATCATGGCCGCGGAAGCGGTCAGCCCCAGCGTGTCGACGGCGCGCTCCAATATCGAGCAGGCGCGGGCTTCACGCGTGGCCTCGGATGCGGCGATGCTGCCCGCACTGGATGCCGTTGCCAGCGCGAGCCGCGGACGCTCGGCGCCGGTGAACCGTGCGGTGCCGCCGATTGCCACGACCCTGGAGGCGGGCCTGCAGGCATCCTGGGAAATCGACCTGTTCGGCCAGTACGCGGCCAGCCGGGATGCCGACCAGCACCGCTTTGAAGGCGCCCAGGCGACCTGGCATGCCGCCCGCGTGTCGATGGCCGCCGAAGTCGCGACGCAGTACTACAGCCTGCGCGCCTGCGAAAAACTGCTGGAGGTCGCGCGCGCCGACGCCGCCTCGCGGGCCGAAACCTCGCGGCTCGCGGACCTGAGCACCAAGGCCGGCTTCCAGGCGCCCGCCACCGCGGGGTGGATGCGGCCCGCCTGGAAGTGGGCAGCGCCCGCGCGCAACGCTTTCCCAGGCTGAGCCTCAGCGGCTCGGTCTTCACCACCAAGTCCCGCACCAGCGCTTCGACACAGCGTTTCGACACCTGGACGGTGGGGCCGCTGCAGCTGACGGTTCCGCTCTTTGACGGCGGCGCCAGCGAAGCCAACGTCGAAGCCGCCAAGGCGCGCTACGAGGATGCCGCGGCCCAGTACCGCGCCAACGTGCGCAAGGCCGTGCAGGAGGTGGAGGAAGCGCTGGTCAAGCTGCATAGCACCGCCGAACGCAACGAGGACGCGCGAGTCGCCGCTCAGGGCTACCGCGCCTCCTTCACCGGCACCGAAGCCCGCTACAAGAGCGGGCTGGCCAGCCTGGTCGAACTCGAGGACGCGCGCCGCACGCTGCTGGCCGCGCAAAGCAATGTGGTGACGCTGCAGCGCGAGCGCCGCAGCGCCTGGGTCGCGCTGTACCGCGCACTGGGCGGCGGCTGGACCACCACCGAGCCGCCGGTGCCGCCCCTGGCCTCGGAAGTCTCCGCCCCCTTCACGCCCGCCGCCATCACCGCGCCCTGAGGCCGCAACCCGATCACCCGACACCATGACAGAACCCCTGCATACCATGCCAAAACTCAAGCCCACCCCCTTTGCCATTGCCTTGATCGCCGCTGCCGTACTGCTTGCGGGCGGCGCCGCCTTCTTCCTCCCCAGGTCGCAGGCCAAAGGCGATGTCAACCCCGAAGCCAAGCCGGCCCTGACTGTCGCCACGGCGCTGCCGCAACAAATGAGCCTGCCGGTCAAGCTCAGCGCCAACGGCAACATCACCGCCTGGCAGGAGGCGGTGATCGGATCGGAATCCAACGGCTTGCGGCTGGTGCAGGTGCAGGCCAACGTCGGCGACCAGGTCAAAGCCGGGCAGGTGCTGGCCGTGTTCTCGGGCGACAGCGTCTTGGCGGATACCGCGCAGGCCCGCGCCAGCCTGATCGAGGCACAGGCCACCGCGGCCGACGCGGCCGACAACGCGGCGCGCGCGCGCACCCTGGCCAGCTCCGGCGCGCTGAGCGACCAGCAGATCAACCAGTACAACACCGCCGAGCAGACCGCCAAGGCGCGTGTCGAGGCGGCCAGAGCCGTGCTCGACGCGCAGCAGCTGCGCGGCAAGAACACCCAGGTGCTGGCGCCCGACAGCGGTGTGATCTCCGCCCGCACCGCGACCGTCGGCTCGGTGGTGCCCCAGGGCACCGAGCTGTTCCGCCTGATACGCGGCGGCCGCCTCGAGTGGCGCGCGGAAGTCACCTCGGCCGAGCTGGGCCGCATCAAGGCCGGCACGACGGCCAGGGTGCTGGCCGCCAGCGGGGCCGAGCTCAAGGGCCGGGTGCGCATGATCGCCCCCAGCGTGGACCCGCAGACCCGCGCGGCGCTGGTCTATGTGGACCTGCCGGTTTCCGCCGGCATGGCGTCGCCGGCCAAGGCCGGCATGTTTGCCCGTGGAGAATTCGAGCTGGGCGAGACGCCCGCGCTGACCGTGCCGCAGCCGGCACTGGTGGTGCGCGACGGTTTCAACTACCTGTTCCGGCTCAACGCCGACAACCGCATCAGCCAGCTCAAGGTGCAGACCGGCCGGCTGGCCGGGGACCGGATCGAGATCACGTCCGGCCTGGCCGCGGACGCGCGCATCATCGTCAGCGGCGCGGGTTTCCTGAACGACGGAGACCTGGTCAGGGTGAGCGATGCAGTCCCCGCCACGCCTGGCACCGCCCCAGCCAAGCCGGCGCCGGCCGCCAGCAAGTAAGGAGCAAGCCATGAATGTCTCCTCCTGGTCGATCAAGAACCCGATTCCGGCGGTCATGCTGTTTGTGCTGCTGACCTTTGCCGGCATGCTGTCCTTCAAGGCGATGAAGGTACAGAACTTTCCCGACATCGACCTGCCGACGGTATCCGTGACGGCCTCGCTGCCGGGCGCGGCGCCCGCGCAGCTTGAAACCGAAGTGGCGCGCAAGCTGGAAAACTCCATCGCCACGGTGCAGGGCCTCAAGCACATCTATACCAAGGTACAGGACGGTGGGGCGACCATCACCGCCGAATTCCGGCTCGAGAAACCCGTGCAGGAAGCCGTGGATGACGTGCGCGCCGCGGTGTCCAAGGTACGCGGCGACCTGCCCGCCGACGTGCGCGAGCCGGTGGTCTCCAAGATCGACATTGCCGGGCAGCCGGTGCTGGCCTTCACCATCCGCTCGCCGCGCATGGACGACGAAGCGCTGTCCTGGTTTGTCGACAACGACATCTCTCGCAAGCTGCTGGCCGTGCGCGGCGTGGGTGCGGTCAACCGCGTGGGCGGCGTGTCGCGCGAAGTGCGCGTGGCGCTGGACCCGTCGCGGCTGCAGGCCCTGGGCGCCACGGCATCCGACATCTCGCGCCAGTTGCGCCAGGTGCAGACGGAAAGCGCCGGCGGGCGCGCCGACCTGGGCGGCAGCGAGCAACCCATGCGCACCCTGGCGACGGTGAAATCGGCCGCGGAACTGGCCAGCATCGAGCTGGCACTGAGCGACGGCCGCCGCATACGCCTGGACCAGGTCGCCACCGTGACCGACACCACCGCCGAACCGCGCGCGGCAGCGCTGCTGGACGGCAAGCCCGTGGTCGGCTTTGAGGTCGCGCGCAGCCGCGGCGAAAGTGAAGTCGCGGTGGGCGCGGCCGTGCAGGCGGCGCTGGCCGAGCTGAAGCAGCAGCATCCCGACGTGGAACTGGTCGAAGCCTTCAATTTCGTCAAGCCGGTGCAGGAGGAATACGACGGCTCCATGCACCTGCTCTATGAGGGCGGCATCCTGGCCGTGCTGGTGGTGTGGCTGTTCCTGCGCGACTGGCGCGCCACTTTCGTCTCCGCGGTGGCGCTGCCGCTGTCGGTGATCCCGGCCTTCATCGGCATGCATATGCTGGGTTTTTCCATCAACGTGATCACGCTGCTGGCGCTCTCACTGGTGATAGGCATCCTGGTGGACGACGCGATCGTCGAGGTGGAAAACATCGTGCGCCACCTGCGCATGGGCAAAACGCCCTACGAAGCCGCCATGGAAGCCGCCGACGAGATCGGCCTGGCCGTGGTGGCCACCACCTTCACGCTGATAGCGGTGTTCCTGCCGACCGCCTTCATGAGCGGCGTGGCCGGCAAGTTCTTCAAGCAGTTTGGCTGGACGGCCTCGCTGGCCGTATTCGCCTCGCTGGTGGTGGCGCGGGTGCTGACGCCCATGATGGCGGCCTACATCCTCAAGCCCGTGGTGGGCACGCACACCGACCCGGGATGGATGAGGTGGTACATGCGCGCCGCCTCCTGGTGCCTGCATCACCGGCTGAAGACCATGATCCTGGCCACGCTGTTCTTCTTCGGCTCGGTGGCCTTGATCCCGCTGCTGTCCAAGGGTTTCATCCCGCCCGACGACAACTCGCAGACCCAGGTCTACCTGGAACTGCCGCCCGGCGCCACCCTGGCCCAGACCAAGGCCTCGGCCGAGCATGCGCGCCAGCTCATCGGCAAGGTCGAGCACGTCAAGAACGTTTACACCACCATAGGCGGCGGCACCGCCGGCGGCGACCCCTTCGCCATGCAGGGCGCGGCCGAAACCCGCAAGGCCACGCTGACCGTGCTGCTCGACGAGCGCAATGAGCGCCCGCGCAAGCAGGGCATCGAAAGCAAGATGCGCACGGCGCTGGAGTCCTTGCCCGGCGTGCGCAGCAAGGTCGGCCTGGGCGGCTCCGGCGAAGCCTACATGCTGGTGCTCACGGCGGAGGACGCCAATGCCCTGCAGACCGCCGCGATGGCGGTGGAAAAAGACCTGCGCACCATCCCCGGCCTGGGCAATATTTCATCGAGCGCCAGCCTGGTGCGGCCCGAGATCGCCATCAAGCCGGACTTCGCGCGCGCCGCCGACCTGGGCGTGACCAGCGCCGCCATGGGCGAAACGCTGCGCATCGCCACCGTGGGTGACTATGAGGAATCGCTGTCCAAGCTCAACCTCTCGCAGCGCCAGGTGCCCATCGTCGTGAAGCTCGACGACGCGGCGCGCAAGGACCTCAGCGTGCTCGAGCGCCTGGCGGTGCCCAGCGTCAAGCCCGGCGTCGGCCCGGTCATGCTGGGGCAGGTGGCCACGCTGGAAGTCACCGGCGGGCCGGCCGTCATAGACCGCTACGACCGCTCGCGCAATGTCAAATTCGAGATCGAACTGTCGGGCCGGGCCCTGGGCGACATCACCGAAGCCGTGAAGCTGCTGCCGGCCATCAAGAACCTGCCGGCGGGCGTCAAAGTGGTTGAAATCGGCGATGCCGAAGTGATGGGCGAATTGTTTGGCAGCTTTATCCTGGCCATGGCGACCGGCGTGCTGTGCATCTACATCGTGCTGGTGCTGCTGTTCAAGGACTTCCTGCATCCGGTGACCATCCTGGCGGCCCTGCCGTTGTCCCTGGGCGGCGCCTTCGTCGGCCTGCTGATCGCGCAAAAGAGCTTTTCCATGCCCTCGCTGATCGGCCTTGTCATGCTCATGGGCATTGCCACCAAGAACTCCATCCTGCTGGTGGAATACGCCATCGTGGCGCGGCGGGACCACAATATGTCGCGCTGGGACGCGCTGCTGGACGCCTGCCACAAGCGCGCGCGGCCCATCATCATGACCACGCTGGCCATGGGCGCCGGCATGATGCCGATCGCCCTGGGCTTCGGCGCGGCCGACCCGAGCTTTCGCTCGCCGATGTCGATTGCCGTGATCGGCGGCCTGATCACCTCCACCGTGCTCAGCCTGCTGGTGGTACCGGCGGTGTTCACCTATATCGACGACCTGGAGCACTTCATCCGGCGCACCACCAGGCGGTTGCGCGGCGAGCATGGTGATGCGCCCAAGCCGGACACACCCGCGCCGGCCGGCGAATAAAAACAACCGCCGGGCCCGAGGGCACCGCAAAAGCCCGGCTAGCGTGCGATTTTTGCGGATTTAGACGGTTTTACCCAATGGGGTTTTACGGCCCTGTCATCTGGGCTGGCTTATACTTACGGGCTTAGCTTTACATTTCTTCACATGTCTAAACGCGTACTGCTTTCGGGCGCAACCGGCCTGATTGGCGGCGAGTTAATGCTTCTTCTGGCCGCGCGCGGCGTCTACAGCACCGCAGTGGTGCGCGCCGCCGATTCGAACCAAGCCCGTGACCGCCTCCTGGAGCGCCTGAAAAAGAGCGTTCTGTGGAAACCCGAGTTCGCCGACATGGTATCCGCCGAGGCAGGCGATGTCATCGAGCCCAATTTTGGCCTGAGCACCGCCGTGCTTCAGTCCGCCGACGTGATCCTGCACTCGGCAGCCAGCACCTCCTTCAAGCCCGGCGCAGGGGTTTACCCTATCAATCTCAAGGCGGCCGAGCATTTTTCCGCCATCCTTAAAAATCTGCGCCCCTCGCAGCGCGGCTTTTTCGTCGGCACGGCCGCGGTCACCACCGAACCGCGCGGCGTGATCACCGAAGACATGCCTTTCGCCGGCTATGCCAATGACTACATCCGGTCCAAGCGCGATGCCGAAACCCTGTTACGCGCCAGCGGCAACCCCTTCGTCAGCCTGCGCCCCGGCATTGTGCTGTCGCGCGGCATTGACGACGCCAAGCTCTCGCGCAACATGCTGTGGTCGATTCCCGTGATGGCCGAACTCGGGGACGTTCCCCTCGACCCGCTGGCCAGGCTCGATTTTGCGCCCGTGGACTACATTGCCGGCGCTTTCGCCGAGATGCTGCTCAAGGACGAACTGGCGCATGACTGCTATCACGTGTCAACCGGCGAAGACTCCATGACGTTCAAGGCACTGGCCGATGAACTGACGGCCACCATGCCGGGCATAGGCAAGCTGGTGATGCGGGGGCGCGATTATGTGCCGACACCCAAATTCGCCCGCCAACGCTGGATGTTCGATGCACTGCAACCCTACCTGCCTTTTTTGACAGCCGATGCGGTGTTCAGCAACGCCCGTTTGCGCGCCGAAATCGGCGCGGCGGCCATTGCGCCGGCGCCCGTCAGTTATTTAGGGGAGCTCCTGGGAACGTTCAGCCTGTCGGATGCAGTCCGGCAGATGTACACCCCCTGAAGCACAAAAACAACGCCACCGCTTTTGTAAAATAACCGTGGGGCTTGAACATTGGTCCTGAACAATGGTCAGCTGCTGCGGCGATGGTGGGACAATGACGCTTTGCATACATACGTACTGGTTGGGTGATGAATTCTGATTTGATCAATCTTTTTGCCGAGACATTTGGCATCAGCGAAGAAAAATTGCTGCCCGATGCCACGCTGGAAAGCCTCGGACTGGACTCCCTGGCGGTCATCGAATTCCTCTTCCAGATCGAAGACCAGTTCGGCATCCAGATTCCCGACCAGGCCAACCCGCCACGGACCCTGGCCGAAATGGTCCAACTGATCGAGCCTTTGCTGCCATCGGGCAAGCCCGCCGCTTAAGCCCCTGGCGGGCGCCCCCAGGACCACCATGCGTCGCGTTGCCATCACGGGTCTGGGCGTCATCTCCGCCGTGGGGACCGGCACCCAGGCGTTTTTTGATTCATTGCTGTCTGCCCACTCCGGCATCCGGACCGTCGACATTCCCTTTCCCACCGGCACCGAAAGCGTGCTGGCCGGCGCGATCGATTTTGATCCCGACCCCCACTTTCCCCGCGCCCGGCTACTGACCATGGACCGCGTCAGCCAGTTTGCGCTGGTGGCTGGCCGCGAAGCCATGGCCCAGGCCGGCCTGGGTGATTCCGCCTCCGTGCACAACAGCTTTGCCGCAGAGCGCTTTGGCGTGTCGCTGGGTACCGGAAGCGGCGGCGCCAGTTCCACCGATGTGGCCTACACGGCACTGCTGGAACAAAAGGTCGCGCGCCTGCGCCCCATGACCGTCGTGCTGGCGATGAACAACGCCATCGCGGCCCACGTCTCGATGGAGTTCGGTTTGAAGGGGCCGAGCAGCACCATCTCCAATGCCTGCGCCTCGTCGGCCACCTCCATCGGCGAGGCTTTTCGGCAAATACGCCACGGCTATGCCGACGCCATGCTGGCGGGCGGCTCGGAAGCGCTGCTCAATCGCGGCACCATCAAGGCCTGGCAAGCCATGCACACGCTGGCCAGGCCCCATGCCGACGGCCCTGAAACATCCTGCCGCCCATTTTCCGCCGACCGCAGCGGCCTGGTGCTCGCCGAAGGCGCCGCCATGCTGGTGCTGGAAGAGTGGGAAAGCGCCAAACGCCGCGGCGCCACCATCCTGGCCGAGCTCTGCGGCTACGCGTCCACCACCGACGCCCATCACCTGACGCAACCCGACGCCCAGGGCCAGGCGCGCGCCATGACGCTGGCGCTGGCGGATGCGCAGCTGCAGGCCTCCGACATCGGTTACCTCAATGCCCACGGCACCGCTACCGAGGTAGGCGACGTGGTGGAAACCAGCGCCATCAAACTGGCCTTTCAGGACCTGGCGGCTCGCCTGCCCATCAGCTCCAGCAAAGGCGTACATGGCCATGCCATGGGCGCGGCGGGCGCCATGGAATTCATTGCAAGCGTGATGGCCCTGCGCACGGGGCAACTGCCGCCCACGGCCTTCCTGCACCACCCCGATCCGCGCTGCGACCTGGACTATGTCCCGCTCACGCCGCGCGGCGCCAAGGGCCTGCGCGCGGTGATGTCCAACTCCTTTGCATTCGGCGGCTCCAACGCCGTGCTGATCGCCAAATCGGCCTGATCAGGGGCCGCTCGGCGCGGCCCTGATTTTCTTCACCAGCGCTGTGGTCGAATAGCCGTCCACAAACGGAATCGCCCGGGCATCGCCGCCATAGCTCCTGACCACCGCCGTTTCGGCGAGCTTGTCCATGTCATAGTCGCCGCCCTTGACCAGCAGGTCGGGCCGCAGCTCGGTAATCAGTTCCAGCGGCGTGTCCTCGCCGAACCAGGTGACCAGGCTCACGGATTCCAGCGCCGCCATCATGATGGCGCGGTCCTGCTCGTTGTTGAGCGGCCGGTCCGCCCCCTTGCCGAGCCGGCGGGCCGAAGCATCGGTATTCAGGGCCACCACCAGGCTGCCGCCCAGCGCACGCGCATGGGCCAGGTAGGTGGCATGCCCGCGGTGCAGCACGTCAAACACGCCGTTGGTGAAGACGACGGGGCGGGGCAGCGCGGCCAGGCGCTGCGGCGCCTCCTCGCGGGAGACGATTTTCTGTAGAAAGAGGGGGGGCTGGGGATCGCTGGGCATCCCGCGACTTTAACGGAAGGCCTGGGCCACGATCTCAACCAGCAGGCCGCCGTCCAACTGCGCGCCCACTACGGCGCGTTGCGGCCAGACGGTGCTGTCGTCGCCTATCCACTCGCGCCAGATAGGGTCCAACTGTTTTTTATGCAGCATGTCGACCAGAAATATCTGCACGCTGAGCAACGCCGTGCGCGAAGCGCCCACGTGCGCCAGGTGGGCGTCAAGCATCTCCAGAGTTTGCGAAAGCTGCCCGGCGAAATCCAGCGAGGCGTCGCTGGCGTTGGCCACCGCGAACACCTGGGCGCCGCGGGCAAGCACCCGACTTCTGCCGCCCGCTGAACTTGGCCAACGCAGGTCCTGCATCAGGCGCCGGCGGGCGCCGGCTTGGCGGCGATGGAATCGACGATTTCCTTGCCGATCTCTTTGCGATAGCGGTTCAGTTCCTGTACGGTCTTGAAGCTCTGGTTCATCAGCAGGCTCAGGTTGTGCAGGATGCGCTCGACCACCTTGCCCTCCCACACCGCGTCGAACTTGATCTGTGTGTCCAGCCAGTGCTCCAGCCATTCGGGATTGGGCAGGCGGCTCTGGATGGTGTCGCGCGGGAACAGGCTTTTGTTCACGTGCAGGTTGGTCGGGTGCAGCGCCTGCGCCGTGCGGCGGGCGCTGGCCATCAGCACGCCGACCTTGGTGAAGGCAGTCCTCGCCTCATTGCCGAAGTTGTTGATGGCGCGCTTCATATAGCGCAGGTAAGCGCCGCCGTGGCGCGCTTCGTCCTGGCTCAGCTGGGTGTAGATTTGCTTGATGACGGGCTCGGTGTGCCATTCGCTGGCACGGCGGTACCAGTGGTTCAGGCGGATCTCGCCGCAAAAATGCAACATCAGCGTTTCCAGGGCGGGCGCGGGCTCGAACTCGAAGCGCACTTCGTGCAGCTCTTTTTCCGTGGGGGCCAGGTCGGGGCGGAAACGCTTGAGGTATTCCATCAGCACCAGCGAGTGCTTTTGCTCTTCGAAGAACCAGATCGACATGAAGGCCGAGAAGTCGCTGTCGTCCTTGTTGTCGCGCAGGAACATTTCCGTGGCCGGCAGCGCGGACCATTCGGTGATGGCATTCATCTTGATGGTCTGGGCCTGCTCGTCGGTCAGCTTGGCGGGGTCGAAACTGGCCCATGGAATGTCTTTGTCCATGTCCCAACGGACAGACTCAAGCTGTTTGAACAGTTCGGGGTAAAGCATTGAGAACTCCTTCGCAATCGAATTCGCAGATAAATCTGCCTTGGACGCCTGCTGTCGCATCCTGGGTACTAGGGTGATTTTAGGCGGCTAATGTGACAACTTGCGATTTGTCGGCAATTTACCGGCAAATCGGGCAATTTCGTGGCCCATTCCGGCATGTTGGCCTACTCGAGCGCTCTTTCACCGCACGTTTTCATGCTCCGGCAAGCGCCGCAGCGCGTACCTTCAGAAGGCATGCCCCATGCCGGTACTTGTGCCGAAAACCGAACACCGCCAGAATGAAACGCGCCCTCCACCCAAAGCCCGAGAGTTTAACCATGCCAGCCTCCAAGCCCCGAATCCTCCTGCTGGGCGTGTTTTATTGCGGCGCCTTGCTGGCAGCCTCGCCAGCCGCGCAGGCGGCCCCGGCCAGCCCGGCACCTGCGGCCTGCACCGGTCTTTTGCAACAAACCTTTTTGCGCCTGCAGGACGAAAAGCCCCAATCTCTGTGCCAGTACAGCGGAAAAGTGGTGGTCGTGGTCAACACCGCCAGCTTCTGCGGCTTCACGCCGCAGTACCAGGGGCTGGAGGCGCTCCACGCCAAATACAAGGATCAAGGCCTGGTGGTGCTGGGCTTTCCCTCCAACGATTTTTCGCAGGAAACCGGCAGCAACAAGGAGATCGCGGACTTCTGCGAAAACACCTTCGGGGTGAAATTCCCCATGTTCACCAAAACCAGTGTGACCGGTAAAGACGCCAACCCGCTTTTTAAACAGTTGTCGGCCAAAACCGGCACCACGCCGCGCTGGAACTTCTACAAATACGTGATCGCCCGGGACGGCAGCAGCGTCACCAGCTTCAACTCCAGGGACGACCCATCCGGCCAGCCTTTTCTCAAAGAGATCGAAAAGCAGCTTGCAGTTCGCTGACGGGGCAGCAGAGCCGGCAGCCATTCGCAAGCGGCCGCGCCCCTATTCCGTTAACAAAAATTTACCTGGCAAACCTTTTGCCTGGGGAACTACCGGGCCTTCGTGCGCTCATACTTACGTATGCGCAATCTGCTCTCGCAAGAGATCAGCAGCGCAGGCAAAAAACAGTTTCATTGTTGCGAAGCCTTCTGAGCCGTCCAGGTTCAGCTGCAATCCCGGGGCGCTCCTCCTCCTCCCTCCCTCCCTCGTTCGCGCCGGGGCGCTTCGCAGCATTTTTATATTCCAGCCGGCAAGGCGCCGCCCCATGAGCGGCACCCCTTTGCCTTCCGCGGTTACCGGATTCCGGTATTGCCGGTTTACTGCGATACAGAACCTGCCCGGAGCCGGCTATTCGCCTCGGCTCGGGCCTCCGCATTGATCAACCGCCACGGGAACTCAGCCCGGCGGGATCGTTTCCGCGAAGCTGGTGCGCTGCATGAGCTTGTCCTGCAGGCGGGTCAGGTTGGGGTAGAGTTCGCGCCAGTTGACCTGCGTGAAACGCAGATCAAGGTAGCCCAGCGCACAGCCAACCGCCACGTCCGAGAGGCTGAAATGGATGCCGCTGCAGAAGGCCTTGTCGCCCAAGCCGGTGCTCATGGCCTTGAGGGTGGCGTCTATCTTGCCCATTTGCCGGTCAATCCAGGCGTCGCTGCGTTGCTTGGCACCGCGGCCGCTCCAGGTGGCCTCCAGGCGCGCCAGGATGGCGGCGTCGATCAGGCCATCAGCCAGGGCTTCCCAGGTCTTGACTTCGGCGCGCTCGCGGCCCTGGGAGGGAATCAGCTTGCCAACGGGCGACAAGGTGTCCAGGTATTCGACGATCACGCGAGAGTCGAACACGGCTTCGCCGCCTTCCATGACCAGGCAAGGCACCTTGCCCAGGGGATTGGACGCGGTGATGGTGGTGTTCGCCGCCCAGACATCTTCCAGGATGAACTGGAAGTCGAGTTTTTTCTCGGCCATCACTATGCGCACTTTGCGCACATAGGGGCTGGTGGCGGAGCCAATGAGTTTCATGATGGTGTGAGATCGTGGTCCGAGGGAAGTGCATTCTATCGAGTAAGCCCAGCCCCGGGCTGACAGGTTCCCCCAAACGTCGCAAATCTGGACAGTCCCGCGAGCCGGCCCGGGGCCCGCCCTACAATTGGAGGATGAGCTCTTCCACCCCGTTTTCCACCATCAACGCCCTGTCCCCGCTGGACGGCCGCTACGCCGGCAAACTCGCCCAATTACGTCCCCTGATGTCCGAGCAGGGCTATATGCACCGCCGCGTCCAGGTGGAAGTGGCGTGGTTCATCGCGCTGTCCGACGCCAAATTCGCCGAATTCAAGCCGCTGAGCCCAGGCGCCCGCACCTACTTGCTGGGCCTGGTCAAGAATTTCTCGGAAGCCGATGCCGCAGCCATCAAGGACATCGAAAAAACCACCAACCATGATGTGAAAGCCGTCGAATACTGGATCAAGTCCAAATTCGAGGCCAGGCCCGAGCTCAAGGGCGCCAGCGAATTTGTGCACTTCGCCTGCACCAGCGAAGACATCAACAACACCAGCCACGCGCTGCAGCTCAAAAGCGGCCGCGACCTGGTCGTGCTGCCGGCGCTCGACAAGGTGATTGCCCAGTTGCGCGACATGGCCCACCTGTTTGCCGGCGAGCCCATGCTCAGCCGCACGCACGGCCAGACCGCCAGCCCGACCACGGTCGGCAAGGAAATCGCCAACGTCGTGGTGCGCCTGGCCAATGCGCGCGAGAAAATCGCCGCCGTCAAGCTGATGGGCAAGATGAACGGCGCCGTGGGCAACTACAACGCCCACCTCTCGGCCTGGCCCGATTTTGACTGGGAAGCCTTCAGCCGCAGCGTGATCGAAACGCCCGAGCCGCTGGGCCTGGGCCTGACCTTCCAGCCCTACAGCATCCAGATCGAGCCGCACGATTACATGGCCGAACTGTTCGATGCCGTGGCCCGCGCCAACACCATCCTGATCGACCTGGCCCGCGATGTCTGGGGCTACGTCAGCGTGGGCTACTTCAAGCAGCGCTTGAAGGACGGCGAAATCGGTTCGTCCACCATGCCGCACAAAGTCAACCCCATCGACTTTGAAAATGCCGAAGGCAACCTGGGATTGGCCAATGCGCTGCTGCGCCACATGAGCGAGAAGCTGCCGATCTCACGCTGGCAGCGCGACCTGACCGACTCCACCGTGCTGCGCAACATGGGCGTGGCCCTGGGTTACGCCGTGCTGGCCTACAACTCGCTGAGCGTGGGCCTCAACAAGCTCGAACTGAACCGCGAAGCGCTCAGCGACGACCTCAACAGCTCCTGGGAAGTGCTGGCTGAACCGATACAGACCGTGATGCGCCGCTACGGCGTGCAGGGCGCGTATGAAAAACTCAAGGAAGTCACGCGCGGCAAAACCGTGAAAGCCGAAGACCTGCATGCGCTGATCCGCTCGCTGGAGATTCCCGAGGCCGAGAAAACCCGCTTGCTGGCCATGACGCCGGGCAGCTACGTCGGCCTGGCGGCCGAGTTGGCCAAGCGCGTCTAGGCGGACGCCGCAGGCGGCGTCGGCATGTCCGCGCCGCACTGCCAGCACTGCTCGAAACCGCCTTCCACTGTCTCGCCGCAGGCGCACAGCCAGCGCCGCTGCGGCATGTTCTGCAAGCTGTGCAACAGTTCCTTCGCCTGCATCTCTTCGTGGTCGTGCGTGAGCCAGACTTCGGGGAGGCATTGGTCGGGCGGCAGTTCGCCGGCCACGCTGCCCAGGAAGTAACGCTGGACGCTGGCCGAAAAACCGGCCTGCTGCAGGGCGCCCACCCACAGCGCGGCAATGGCGATATTGGGAGCGCGGGCCAGTCTGAGCATAGGGCCAGTGTAGCCCCGCATGCCGCTGATCGCTACCAAATTGATAGCTGAAAGTTCAGGACGTCTCGTCGGAGGAGGCCGGCGCCTTGCCTTCCAGCGCCCGGTCCGCATAGCGGCCAAAACGCCAAGCCGTCGCTTCCTGCGTGATGCGCCGCCAGGTGGTGCGCTTTTCACCGGGCGTCATTTCGGGCCAGCGCTGCACCTCGTCGAAAGTGCGGCCGCAGCCCTTGCACAGGGCGTCGCCCTGGCTGGTCGAACAGATCGCGATGCAGGGCGTGTCGGCTGTCGTGTCGTACCAGGCGCGCCAGGCCGCTAGCGCCTTTGGCGGGAAGGTTTTTTCGTCGGCCTCGTCCTCATGGTAAAAAACCAGGAGCGCATAGACCTCGGCCAGCGCGCGCAGTTCAGGCGCCAGCGTCACGCCGTCCGGCGACGGTTTTTTGTCGCGCCAGTAATTGATGGCGGCTTCGATATCGGTGATGTGGATGCCGGGCATGGGAATAAAGTACCAAATTAGGTGGCTGGCCGCGCCAAAAGAGAAGGATGCGCGAAGCCGCAGGGCCGGGCCGTTCATTATCGGGCAGACGGGAAATAGCTTCCCCCGACGCGGATTTAGCCGCGATCAGGGAAGATGCCGGCGACTTGCAAAAAATCCATTTTTATTGTCAAATATCCAGACGAAGGGGAGTAACTCCCTCGTTTTGCTGCAATATTCGATAACAGACACCACAGCAAAATCGCTAACAACAAGTCGTCATTACGAAGTTCACACTTCCGGCTTGTTGGGCATGCAGCGACACTGCATGTCGAGCCAGACCTTCGATTGAAACCTGAACAGGTTTGATCGAGGCGTTCGCGGCACCAGTTTCCCCTGACCCGAACCACCCACAGGCCTTTTCCGGTTTCACGAATCCGGAAATCCGTTCATTCGGATTTCCAAGTCGAAACTTGACATGGAGTGTGAGCTTGGAACTATTCACCGCCCCCTGGTGGTCCGCCCTTTTGGCGATCATCCTCATTGACCTGGTGCTCGCCGGCGACAACGCCATCGTGATCGCCCTGGCCGCGCGCAACCTGCCGTCCCACTTGCAGAAAAAAGCCATCGTCTGGGGCACCGTGGGCGCCATTGTGGTCCGCTCCGCCATGACCGTCGGCGTGGTGTGGCTGCTGAAAATCCCCGGCCTGATGCTGGTAGGCGGCCTGGGGCTGCTGTGGATCGCCTACAAGCTATTGGCCGACCAGGGCGACAAGGAACACGACGGGCCCGTCGCCAGCACTTTCTGGGGCGCCATGAAAACCATTGTGGTAGCCGACGCCCTGATGGGCATCGACAACGTGCTGGGCGTCGCCGGCGCCGCGCACGGCTCCTTCGACCTGGTCGTCATCGGCCTGCTGGTGAGCATCCCCATCGTTGTCTTCGGTAGCACCATGGTCCTCAAGCTGGTGGAGCGCTTCCCCATCATCATCAACCTGGGCGCCGCCGTGCTGGCCTTCACCGCCGCCAAGATGGTCGTAAGCGAGCAGTTACTGGACTCGATCTATGGAGGCCCGAATACGCTGCCTTCGGCCGAAAACCTGCACACGGCCGCCCAGTGGATTACCTACGCGGTGGCGGTGGCCGGCGTGCTGGGTGCGGGCTGGTGGGCCACCCGGCGCAACCGCTCGACCCGCGACGCGGACCTGATCCCTCATTGAAACCGGCAACCCGTCACCCGCAAGCTTTCTAAAACGACGACAACTCAAGGAGAACTTCATGGACAACATCATCGTGTACGTTGACGACGCCGCATATGCCTTGCAGATGCTGCAACCCATGCTGCCCGCCGGCGGCCCCCGCAACCCGACCCGCTGGATCGTGGTCGGTTGCGCACCCCGCGTGACGCACCGCGTCAGCAAATGGGTGACGCACAGCGCGCGCGAAAGCTGGCGCGGCAAGTGGGCGGAAAAAGTCTTCGCCCAACTGATGCCGGTGCTGGAAAAAGAGGGTGACACAGTGCTGACCCAGCTGGCGCAAACCACCTTGGTGACCCAGACCGAGTTCCTGATCAAGCAGCACGGCGCCGCGCGCGTGCTGGATGCGCGCCGGCCGAAGTTCGGCCAGGACATGCAGCCCGTGACAGCCTCCCAAGCCCAGGAAAGCCAGGGCGTGCTGGGCTATGCCACGGCGCTGGCCAGCGCCGGATTGCTAGTGGCGACGGACTGATTGGGTCCGCCACTCCTTGCCAATGCGCCCTCGGGGCGCATTTTTATTTGGGCGGCCCGATGGTATTCTTCAGCCATGAAACTCCTCCTCAAATGGCTTTTCAGTGCGGCCGCCCTGCTGGCGGTCGCGTACCTGTATTCGGGCGTGATGGTGAGCAGCTTCACGGGCGCGCTGATCGCGGCCGCCGTGCTGGGGGCGCTCAACATGGTGGTGCGCCCCATCCTCGTGCTGCTGACGCTGCCCGTGACGCTGGTGACGCTGGGGCTTTTCCTCTTCGTCGTCAACGCGCTCATGTTCTGGGCCGCGGCCGGCCTGACCAGCAGCCTGATGAACGTCACGGGCTTTGGCGCCGCGCTGATAGGCTCGCTGATCTATTCAGCGCTGCAGCTAGTGATCGACTTTGTCCTGGAGCGCCTGTTCCTTGATAAGTGATTCCGTCTGGCGCGTTCGCGTGTCGAGGATGGAACCTTCCACGTAATCCGCGCTGCCGGGGTTGCTGCGCATCAGGGCCTGCGCTGCCTTGAAGCGGTCCAGCGCCGCCGGATAGTCCAGTTGCGCCGCGCGGCTTTCCGCATCGGCGCGAATTGCCCGCACATTCTGGTTCTGGTTGCCATAAGCCACGGCAAGCAACTGCCAGGCCGTCGCATCCTTGGGATGCGCCGCCACCCAGGTCTGCAACCGGCCGGACACATCCTGGGCCCGCTGCGCCGCCAGCAGCGAACGGGCCTGGGTCAGGACTTCCGCGCGCGACGTGGCTTTTGAAATATCGACGCTTGCGGCCGTCGCCGGGACGACGCCAGCCAACAAGTCGATGTCGACGGCCAGCAAATCCGCCGCACTCGCCGCCTGCGGCACCTCCGCGACGAACGGCCGCAGTTTTGCCAGCAAGGTTCTTGAGGCGGCGAAATCGCGCAGCTGCGCCGCCGCATAAGCGCCTGCGTACACAACACCGACATCGCGCACGTTTTCCACCGAAGCCGGTGCCTGCATGACCAGTGGCGAAGTGCGGCGCTGGGCCTCCGTCACCATGGACCGCAGCGCATCCACGCCCGGCGCCGCCAGGATGCGCGCGCGCGAGGCCATCATGGCGTGCAGCACACGGGCCTTTGCGGCCTCGATCAGTTTTTCACGCGAAGGCTTTTCGGCCTCCATGGAGGCCAGTTGCACGCGTGCCTGCGCCGCGGCGATCCGTTCGGTCGTCAGCGGGTGGGAGCGCAAATAGGGGAAGGAGCCGTTATCGTTCAGGCGTGAGGCCTGCTGCAGCTTTTCGAACATGGCGGTCACGCCGCGGCTTTCAAAACCGGCGTCGGTCATGACGCCGAAACCGATACGGTCCGCCTCCCGTTCCATGTCCCTGGAAAAATTGAGCTGGTTTTGCACCGCGACCGCCTGGCCGCCCACGATGGCGGCGCTGGCGGCATCGCCGTTTTTCCCGGCCGCCAGCGCGCCCAGGACCATGGCGGCGATCATCCACGGCGTCTGGCGCGACTGCTGCGTCAGCATGCGCGAAATATGCCGCTGCGTGACATGGCTGATTTCATGGCCGAGCACGGCGGCCATTTCGTCCGCGCTGCCGACCGCGGCAACAAGGCCCAGGTGCACGCCGAAATAGCCGCCGGGCAGGGCGAAGGCATTGATGCTCCGGTCCCGGATCAGGAACACCTGCCAAGCAAAGCGCTCTTCAAGCTCCACATGCAATTCCCCGCGCGCGCGTGCTGCGGCTATCAGCGGCAGCCAGAGGCTTTGCACGTAGTCGACCAGCACCGGGTCGTCGATGTAGTCCGGGTCCCGGTAAATGCTGGCGGCGATGCGGTCGCCGATGCGGCGCTCCGCCGCGGCGGCCAACTCGGACGTTTCACCCAGCGAAGGCAGGGAGCCTGTCGTGACGCTGGGCGCGCTGGCGGGCGCCTGGGCTAGAGAGAAGTTGGCCAAGGCCACCCATGCGAAAACACCCAGCGCCAACCGGCCCAGCATCCGGCCTTGCCTTGGCGACCGCCCGTGTTCAGAACGAATCAATGGGTACAAAAGCAATGACCTCTGCGGTGTTGGTGTCCAGCAGGACCGTCCAGAATGCTTTCCGCCCCACCATGGGGATATAGCCTATAGGCCCGGCCTTGCCGCTACCGCCGGAGGCCGATTTCAGTGCGGCGTCAATTTCACCCACCTGGCCCGGAAACCGTTTTTTAAGCTCCTCCAGCGGCCGGGCACGTGCCAGAACCTGCGACTTGCCTTGATCGTAACGCTGCCAGAACCCGGGACGCGCGCCCAGCGGCAATCCCGCCAAAGCCGCCAGGGTCATGTCGGAGCGCTCCTTGTCGTCCTTGAATTCGCGCACGGAGAGCAGCGTCGGCCCGCTCAGCGGTAGCGCGCCCAACCCTGCCGGCACCCGTGCCAGCTCGTCCCTGGGCACCTCGATGGCATGAACGACCCTGAACCGGTCTATTTCAAACACCAGGTGCACAGGCCGCACCACAGCAACCGCCCATAAGCCGTAGGCCAGCGCGGCGAGTTGGAATAAACCGATCACCGTCAGGTCGCGGCGCAGTACCGCGGAGCCCTTTTTAACGTTGAACACCGCCAATGTCAGCAGGGGCCCCATGACCACGTCGACGGCCACCACGATCATGAACAATTCGCGGCCGCCCGAGATTTCCCGATAAGGATAGGGGTACCAGACCGCAAAAACCAGGGTGGCGGCAAGAGCCGCAATCGCTACGCTGATACCAAAATGCACACCCGCCGCCAACAGGCGGCTCTTGAGAGGACTCTGATTCGCAAACATGGTCTTATGATGAGGGCCCGTTGTAAAGGTTTCGTAAAAGCATGGCTTCCCCTCCCGTACTCACCCACTTTGACGGCCAAGGCCAGGCCCATATGGTTGACGTGGCGGGCAAGGCGGCTACACACCGTGTCGCCATTGCGCAGGGCCGTATCGTAATGAATCCGGCGACGCTGTCCATCATTCTCCAGGGTAACGCCAAAAAGGGGGACGTGTTGGGTATCGCGCGCGTCGCCGGCATCATGGCCGCCAAGAAAACCAGCGAACTGATCCCCTTGTGCCACCCGCTGGCACTGACCCGCGTGGCCATCGACTTCCTGCCGCAAGAGAGCGATTTCAGCATCGCCTGCCGCGCCACCGTGGAAACCGTCGGCCCGACGGGGGTGGAAATGGAGGCACTCACGGCGGTGCAGGTGGCGCTGTTGACAATTTACGACATGTGCAAGGCGGCCGATCGCGCGATGACTATCACCGACGTAAAGCTGCTCGAAAAGCACGGCGGTAAGTCCGGCAGTTTCACCAACCCCTGAGCCGGCCTAGGGCAAGCGTTCGATGCCCGGGGGCAAGCTGGCCTTGGCCGCGGCCCAGCGCGCGTGCTCCTTCGGGAAAGCCGCCCGGTAGCGCGCCAGGTGCGCCAATGCCTCATCGTCCAGGCCCAGCATGACGGCGCTTTCAATCACTTTTTCAATCACCACCGGCTCGGGCGAATAGTGCAGCAAAGCCGTCGCCGTATCGAAAGTCCAGCGGGCGTTATCCCGTGTCAGGGGAGTCAGCGCCAGTTCGGCAAAACGGACTTGGTTGCGAAACAGCCAGGAGTCCCCGATCTTGGCGAGGGTGCCCTCGCGATAGGCCGCGCTGCGGTCCTGCGGCGCCATGTAGATCTGGCTGACACGGTGGTAATCCCATGCGGCATAGGCGCAACACCCCACCACGACTGCGGCCAGCACCCTCCTCACCGCCGGCACCCTGGTCGCGCCAATCCCTGGCGTTTTATCGCCGGTGCGCCACAACAGGCCCACGCACAGGCCGAAAGCGATCTGAAATGGCCCGTACCACAGCGGATATTCCAGCAGGCTGTGCAGCAGGATCACCGCCAGCACGCCCCAGGCCAGCTGGCGCACGGGATCCGTTTCGCGCCAGGGCCGCTGCCGCGCCGCCCACCACGTCCCAAGGCCGCAAACCAGCAGCGCCACCGGGATGCCCAACTCAACTGCCAGATGCAGGGGCAGGTTATGGGCGTTGTCCAGAATGTCACAAAACCGCGGCCCGGCATACAGGGTGGCGTAGTGCGCATAGTCCAACTGCCCCCAGCCCCAGCCGAGCCATGGTTTCTCCGCGATCAGGTGTAACACGTTGGACCACAACACGATGCGGTTCGCGCATGCCAGTTCGCCGCCACGCAGCCGGGCCAGCATACCGTGCGCCGCCGGCTCGAATCCCAACAACCAGGGCAGCGCCAGTGTCGCCAAGGCATAGGCCAGCACCGCCGTGGCCAGAAGGCGCAGAACGCGAGGCTGGCGCCACGCCCCCCACACCCCAAACAGCACACAGAGCACAAGCAGTTGCAACAGGCCCGTGCGGGAAGAAGACGCGGCGTTGCCGACGGCGAGCAAAGCGGCCGCCGTGAGCACCATCCACTGCCGCCGCCCGGAAGCACCGCGCTGTGCACCCAGCCAGACCAAAGCCGCCAGGGCGATATTGGTGAGGCTGGCGAACTGGTTGCGCTGGCGAAGGTTGGCAAATGCCTCTCCCGGCATGGTTTGGCTCACCCAGCCTCCCAGCGCGGCCGCGGCACCGAAGTATTGGACCAAGCCTATCAGGCTGCTGACCAAGCCAGCCGCCAACCAGGCCCACGCCGCCGGCCCCGCCCAACGCTGGGCAAAAGAGGCATGCAATGGCAGTTCGCCCGGCATGGGGCGCAGCGAGGCATAAAAAACCAGGGCTGCCGTTACGGTGAACGTTACCAGCCAGGGCACGACGCCGGGGGAAGGCCCAAGCGCTAGCGGATTGAGCCAGGGCAGGGCTATGAAAAAGGGAAAAACCATTGATTGCATAAGCGGGGGGGTCGAGGTGCTCGGCATGCGGATGCCGCGTCAGGTGGCAGCGCCGCAAAAGCTGATGGCTGCGAGGTTACCTGATCCGGCGAGGATCCAGGGCGCATTGGCAGCAAACACACGTCCCCGGACCTGGTCGAGCGGCGCAACCAGCTCCAGGCACAACACAATCCGTCCCCCCTCTTCCTACATGCGTTAGCATCGTCCCGTTCCGCCCCGAAACCGCCGGCGGACGGGGCCCAATGTATGAACGGGAAACAAGAATCATGGAAGTAGTCGCAGTAATCGGCCTCGGATACGTCGGTCTTCCGTTGGCCGTTGCGTTCGGCCGGTTGATGCCGACCATCGGCTACGATCTTTCTGCGCAAAAAATCGAAAGCTATAACAAGCACCTGGACCCCAGCGGCACGGTCGCCGGGCCGGACATGCGTACCGCCACCCAGCTGACCTTCACCATCGACTCCGCCAAGCTGGCAGGCGCCGACGTCTTCATCATCGCGGTTCCAACACCGATCGACGCCGCCCGCAAGCCCGATTTCACGCCCCTTATACGCGCCAGTGAAACCGTCGGCGCGCAACTCAAACCGGGCGCAACGGTCATCTACGAATCCACCGTCTACCCAGGCGCCACCGAAGAAATCTGCATTCCTGTGCTCGAGCGGATATCGGGCCTCAAATGGCGGCAAGACTTCCACGTCGGTTACTCCCCGGAACGTATCAACCCCGGCGACAGGCAGCACACGCTCGCGAACACGGTCAAGGTGGTGGCCGGAGACGGCCCCGCTACCCTGGAGCGTGTTGCGGCGCTGTATGAAAAAGTCGTTAGCGCCGGCGTGCATAAAGTCTCGTCACTCAAGGTGGCGGAGGCCGCAAAGGTCATCGAGAACACGCAGCGGGATCTGAATATCGCCCTGATGAACGAACTCGCCGTCATCTTCAACATGCTGGGCCTGGACACGCTGGAGGTGCTGGAAGCGGCAGGGACAAAGTGGAACTTTCTGCCTTTCCGCCCAGGCCTGGTCGGCGGGCACTGCATCGGCGTCGACCCCTACTACCTGACGTACAAAGCCGAGATGCTGGGCTACCACCCCGAAGTGATCCTCGCGGGGCGTCGCATCAACGACAACATGGGCAAGTTCATTGCGGAGCAGACCGTCAAGCAGCTGATCCAGGCGGACAGGCACATCAAAGGCGCCAAGGTCAATGTGCTGGGGATCACCTTCAAGGAAGACGTGCCGGACCTGCGCAATTCCAAGGTATGGGACCTGATCACCGAACTGCGCGCCTACGGCGTAGAGGTGTTCGTGCATGACCCGGTCGCCGATGCGGCCGAGGCGCGGCTGGAGTATGGCGTCGAGTTGATTGCCTGGGATTCATTGCCGCAAGCGGACGCGGTGGTGGTTGCGGTGGCTCACGAACCATTTCTGTCCAAACCGCACGCGTCCTATGCCGACAAGCTGAAACATGGCGGATGTTTTATCGATGTCAAGGCGCGGTTTGATGGTGGCAGGCTCAATGCGGCGGGGTTCGCGGTCTGGCGCCTCTAAGCCACCGTCCAGTAAAAACAATGAAAACTCTGCCTCAGCACCCGCCACCAGGCACTGGCCCTGCCGGCCTTTCACTGCGGACATGCGCATCCGCTTTCCCGTCATGAGCACGGTCGTCGTGAACCCGGTGCGGATCGTTGCCGATATCTGGCGCCACCGCTACCTGCTCGGCCAGCTCATCAAGAGGGACGTGCTGCTGCGCTACAGGGGCGCGATGTTCGGCGTGTTGTGGATTTTCCTCAGCCCGCTGCTGATGCTGGCGATTTTCGCCTTCATCTTCGGCCAGGTCTTTCAGACGCGCTGGCCCCAGCAGGACAGCGGCCTGCCATTCTGGCTGCTGCTTTACAGCGGCCTGATTACTTTTAATGTCTTTGCCGAGACTGTGTCCCGCGCGCCGGCATCCGTACGCGGTTATCCCAGTTTTGTGAAGAAGATTATCTTTCCCGTGCATATCCTGCCCGTGGTTCCCTTAGGGGCCGCCTTGGTCCATGGCGCGTTCAACTTTCTCATACTGGTGGCGGCCCTGGCTTGGGCAGGCGGCCTGCACGGCCAGGTTGTGCTGTTCCCGATTTTGTTGCTTCCCGTCCTCCTGCTAGCCTTGGGCCTCTCGTGGTTTGTGGCGGCGTGGGGCGTGTTCATCAAGGACATGACCCAGATCCTGCCGGTGTTTGTGCAAATGCTGATGTTTCTGTCGCCCGTGTTTTATCCGATGAGCGCGGTACCGGCTGTTCTACGCCCGGCCTATCACTACAACCCACTGGGAATCGTCATCGAGGCCTCTCGCGCCGTCGTCACCGGACAAGCAATTGATTGGGGCACGTGGGGCTTGGCCCTGGTTTTCTGCCTGGTGGTGGCTGTGCTCGGTTATGCCTTCTTCCAGCACAGCCGGGAGGAGTTTGCCGATGCACTCTGACGTCGCCATTTCCGTCAGGAATCTGACCAAGACTTACCGCATCTTCGGCCACCCCGGCGACCGGATCAAACAGGCATTCACGCTCGGGCGAATGCGCTTCCATCGTGAATTCACCGCATTGAGCGATGTTTCTTTCGAGATCAAAAAAGGCGAGACTGTTGGCATCATCGGCCGCAATGGATCCGGCAAGAGCACGCTACTCCAGTTGATCTGCGGGATCCTTAAGCCGACCTCGGGTTCGGTACAGATCAATGGGCGGATTTCGGCATTGCTGGAACTGGGCGCTGGCTTCAATCCGGAGTTCACGGGCAGGGAGAACGTTTACTTCCAGGGGGCAGTGATGGGCATCTCGAAGGCAGAGATGGCGCGTCGCTTCGATGACATCGCTGCCTTCGCAGGTATTGGCGAATTCATCGACCAGCCAGTACGAACGTATTCAAGCGGGATGTTTGTAAGGTTGGCGTTTTCGGTGGCGGTCCACGTGGAGCCGCAAATCCTGGTCGTTGATGAAGCGCTGGCCGTTGGGGATGCCCAATTTCAGGCAAAGTGCTTTCAACGCATCAAGTCGATTCAGAAAAATGGCGGCTCAATTCTCTTGGTAAGTCATGCTCTCGAACAAGTCGGTCATTTCTGCGATCGCGTTCTACTTTTGAATGACGGCAATCTGCTTGCCGATGGCAAGACCGCCGAGACACTGACTCGATATACGAAAAATGCGTTAGAGGTCGAGAGGCCGTCTGAAGACAGGCGTCCTTCAGACGATCCGTTCGCGTCACATTCGTCGTACAACGCCAATGAGACCCGCTGGGGCGACCGGGCTGCAACGATCAAAGATGTCTGCTTGGTCCAAGATGGAGCCACCAATCCAAAAGCTTTTTCGCCAGGCCTGGAAATAGAGCTGAAGTTCGAGGTTGAATTTCACGCCATTGTCAATAAACCTGTTTACGGCCTGACGATCAAAGCCGACTCTGGGGCCGAGCTCTTCAGCATCAATTCGCTTCAGTCATGCGCCGAATGTTTCGTCTCAGCGCAGAAGGCCGGCGACAGTATCAAGGCCTGTTTCCGCCTCCGCCCGTTTCTGGATGCTGGTGACTATTCGATATCCGTCGGAGTAGCCGGGGAAACAGAGAGCGGCATCATCCCCCATGACAGGCGCTATAACTCAATCATTCTGCGAATCGCTCATCCAATTACGTCGTCAGGCAGCATTGCGATGCGGCCCTCTTTTTACATTTTGGATTGACTCTCCGACGGCATAACCAAATTAGCGAAGGAAGGGGGCCGATGTTGATTTTCGGCAGAAGCACTATGTGATCGTGTACGACTTAGATGGAAAATATTCCCCGACCATTTCACGGGCTACTCAATGCACCCAGTTTCCGCCGGCAATAGAAGCACCCTCCGAGTATCAGTTCTGGCCATCTCTGTCGTTCTTTCCCTTTTCTTTTGGCAAGGCAGGGCGGGGTTCAGCTTGTGGGATGAAGGTTATCTCTGGTACGGAGTGCAAAGAGTCATGCAGGGTGAAGTGCCTATCCGTGATTTCTCAGCTTACGATCCAGGCCGGTATTACTGGTCTGCGGCACTCATGCGGACCTGGGGTGACAATGGCATTATGGCCTTGCGGGGTGCGACGGCCATCTTCCAGGCGATAGGATTATTTGTCGGCTTGTTTTTGATATCTCGAACCGCCAAAGCAGCAGGCAAGCAGGCAGGCCTCTACTTGCTGCTATCAGCTGCCGTGTTGGTGGTATGGATGTTTCCTCGCCACAAACTTTTCGATATTTCGCTGTCAATCTCATTGATTGGCGCATTGGCTTTTCTTGTCCAGAATCCAAGCCGCAAACGCTATTTTTTCACCGGCATCTGCATTGGCCTTGCCGCCGTTTTTGGCCGCAATCACGGAATGTACGGGGTTGTGGGCAGCATTGGGATTCTTGCCTGGGTGAGCATCAAGCGCACCGATTATCCAGAAATACTCAAGGACTTTGCGTATTGGCTGGCAGGCGTCGTGGCTGGTTTTACACCCGTACTTTTGATGACATTGCTGGTGCCTGGCTTCGCCCTCGCTTTTTGGAAAAGCATTCTCTTTTTATTTGAAGTTAATGCCACTAACCTTCCCCTTCCGATACCGTGGCCATGGCGAGTGGACCTTGCATCGGCAACTGTTGGTGATGCAACCCGTGGGGTGTTGATCGGCCTGTTTTTCCTCGGAACAATTGTTTTCGGCCTGCTATCCATTCTGTGGGTGGTCCGACAAAAACTTCAGAACAGACCCGTACCTGCCGTGTTGGTTGCGGCGTCGATGTTAGCGCTCCCCTATGCGCACTATGCGTATTCCCGAGCTGACGTTGGACACCTGGCCCTAGGCATTTTTCCCCTGTTGATCGGTTGCCTTGCAATCCTGGCCGGGCAAACTGCAATCGTCAAGTGGCCGGCCGCACTCGTGCTCTGTGCCGCAAGCTTTTGGGTGATGCACATATTTCACCCTGGATGGCAATGTCACGCTGGCAAGCGATGTGTGAGTATGGAAATTTCGGGTAGCGATCTGCTGATGGACTCCGGCACGGCAAGCGATGTTGCGTTGTTGCGCAGTCTAGCCGACCGATATGCCAAGAATGGAGGAAACTTCATTGCCACTCCCGTCTGGCCGGGCGCGTATTCTCTGCTCGAGCGCAAGTCTCCGGTGTGGGAAATTTATGCGCTTTTTCCTCGATCTCAAGAATTTGAGCGCGCAGAGATCGAGCGAATAAAGTCAGCAATGCCTGGATTTGTGCTTGTTTTTGATCTGCCGCTAGATGGTCGTGATGAATTGCGCTTCCGGAATACGCACCCGCTAATTCATCGGTATATTTTGGACACCTTTGAGCCTCTTCCCGATTCGCCCAACCCAGCCTACCGAATCTTCAAAGAAAAAAAGGCGGCGCAATGACAAATCTACCTAGAAACCAAACATCCAAGTGATATGACAAAGCAATATCGGTTCGATCCAACACAAGGAATCTGGTCAGATCAGGCATCGGTCGCGATTCCTTACTCAGACGGTGATGAGATTGAAAATTACCTTTTTTCCGTCGTCAAACTTGCGAGGGACGTGAGCGTAATCTCCTCTGAAATTGCATCCGCAATCAAGGACTGGCCCTCCGAGTACCATTTTTCCCCCGTACGCCACAATCTTTTGCGCCCTTTTGCCATCGGTCTGGGACAACGGGTGCTTGAGCTTGGTTGTGGTTGCGGCAGCATGACCCGTTATCTGGGGGAGACGGGCGCAACAGTCCTTGCCGTGGAAGGCAGCCAACGCCGAGCGGCTATCGCGGCAGAACGGTGCCGGGATTTACCTGATGTATCAATTTACCGTGACAACATCACAGATTTCGAGTCGGCCGACAAATTCGACTATGTCACGCTCATTGGCGTGCTTGAATACGCCACAAAATTCATCAACTCGGACGATCCGGTCGAGGCCTGCCTGAAGCATGCTCAGTCCTTCCTGAAGGAAGATGGTGCTCTCATTCTGGCGATCGAGAATCAGCTTGGCCTCAAATACTTCAACGGCTGCAGCGAGGACCACCTAGGTACGCCTTATTTCGGCATCAACGGCCTTTACGGAAAGGGCGACCCAGTGACATTTGGTCGTCATGCGCTGGCTAAAAAGTTGAGGCAATCTGGTTTGCCGGCCCAGGAATTTTTCTACCCATTTCCCGACTACAAGCTCCCGGGTTTGATCCTGAGCGATGCGGGCAATGTGGATGCGCGACTACGTCTTGCCGATCTTCTTCTCCCCCATTCCGGATGGGGTTACCAGGAAACGCATCAACGCGCCTTCGATGAGGGGTTGGCTTGGCAGAGTATTGCCGCCAACGGTCTTACGGGAGAGCTCGCTAATTCATTTCTGATCTGCGCCCGGAAATCCGCTCCGTCACCTGTGAATTGGCTGGCAAAGGCATATGGTCGCTCTCAGCGACATCCCGCCTTTTTGACGGAAACCACCATTGCGCCGAACGACGAAGAGCGCCTCGTAGTAACAAAACGCCCCATTCATCCCAAAGCTGCAGCCCCTGCCGGTTATTTTTTCCAAAGTCGCGTCGACAGTACCTATCTACAGGGTCACCTTCTCGAAGGTGACATAAGGCGCGTCTTTGCCCGAGAACCAGCCAATCTGGACGATTTGATTGCGCCCTTCCTGCCCTGGATTGCTTTTCTCCGGCGTCATCAAATCGAGGATACAGCGAAGGATGCTCGCTTGCCCGCTCACTTCGTGGACTGCATACCCGCCAATTTGATCATTGAAGAGAATGGGGAGTTGCACTTCATTGATAGGGAATGGATCTGCATTGAGCCCGTGCCACTCGCATGGGTGCTAGTCCGCGGAACAATGATTGCCATCCAGAGTTGCCTCGAAAACTCCGTTTTATCCGGCATGAGTTATCGACTCTTCATTGAAGCTATCGCCTCCCGTGCCGGAGTGATTTTTACTGATGCCGACTACATCGCGGCATCGGCGATGGAGGTTAAATTTCATGAATACTGCAATGGGGCACAAAAAAATGCTCACAGCTTGATCCAGATGCTGGACCAAGAAATGCAGCTTTTCCGCCGTTTGTCACAGGCACCCACACTACTGCGCCAGGAGCTCATACGGGAGCGCCAGGAACTTGCACGCGTAAAGGCCACTCGTTCTTGGCGTTTCACCGGCCCGTTTCGAGCGGCATGGAACCTAAGTCGATGGATTGTCAAAGATCGAGGGAAAAAATCTCGCTATAAACAACCTCCCAATTGACCGCAGATAGGTATCCACTCTTACTCTAGAAGCCAACTAACCCTTTCACCGCCTCATGAATGTCAGGATGGTAGGTGACGCCAAATAGACAAAAGCGACCACAAGAGAATTTCATGCTTAAAAAACTTTTGCGGTTGATTCTTAAGGCTCCATCTCACGCTGCCGTTTCGGGTGGATGGGTTCCCTTGCTTCAAACTGCACTATCGGTTATCAGACAAGAGGGGCTTGGCGGGTTTCTTGTGAAGCTCAATCGGCTGCTTGGTTTTCCCTCGCAGGCCGGACGCAGCACCGAGCGTGCCAGGAGCGTGGACGTCCAGAGATTTAGTGCTGCGGAGGCAGCAAGCCTGGCGTCGGCACTGGTTTTTCAAAACCACGCCAACCCTCGCGTCTCCATCGTCGTCCCGGTCTTCAACCAATTCATACTGACGATCGAATGCCTGGCGGCAATCAACCGCCACCCTCAGGGGACATCGTTTGAGTTGTTGCTGGTCGATGATGCGTCCACGGATGAAACACCGGCCGTGCTTTCCTCCATTGCTGGATTGCAGTATTTGCGAAATCCGTCAAATCTCGGCTATCTGCATTCCTGCAACTCCGCGCTTCGGCTCGCCCGCGGGGAGTATGTTTATTTTCTAAACAACGATACCCAGGTTCAGAAGGAGTGGCTTGACCCTCTGGTGGCAAGGCTGGATGCGATGCCCAATATCGGCGTTGTCGGCTCCATGTTGCTTTTCCCCGATGGCCGACTGCAGGAGGCTGGTGCCAGACTCATCAAACCAGTTGATAACGACCAGGGCGAATTGATTGGGGAGTTAATTGGCCTGGGATGTGCCACCTCCGACCCCAGCTACCAGTTTGCACGCGAGGTTGAGTACTGCTCTGGTGCCAGCTTGATGGCCAGGCGGGACCTGCTGACCGCGGTGGGTGGACTGGATACCCGATATGCTCCGGCATATTTTGAAGATGCAGACTTGGCCTATTCGGCCAGGCGGGCGGGATACCGTGTTTATTACGAGCCGCAATCGGAGGTGGTGCATCATTTGAGTGCCTCGGTGAACAGTAATTCAGATCTCAAGAAAACCCTTGTCGCACGAAACGCCAAGACATTTCTGAACAAGTGGGATCACGAAATTACCTTGAGCCGACGTATTCGCTCGATCGCCTTCTACCTACCCCAATACCATCCCACACCGGAAAATGACGAATGGTGGGGCAAAGGCTTCACTGAGTGGACGAATGTGACAAAGGCACAACCCAATTTCGCCGGCCACTACCAGCCTCATATACCCAGTGAACTTGGGTTCTATGATTTACGCATCCCGGAGGTAAGAGAGCAGCAGGCCAGCCTGGCCGGGGAATATGGCGTCTCCGGATTCTGTTATTACTACTATTGGTTCAATGGAAAACGTTTATTAAGTCGTCCATTGGACGAAATTCTGGCTACAGGTCAACCGGATTTTCCGTTCTGTCTTTGCTGGGCCAACGAAAACTGGACGCGCACTTGGGATGGACAAGACAGTCATGTTTTGATCGCCCAAAATCACAGCCTGGAAGATGACATTGCCTTTATTCAGAGTTTATTCCCGGCGCTGAGGGACAGTCGTTATATCCGGATCGATGGAAAACCCTTAATCCTGGTGTACAAAGTCGCCTTACTTCCCGACGCCGCCCGGACCGTGCTCGCATGGCGAGATCAATGCCGGGTAGCCGGGATCGGTGAAATCTATTTGGCATGCGTCCATAACAGCGCAAACCCGGCCCTTAACGCGGACCCAGGAATGATAGGTTTCGATGCTGCAATTGAGTTTCCACCGTCGGGCAGGGGAGTGATTAACTCGCCTCCCCGTCAACTTCTGAACGTGAAGTTCCGTGGACTATGTTACGACTACATTGCCACAATGAAGAAGTTCATGCATGCGAAATGCCCTCCATACATGTTCTTCAGAGGGGTGATGCCTTCCTGGGACAACACCGCCAGACGACAGGACTCTGGACACATTTTTCTGGGAAGCAGCCCGCAAGCATATGCTCAGTGGCTTGAAACCGCCGCCGAGTGGACTGCACGCATGCATGTAGGCGATGAACGCCTCTTATTCATCAATGCATGGAATGAATGGGCCGAGGGAAATCACCTTGAGCCGGATAGAAAAAATGGACGTGCCTATTTAGAAGCCACGCGTACGGTCATGCAAAGACATAACCGATGAGGCCGATGAAGACCTTCACGTTATGGCTGCGATCACTGTCAATACGACTGTCCTCCGAATGGCAGCGATTTGGTGGTTTACGCGCTCTTGCCCTCAGGTTAGCGGCAATACAGCGCGCGGAGGGCTGGGCTGGAATTCAAAAAAGGCTGCTCCGTTTGACGGCACGGGGCCCCAGATCTGCAACCGACGAAAATACGCATCCCGGAAAGACTGGAGAAAAGCGAGCGGACACCGCACCTGAGGAAATCACAGCCCCGGGCGTGCTGCTGATCGGGCATCCCCATGCTATTCTGGGCGTTGGCGAGAATCTTCGCGCTATTTCGCTGGCTCTTGGCTCGTCGGATATTCCATTCAAGATATGCAATGCGTTCGGGCCTCACTCAAAGACCAATGCCTTGCTACAAGATTTTTCATATCACGAGCAAGCTGCCGCCCTAAATAAAAAACACGGCACGAATCTGTTTTGCCTCAATGCCAATGAGATGGACATGGCGCTCAGCTATCTCGGTTCTGAGGTATTCGACAAGTCCTACAACATAGCATGTTGGATGTGGGAACTCTCAGAGTTTCCCGATAGGTGGGTCGGTAATTTCCGCTATGTACAAGAAATCTGGGCTCAATCCCGCTTCGTACAGGAGGCAATTGCAAGAAAATCCCCGGTACCCGTCATCTGGATGCCACAGGTGGTAGAGCCGGGAGCTGCCGACCCTGCGGTTGCACAAGCACTGGGGGTTCCGAAGGATGCGTTTACTTTTCTATTTTTTTTCGACTTTACATCGCATGTAGCACGAAAGAACCCGAGGGCGGTCATTGATGCTTTCAACCTCGCCTTCAAAAACAGCGCCGATCGTTCTGTAGCCTTGGTTGTGAAAATGAACGGCATGGACAAATGCCCCCATGAATACCGAACCTTCATAGACAGCGTACGCAACCAGGATACGCGCATCATTTTTATTGACAAGGTACTTAGCGACCGTGAAATCAAGGGACTGATTTGTGGCTGTGATGTCTTTGTTTCACTACATCGATCCGAGGGTTTTGGCCGCGGAATTGCGGAGGCAATGTATTACGGCAAGCCGACGATAGCGACGGGATACTCTGGCAACATGGATTTCACGAACTACTTTAATAGTTGTTTGGTTGATTACCACTTTGTGCCAGTCCGGAAAGGTGAGTACCCTTTTTGGAAGGGTCAATTTTGGGCCGAACCGGATATTCAACATGCAGCCCAATGGATGCACCGTCTCCATCAGGATCGGCAACTATGCCAATCTATTGGGGGACGCGCGGCGGAAAGCATTCGCGCGACGCACAGTGCGCATGCGGCAGGTATGCGTATGCGGGACAGACTTAATAAAATCAGCGCGGAAAAAATCTGAGCCGAATTCAAGAGAGTGTGATCTGAGAAATTTTCTCACTCTTGCCGGGAAGCTTTGAACGGCGATTTAAAAGTCAAAGGCTATTGCTCTTATCTGATAGCAGGCAATCCATGTTTGAACAGCATTTTTAACTTCCAGGGCAGCCAGTGGAATGGACGGAGAAAAGACGCAGTGCTACTGTTCCTCTTTTCCTGAATTTCATACCTTAAAGTCAGCAGCTTTTTTCGCACTCGCCACAACGCAGCTGGTATCGGGGCATATATTTCCCGCCACGGTCTGGGACTGCGTTTCAGCGCGGTCAGCACAACGCCTTCAATGCAAAGACTGCTTAGGTGCAAAGGCAATACGACAACTAACAGCCAAAAAGGGTAGCAAAGAATCATCACGAACGTCTTGTTCCGTTCTGATAACGCCCGTCGTCGGTAGTTTGTGACCAAGCGTCCCGCCATGGCCTTGCCCCCACCAAAACTCGCTCCGACTCGGTGTCCATAGCCCGACTGTCCGAGCGCGCGGACAGGATAGCCCGCCAGTCGCGCCCGGCAACAAAGATATAGGTCTTCACCAATACTGCCGAACCACTCCGGAAATCCGCCGAGTTCCTGCCATAGGGCCCTCGGAATCCACAGGCAGGCGCCCATCACCATCCCAACCTCACTTCGATCCGGGTTTCGGTTTGGAATCGGATTGAGAAAAGGGTCCAGGAAACTACCGATGTCCAGCAGTTCTCCGCTGTCAAGTTCATACTGGGCCAGACTGAGAATTGCGGGTCGATCAAGGCGAGTCGCCTCCGCGAGCAAGGTCAGCAAGGCATCCGGATAAAGCACGGCGTCGTTGTTGAGCAATAGCAGGTACTCGCCGCTGGCCTCGGCTGCCATGCGATTGTTGGCGACGCAAAAGCCAACGTTTCTCTCGCTGACAATCAGCCTCGCCTCCGGGTAGTGGTCTCTGATATAGGCTACTGAGCCGTCGGTGGATGCATCGTCATGAATCAGAATTTCGACCACGAACCGGCCTTTCTGCTCCATCACTGAACGCAGGCAGCCATCAATCATTTCCATGCCGTTGTAGTTGGCGATGCAGATCGAACAGATGGGCGTATCCATTTTCGGCCTCAATCCATTTTTTCAGTGGCCATTGCCCTAGCCTGCACTCGGAAGTTGTCTGGGCGGTTTTCTTGCTATCAAAAGGTTGTCATCTCGAAACGATTTTGGCTCACCGAACAGGCACGCCGAAAGCCGTCTCTTGATATCTTCAATCGTCCAGAATCTCACATAAAAGAGGGAGTGCCGACCCTGAGCGGCAACCGGGGCCACCATGAACTTGCCGTTAGCGGCAAGGCAACGCTGCACGTTGCTCATGGCGAAATCAAGCTTTTCCTCGCTCACGATGTGTTCAATCACGTCTATCATCAAAATCAGGTCGAACTCACCATCCAGGACGTCGGCCGTGATGTCTCGGCGAATGAACTGAAACCCGGGGAAGCGCGCCGTCAGTACGGGAAATAATGCGTCGGTAATATCAAGACCCAAATAACGAGTGGCGCCCTGCTCCTTGAGCAGCCCGGTGTAGAAACCGTTTCCGCAACCGATCTCCAGCACACGAGCACTTGCAATATCGATTCCCTCCATTCGGCACAGGTCAAGAAAATCCGCAGAGGCCTTTTCATACATCACCTGGTTATTCTGCTCTGACAATCCCTCGTCTCCCACGCCTTTCAAGGAAGTGCCGTACCGCGTGAACCTGTCACTCCAGTACCGTGCGGCGTCATAACCGTCCTTGGTGCGGTATTTCATCGGAGCCACAAGTGTTTTGTAGAAGGCCCGGCGAAGGAAACCAAAGGGGTCCTGTCTAAATTTGCCGATAGCTGTTTGCAGGGTTGTCTTCATAATGCATGGCGTGTAGAACAAAATACTTGGCGGTGAAGGCTTTTCATGGATGTATCGAAATCATTGTCGTCCGGTCTCGTCTAACTCGTCAAACAAGCGGCCATAGCGGGCGGCAACACCATCCCAATCGAAATGCTGCATGACGTGCGCCCTGCCGCTGCGCGCCTGCTGCCGCCGTAGACGAGGCTCCATCAATAGCTTGACTACAGCGTCGGCGATGGCGGCGGGGTTTTTCTGCGGCACCAGCAAACCGGTATCGCCGTCGATGATGACATCGCGTATCGCCGGCAAATCAGAAGCCACTACGGGGCATTCACACGCCAATGCCTCGACAAGCACCAAGCCCAGCCCTTCCTGGTCACCTTGGGCTGTGACGATGGATGGGGCCACAAAAACTGTTGCTCGCCTATAAAGCTCGGGAAGATCTGAATTCGGAAGGGCTGCCCTGAACGTGACGGCATACCCGATACCAAGGCGATCAACCTGCTGCTTGAGTGCATCTCCAATGGGCCCATCGCCGACAATACTCAGTCGCGTTCCGGGCTGCCGACGAATAATTTCGGGCATGGCGGCCAGTAGAAATGGGATGCCCTTCTTTTCAACCAATCGCCCGACAAACAACAGCTCCTTGTCGGCGCGTTCCGTGGAGGAATTGGGAGTAAACAAGGTTTGCGCATCGACTCCCATGGAGATCGTGTTCAGTTGATCAGGTCTTGCTCCCAGCGAGCGTGCGCACGCTACCATGGCGCTGCTAACCACCGTGATCCGTGAAGAACGGCGGATGATCCATTTTTTTATCCGTGTCAGCAGCCAGCCATTCAAACCCAGCAGGTCACCCCCATGCGAAGTGCAGAGCAGAGGCGGCATTTTTCTCACCAGCAGACCGGCAATGACCACGCTTAGCCCTTGCGGAACCAGCCAATGGGCGTGAATGAAATCAATCTGTTGCCGGCTCAGGAGCCGGCACAGCGCAGCAACTTGCGCTGCAAAAAAGAGGGGCAACAGGCAGAAGCGCCAACGGTTTTGCTTCAGGTTTGCGAGAATTCCCCCCTGATAGGCGAGCTTTTCCCAGCGCGGAAAGGCGTAGGAAAAGCGGACGACCTCAATACCAGCCATCATCTCGAACCGTTCTGCGCCATCGGCATGGGGAGCCAGGACAAGAATTTCGAACTTATCCCCAAGCCTGCGGGCCAACTCGAAAACAAACGGAGGCTCGCTGTCACCTTGCCAGCGCGGAAAAGTGGAGGTCAGAACCAGCACCCGTTTTTTTGTCCCCATTTTTCAGGTCCTAATCGGCATACACCGACGGCGCGGCCCGCCCGGTGGGACGCTGCAAGCGCCAATGGGAGGGTGCTTTTAGGCAGTCGACTGCCCAGGCGGGTAGTTCAGTGGCACCAATGAACAGCACGCTTTCGGCCGGTGCGCCCCTCCAGCCCGAACAATTACTGGCGTGGGGTGAATAGATTTTCCCTCCCGTGAGATAGCGGAGATGAACCGCCCGGTAGTCCGTCAGTATCAACGTGGACGGATCGATGTTCGCGAGGTTGTCGGTCAGCGCTCGACTCGAAACAGAGGTGTTCCTCATGTCCCGGTATCCAAGGCCGAAGGTAGCGCGCCAACGAGGCACACCATCCGACGAATAGTTCTCGTGAGTTCTGTTAGCCTGCTGCAGACCGGTATTAATTAACCAACCAAGCAACATAACTATCACTATTTTTTTCAGATCCCAGAAGCGATCGGCAAACGCAGCATCGACTGCCGGAATCAGGGCGAAAAGAAGAAAGGGCCCAGCCACGGCCAACATGCGCAGATCCAGGTCCACGTCTGCTTGAGCTTTTCTTGCGTACAGCAGAAATAGCAGGTAGCCCGTGGCCCAGACGATTGGCAGCCATATTTTCGGCGGGCGAAGCCACTGAAAACCACGGCGCCGAAAAGCTTTCACGCCCAGGATGGCAACCGCGACAAGAATTGGAATTTCAAGATTTGCCCTGAGCACCATGCTGAAGGCAAAGAATGAATGTTCAGCCAGATCGATGATGGCAGCCGCATCCTCAAAGCCCCGCTCCATCCTCGACACGCCACCACGGGTCGATCCGGAGATGTTGCCGGCCAGCTGCCAATTGCGAAGCCACAAGGGCAAAATCAATATGACGCCCAGCAGCATCGCACCTGCGGCATGCAAAACCCGCCGCCAGAACGCCGCGCCCGATGCCAGCAACACCGAGACACCAAGTATCGGCAAGAACGCCACGCCTGCGTACCGGACCCAATTGGCAATTCCCACACAAACAGCTGCAACGGCCAGCCAGATAAGTTCCTGTCTGGATGTCCGGTATTTCCAGAATGCCGCATAAGCCATCAGCAGCAGGGGAATAAACAGTGTCTCGCTCCATGCATGGCCGTAAACGACCATGTTGCCAGGCGTGAAGGCATTCACCAACGCAATGACCGCGGCAATGGAAGACCGCCCAGTGACCATCATGCCTACCCAGAATATCGTCAGCGTGGTCAGAATCAGTAACACCGGATTCAACAAGGAAGGCACGTCGTCAATATCAGCATGCCCCACGCTCATGATCAATGCCCACAGCGCCGGATAAGCGGGTGGCCAGTTAAGCAAAGGCACGGACTCGGGTACCGGCGTCGCGACATTGCTTGACTGCATCGGACGGCCGGCCACGAAGTTCACCGCCACGTCCGGGTAAGTCAACGAATCCATCGTGTACGCAACCCGGCCACCTGCCGCATACTGCATGAGCCCCAATACCATCGCGACAACGGCCAGAGCCAGCGCAATCGCAGTCAAGCCGCGTGAAGGAGCGAGACGAAGGAGGTGAGCAATCATAGGGGAGGAGTTCCGAGGAAATTCCTCAAAATTTCATTGCCTCGAGGCTTCACTATTTTCCTTCTTGGTCGCTGCTATCAATATCCTTGTAATGCAGCGCGGAAATCTGCTCGGAAACGATGCCGATAAGAAAAGTGAAAATTGCGGAGAGAAACAACAGCGCGCTCATATTCGTGAAACGGCCGGCAGTCAGGTAGGTATACAGATAGTAAGCAAGCCCCGTCAGGAAGAAACCTCCGCTGATCGGAAGGAAAAGTTTCTGCGGCGAAAAAAGCGTTCCTATCTTGATGATGATCAACAGGAACCGCAAGCCGTCGCGCAAGGGATGAATATGGCTGGCGCCATTCGCCCTGCGGGGTGAGTGGATGGGGACATAGGCCACACCGTAACCGGCGCGGAAAAAACTCATGGTGATGGTTGTGGGATACGAAAACCCATTCGGCAACAGATACAGGAACTGGCGAAACCGGGCTGCTCGAACCACCCTGAATCCCGAAGTCAGGTCGGCAATCGGCTGCATCACCATCCAGCTGGCGAACCGGCTAAAAATGTCGTTGGCGGCCGCACGGTGCAGGCCGGCCTGCGAGCCCGCCTGCCGCGCGCCCACCACCATGTCGTAGCCCTTGTTGAACTCCTCGAGCAGGCTCGGAATGTCTTCGGGCTTGTGCTGGCCGTCGCCGTCCATGAACACAATCACCTCGCCCCGCGCCGCGCGAGCACCGGTTTTGATCGCCGCGCCATTGCCTTTGGGGTAGGGATGCCTCAGGTGCGTGACACGGGACTCGAGGCATACGGCAGCCGTGCCGTCAGTCGACCCGTCGTCGACAACAAGTATTTCGGCATCCGGCAGGAGCGCAACAAGCTGGGGCAAGATAGCGCGCAAATTTGCCGCTTCATTTCTGGCGGGGATGACAACAGAGATTTTGATTGTGTGGGTCATTGAAAGCCTGGGCGGTTCGCGTAACTGTCGTGTCACCTTATTTTGCTGCCAGCAGTTCGTTGATTGTTTGCCGTTCTTCTGCCGAAAAGCTCTCGCCTTGCAACTCGAGCAGCAAGCGCCGCGCCTGCTCTCGCTCCCCTGAAATGAGCAGCAGCTGTGCCCATTTGAGGCGGTTGCTCGGATTGCCAGGGTTCAGCGCCAATGATCTTCCAAGGGCCATGCGGGCTGCCGGACCATCGCGCTCGCGCAACCACAAATAGTCTGCATGCCAGGAATGCAGGATGGACTGTACCGCAGGCGAGACATCGGGATTGGCAAGAGCGGCCGCGAACAAGCCGTCAACTTCGGCCCTGCCCAGGCATGCCGTACCCGCAATGGCCATTGCCTTGAGGCTGTAGAGCGCGCCGCTGTCGCCCGGTGCAAAGCGTGTTTTACGCAAGCGGCGGGACAGCTCGTCAATCTCGGTCCGTTCCACCGCATTTTTGGCCTTGCAGTCCAGCTGGATCAAGCCAAGCAAGCTCATCTTGAAATTCGGATCGACTTCGGTGGCTGCCGTATAGTGCCCACGGGCGAGAACGTAGGTTCGTGAGTCCGGCAAAGTGGCGTCCGGCAAGTCGGACAGCACGAGCCCCGCTTCATGCCGGGAGCGGGCCGAGGCCGGGTGGTGCAGGGCTTCGATCTGGGTACGCCGCAGCTCATCGCCGAACTGGTTCGCGCGAAGCCCCGTGACAAAGGAAGAATAGACCAGAGCTAAGCCCGCAAGCAAGAGGCCCGCCGTTCTGTGCTGCCGCGGGCCCTCCAGCGCGCGAACCAGTGCCCATGCGGCGACCAGCAAGACGCCCAGCAGAGGAAGGTAGTTGCGATGCTCATGGGCAAGTTCCAGCGGCAGCACGGTGGATTCCAGGCTGTGCCCAATCAAGAACCATGTAATCCCGAAGGCTGCGAGTGGCGCGCTTTTGCGGACCCGCCAAGCCAGCCAAGCCAGGCCGGCCAGCCCGAGCAGCGCCGGCAAAGTCGTCCATGGTGAGAACAGGCCCGTGGAAACGGCGATATCGTCGTGGTACAGGCCAAACGGCCCTATCCGCGGTGCAACCATCAGGCCGAGATAGAACCACAGTATCCGCCCCTCTGACAGCAGCCGCTCAATAAGCGAGAACGGGCGAAGATCGTAGCCGGCCCACAGCCATTGCGCACGCCCCAGGAGTACATACACTGCCCCTCCCGCCAGCAAAAAACCTGTCACAGTAATAAAGCCACGACTAAAACGGTCCAGCTTGCCGGATGAGGCTCTGCGCAGAATCACCTCCCAGGCAAGTACAAACAGAGGCAAAAGCACGCCTGTTTCTTTGCTGAGAAAGGACAGCGGCCAGAAAATCGCCCACGCCAGCAGGATCCAGGCGGCACCAGTCTGGCCACCTCGTTCCCGTCCGCCTATATGAAGCAGCAGGGCGGCGAGAAGAAAAAAAGCGGACAAGCTCGTCATGCGCTGCACCACGAGCAGAACAGGAAGAAGCTGGATAGGCTGCAGCAGCCACAAGGCAGTCACAGCGCCGGATGCGATCAGCGTGTTGCTTTGTTTCGCCGCGGACGTGGCGGTGGTCAGGATGCGGTGCGCCAGGCAAAACACCAGGAAACCACAAGCCAGGTGGATCGCAAGATTGGTCGCCTTGAACACAAACGGATTGAAACCGCTGAAATAATAATTGAGCGCAAAACTCAGTTGGGCTACCGGACGCCCGGAAGGGCCCGCGCCGCCGCTCAGGAGCGCTTGATGAATCGACTCCAACGAAAGGTTTTCCAGGCGCACGCCTTGCGCAAAGAGGATGCTGGGTCCGTCATCGAAAAAGAAGCCTCCCTGCAAACCTGGCCCATAAACGGCCACAAGAACTGAACCGACGACGAGTGCAGCCAGCGCAATAATGTGCGAAGTTCGCATGGAAATGGAGAGCGTAGAGGCAAAGAAAAAAGCCCCTTGGCGAAAGGCCAAGGGGCTTTTTTGATACTTCAATCGATCAGAAATCTTTGCAAGAGCTTGGCAGGTACTTGGCTTCGACGGGGCTGGTGCCGCCGCCGCAGCTCCACTTCACCTGGCCGGTAGTCGTGTCATTAACTTGGCCACGCAATACCACCGTCTTGCCGGAAGCACCGGTAGGCAGGCCAGCGGCGGATTGGGTAATCACGATGATGTCACCCTGGGTGGAAGATGTGCCGCTATAGGTCACGGAAGCCACATACTTCGAAGTTTGATTTTGCACACCCATGGACAGTGCCGACAGCGTCATGGTGTTCTTCTGTGCGTAGGTTTCCGCGACGGCCGTACGGCCAGAGGAACCGGCCAGGATCACTTCAGACATTTTGGCGCGAACCATGTAGTCCTGGTAAGCAGGCAAAGCCACGGCGGCCAGAATACCGATGATCGCGACAACGATCATCAATTCGATCAGGGTAAAACCCTGCTGGAGGGAACGTTTCATAAAAAACTCCTTAGATGAAAAGCAATAAAAACCAAAAAGGCCTTAGAACTCAGCAGTTTTCATGCCAGTACCTGCCCCCTCTTGAACACCATGTTCCTGCCATGGAGATCGCTGGGAAAACAGGGTTTCTGGCGCAGTTTTTGTCACCTTGAATTTTTGACGTGACACTTTTGTCACGTCAGAATTGGCGGGCTCCGACCGTTTATCTAACCCGCTGAATCACCCAACGCGTCATCTCGTCCGCGTAGTCTGCTGGAATACCGGCATCGAGAAGCGTCCATTTGAAAACGTTCCCAAGCTGGGCTTTCTTGTAGGTGTTCAATTTATGCTGTGCCTTGAATTGAACAATCTGCACCGCCATTTTCTCCAAGGTGTAATCGACTTTTTTGGCAAATTCCTTGTCCTTCTTTTCCGCTACCTTGGGAATTTTTTCCAGGAAAAACCGCGCAAGAGACGCGCCGAATTTTTTTGCCTCGCCGGCGTCAAACCAAGCCAATGCCATATCGATCCCTGATAGTGTTGCTCGTGCGCTGATTATAGAATCAGCAACGTTTCGCACCAAAGACCAAGCGCTGACGCTTTAGCCGGCGCTTGATTCACGCAATCCCGGCCAGCGCCAGCAGCCTACAAAGTCAGCGAACCATGGGCCTTTTTGATCGATTCGCGTCACGCATAAGCATCCCCCCAAAATCTACCAGCGACGCGGCTTCAGGTTCCGGCCTGGAAGCCGGGCAGTGGCTGGACAAGGGCCTGTTGCTCGAGCAACAGGGCCAAATTAACGAGGCTTTAAGCTGCTACGAATCGGCTGTCAGGCTGGCGCCGACGCTCGCGCGGGCCCATTTCAACCGCGGCAACATTCTGCTGGACCGCGGCGACGCTCAGAATGCATTGGACGCCTATCTGGAGGCCATCAAGCACAAACCGGATTCGGCCGCTGCGCATTTCAACATCGGCAACGCCCATCTACGCCTTGGAGCACCAGAAGCCGCCGTCGCGGCCTACCGGCAGGCCCTGGCGATCAAGCCTGATTTTGCGGATGCCCACGCCGCGCTTGAGTTGGCGCTTGGGCTTGAGTCCGATCAAGTCGAGGCCTATTTCCATCAAGGCCTCGCCGAGCAGAATCTCGAGCGGCTCGATCATGCAAAAGCGCTCTATCGCCAGGCCCTGGCCATCAAGCCGGATCACATAGCTGCTTGCAACAACCTCGGCAGCATCTTGCTTCGCGAAGGGAAGGCCGATATGGCCGCTCCCTACTTCCGGCGTGCGTCCGAGGCGGATCCCACGAACGCGGCAACGCAGATGAACCTCGGTGATGCCCTGAAAGCCCTTGGGCAGATTGAGGAAGCGCTTGACAGCTACCGCCGGTCGGTGGAAGCCGGACCCGACGACGCAGCGGCACTGGTTCGGCTCGGTAATACACAAGGAGACCAAGGCCAGCTGAGGGAGGCCATCACCAGCTACCGCCGCGCATTGGAAATTGAGCCCGACAACGCCGAGGCCAACCTGAACCAGGGTGTCGCCTTGCTGGAGCTCGGACACCTTGATTCCGCGGAAAAGTGCATCCGTCGCACCCTTGAGATCGAATCTGGCTCGGCGGAAGCACATAACAACCTGGGCCTCGTCATGCGGAGACGGCAGAACATGGACGCCGCCTTGGTTTGTTTTCAAAAAGCATTGTCCCTTCGACCCAAGTTCGCGGAAGCGCATGTGAATATTGGCAGCGTGTTGCAGGCACTCGGGCAAATTGATGCCGCGGCACAAAGCTATCGTCAGGCGCTGGACATCGCCCCCGATTCCGCCATCGCGCACTCCAACTACGGTAGCGTATTGGAGCAACTCGACAAACTCGAGTTGGCCGAGGCAAGTTTTTTTCGGGCACTGGAAATCAACCCGGAGCTTGCTCAAGCCCACAACAACCTCGGCATGCTTTTTAGCCGCACCAACAGACTCGCCGAATCTATCGCGAGCATTAAGCGCGCCATCAAAATCAAGCCCGATTACACTGATGCCTACGCGAATCTCGGCGGTATCCTGAAAGATATGGGCCGCCTTGCCGAGGCAGTGAAAACCCTGCACCGGGCACTTGAGATTGATCCGGATAACGTCCTGACGCACAACAACCTGCTGTTCATTTACAACTACGTGGCCGACCTGCCGGCCGAACAGTTGTTGGCGGACGCGAAACGTTTTGGCGAAGTCGCCGCGCGCTTGGCCCAGCCGCGCACGCATTGGCAAAACCCACCCGATCCCCAGCGGGTGTTGCGGGTGGGCTTTGTATCCGGTGACCTTCGCGACCATCCAGTGGGGTGTTTCCTCGAAGGTGTGCTGGCGGCGCTGATATCCCGCACTGGAGGCAGGCTGGAGCTGTTCGCCTACCCCACCTTTACCTGCGACGATGAGACAAGCACGCGGTTGCGCGCCTACTGCAAAGGCTGGCATTCGGCGGTCGGCCTTTCAGACGAAGCCTTGGCGCAGCGCATCACGGAACACGGCATCGACATCCTGGTTGACCTGTCCGGGCATACGGCGCACAACCGGCTGACAATGTTCGCATGGAAGCCGGCGCCCGTGCAACTTACCTGGCTTGGTTATCTGGCAACCACGGGCCTGACGGCTATCGATTACGTCCTCGCGGACGCATGGACCCTGCCAAAAGAAGAAGAGGCTTATTTCACCGAAAAGATTTGGCGTTTGCTTGATAGCTATATCTGCTTCACGCCCCCAGTCCATGGTGCCTTGCCCGGGCCGCTTCCGGCTGTCGACAACGGCTACGTCACCTTCGGAAGCTGCAACAATTTGACCAAGATGAACGACGATGTCGTGGCTCTTTGGTCGCGCATATTGCAGTCCGTTCCCAACAGCCGCCTGCTCCTCAAGTCGACGCAACTTCACGAGGATGCTGTGCGGGAAGAGGTCATTGGACGGTTTGGCGCTCATGGCGTTGAAGCGGAGCGATTGATATTAAAGACGCCTGTCCCCCGCGGCGAGCATTTGACGACGTATCAGGAAATGGACATCGCACTCGACCCGTTTCCCTATCCCGGCATCACCACCAGTGTCGAGGCCCTGTGGATGGGTGTGCCGGTGTTAACGCTGGCCGGTGAGCACTTTTTATCGCGCCAGGGCGTCGGCCTTTTAATGAACGCCGGTTTGCCCGAATGGGTCGCCGCTGATCCACAGGACTATGTTGCTCGCGCGGCAGCGCATGCGAATGATCTGCAGGCCCTGGTCGCGCTGCGAAGCGATCTGCGCCGGCGGGTATTGGCCTCTCCCATCTTTGACGCCCCCCGCTTTGCAGAGCATTTCGAGGCCGCGCTGCGTGAGATGTGGCACATCTGGTGTGCCCAATATCCCGACACTACACTGCAAGGTTAAAAAGGCAAATGGCGCTGTTTGATCGTTTCTTGAAAGCGCCATCCGGGCCTGCCAACGCCATCGAAGATGCGACCGCCTCAAGTCGAAGCGAAGCGGAACGCCTTCTAGAGGAGGGTATGACGCTTGAAGGCCGGGGACAATCAGAAGAAGCCTTGAAGCGTTACGAAGCGGCAATTGGGCTGAAACCCGGGCTGGCGCGCGCCCACTTCAATCGCGGCAACATATTGCTGGACAAGGGCGATGCGACAAGCGCGCTGGCCGCCTATGAGCGCGCCATAACATACAAACCAGACTCGGCAGCAGCCCACTACAACATGGGTAATGCCCACCTGCGCCTGGGAAACACTGGCGAAGCGATCGCCGCCTGCCGCCAGGCCATTGCCTTGAACCCCGATTTCGCTGACGCCCATGTTGGCCTCGGAATAGCGCTTGGAAAGCTTGGAGAGCATCGCGATGCGATAGCAAGCTACAGGCAAGCCGTGCAGATCAAGCCAGGCTCCGCAGAGCTGTATCACGCCTTGGGCCGCGCCATGATGGAATCCGGGGAGGCCGAAGAGGCGATCGCCAGTTTGGATGCCGCTCTGGCACTCGATCCTGATGATGCACAGGCCCATCACAGCCGCGGGATTACCCTTCAGGACCTTGGGCGGTTTAGTGAAGCCATTTCCAGTTATCGACGCGCGGTGGAAATCCATCCCGGCCTGATGGAGGCACACGGCAATCTCGGAAGTGCGCTTAAAGAGCTCGGCAAGCTTGACGAGGCCATCGCCTGTTATGGCCATGCGCTCAAAATTAACCCCGCTTCGGCCGAAACGCATTACAACCTCGGCCTGGTCTTTCAGGAACAGGGGAAACTCGAACAGGCAGCCGCGTGTTATCAGCGTGCCCTGAGAATACGGCCCGACTATGCCCCGGCGCATAACAGCATGGGGACCGTGTCAGGTCGTCTAGCACAGCACGAGAAGGCGCTGGAACATTTCCGGCGAGCAATAAAAAGCGAACCCGACAACGCGGATGGGCATCTCAACCTCGGCATTGCATTGGCAACGATCGGCCAATCCAAAGCTGCCATCGCGAGCTTTCAGCGCGCACTCGACATACGACCCGACAGCGCGGACACCCACGTTGGCCTGGCCAACGCCCTGAAAGACCTGGGTCAGTTTGAACCGGCGCTGAGCAGCGTATGCCGCGCGCTAGAGCTGGATCCGGATTGTGCCTTGGCACACAACAACCTGCTGTTCATTCATAACTATTTGGCGGATCAGCCTGCCGCGCTGTTGCTGGCATACACACGCCGCTTTGGGGAGATGGCCGCGCGGCTGGCGCCAGCCTATACGAAGTGGCCGAATCCGCCCCACGCCGGGCGGAGCCTGCGCGTGGGTTTTGTATCCGGCGATCTGCGTGACCACCCGGTGGGCTATTTTCTGGAAGGCGTACTGGCGGCTCTCGCCTCGCAGGCCTCCGGGCGGCTGGAAGTGTTCGTCTATTCCAACAACAGTGGTAGCGACGAAACCAGCCAGCGCCTGCAGGCGCACTGCACGGGCTGGCATATCGTCCAGCACCTTTCCGATGACGCCTTCACCCGGCGAGTCCGGGACGATGCCATCGATATCCTGATCGACCTGTCCGGCCACACGGCGCACAATCGCTTGCTCGTGTTTGCCCGGAAGCCAGCCCCTGTACAGGTCAGTTGGCTGGGTTATTTCGCTACAACCGGCCTGGCCGCCATCGACTACTTCATCGCCGACCCCTGGACGCTTCCGCCGGAGCAGGAAATCAATTTCAGCGAACAGATATGGCGCCTGCCGGAGACCCGCCTTTGTTTCACGGCACCGGCCGAGGATGTGGCGGTCGGTCCTCTGCCGGCGCTGGCAAATGGTTACGTGACGTTCGGGAGCTTCAACAACCTGAGCAAAATGAACGATGCCGTGGTGGCGCTGTGGGCGCAGGTCTTAAATGCGGTGCCGGACAGCCGCCTGTTTCTTAAATACCAGCAACTCGGAGAAGCGTCGGTGCGGCAAAGCACGCATGAACGCTTCGCCGCGCACGGCATCAAGCCCGAGAGATTGATTCTTGAAGGGTACGTTCCCAGGTCAAACTATCTGGCGACTTATCAGCGGGTGGATATCGGCCTTGATCCTTTCCCATTTCCCGGAGGCACCACCACAGCGGAAGCCTTGTGGATGGGCATCCCTGTGTTGACGCTGGCAGGCGAGAGGTTTTTGTCCCGCCAGGGCGTCGGCATGCTGATGAATGCCGGCCTGCCCGACTGGATCGCCACCAATACCGGCGATTACCTGGCGCGCGCGGTATCGCATGCCGGCGATGTGCAACGCCTGGCCGTTTTACGGAATAGCTTGCGAAAGCAGGTCCTGGATTCACCTGTCTTTGACGCGCCCCGTTTTGCGCAGCACTTTGAGGCTGCGTTGCTCGGTATGTGGCACAAATGGTGCAGCGAGAATGCCGGCACACCGCCGCCCGCTTAAGGCGAAATGGGACTATTTGACCGCTTCCTGAAAGTGCCCGCCGAATCTGCCGGTGGCACTGAAGACTCGACTTTGATTGCCCATAAGGAAGCGGAACGCCTTCTTGAGGAGGGCATTGCACTTGAAGACCAAGGGAAACTGGAAGAGGCCTTGGCGCGCTACGACGCGGCGATTCGCCTGAAACCCGAACTCGCACGCGCCCACTTCAACCGCGGCAACATATTGCTGGACAAGGGCAACGCGGCAAGCGCGCTGGCCGCCTATGAGCAGGCCGTAACATACAAACCAGACTCGGCAACAGCCCACTACAACATAGGCAGTGCTCACCTGCGCCTGGGAAACACCGGCGAAGCGATCGCCGCCTGCCGCCAGGCCATTGCCTTGAAACCCGATTTCGCCGACGCTCACGTCAGCCTCGGGATGGCGCTTGGCAAGCTGGGAGAGCATCGCGAGGCGATAAGCAGCTACAAACGAGCCGCACAGATCAGGCCGGACTCAGCGGAACTGCATCAAACGCTGGGCCGCATGATGATGGAATCCGGGCAAGCCGAGGAGGCGATCGCCAGCTTCGAGACCGCTCTGGCACTCAACCCCGCTTCGGTTGAAACGCATCGCGACCTCGGTTTGGTTTTTCAGGAGCAGGGAAAACTGGAGCAGGCAGCCGCGTGTTATCGGAGGGCCCTGGAAATCCGGCCCGACTATGCGCCGGCGCATAACAGCATGGGAGCCGCGTTAGGTCACCTTGGACAGTATGAGAAGGCGATGGAACATTTCCGGCGAGCGATCGAGATCGAGCCGGGCGGTGCAGATGGACACCTCAACCTGGCCATTACGTTGGCGGGCCTTGGCCAACTCGATACCGCTATCGCGAGTTTTCAACGAGCGCTGGAGATAGATCCCCACAATCGGGATACGCACCTTGGTCTTGGCAATGTGTTCAAAGACCTGGGGGAATATGGGCCCGCGTTGCAAAGTGTTCGCCGAGCTCTGGAACTCGATCCCAAGTGTTTCCTGGCTCACAACAACCTGCTGTTCATCCATAACTACATTGCCGGCCAGCCGCCTTCACTTTCGTTTTCGGACGCACAGCGTTTCGGCGAGATGGCGGCGCGGTTGGACCAGCCCTATACCGACTGGTATAACCCCCCCAACCCTGATCGGTGCCTGCGTATAGGCCTGGTGTCCGGCGATCTGGGCGACCATCCGGTTGGTTATTTTCTCGAAAGCGTTCTGGCCGCGCTATCCTTACAGGCATCCGGCCGGCTGGAGCTGTTCGCGTATTCGAATCGCGAAGATGAGGATGCGACGAGCAAACGCCTTGGAGCTCATTGCAAAGACTGGCATTCGGTCGCGCGGCTCTCCGATGACGCGTTGGCCCAGCGCATCCGCGAAGATGGCATTGACATGTTGATTGACCTCTCCGGACACACAGCGCGCAACCGGCTGGCCATTTTTGCCCGGAAGCCGGCGCCTGTACAACTTACCTGGCTCGGCTATCTGGCAACCACAGGCCTGAGCACCATCGATTACCTTATCGCGGACGCATGGACTCTGCCCGAGGAGCAAGAGGCTTATTTCACCGAAAAGGTTTGGCGCTTGCCTGACAGCTATATCTGTTTCACGCCACCAGGCCATGATGCCTTTGTCGGGCCGCTTCCCGCGATCAGCAACGGCTACGTCACCTTTGGAAGCTGCAACAATTTGACCAAGATGAACGACGAGGTCGTGGCTCTCTGGTCGCGCGTACTACACGCCGTCCCTAACAGCCGCCTGCTCCTCAAGTCGACGCAGCTTCACGCGGCTTTTGTGCGGCAAAAGGTGATTGACCGGTTTGGCGTGCACGGCATTGACGCGGAGCGGCTGATACTAAAAGCCCTGGTTCCGCGCGGCGAACACTTGATGACGTATTGCGAGATGGATATCGCTCTCGACCCGTTTCCCTATCCCGGCATCACCACCAGTGTCGAGAGCCTGTGGATGGGCGTTCCCGTACTGACGCTGGCTGGTGAGCGGTTTTTGTCACGCCAAGGCGTCGGCCTGCTGATGAACGCCGGACTGCCCGAGTGGGTAGCGAAAGACCCCAACGACTATGTCGCCCGTGCGGTCTCGCATGCCGGTGAC
>NZ_JBFUCN010000030.1:0-49162 GCF_056405195.1 Polaromonas sp. P1_H6
GTGGTTTTCAGTATTTGGTATTCCTTCCCCACCCCTTGTGGATGCGCCGAGGAGCGGAGGTTCAGGCGGATCAGGGATCGCGTTGTCTGAGCCGAAGGCGAGTTTAGCGAGACCCCGCCTGAGCCGAGCACCGCAGGTTGCCCGTAGCGCAGCGAAGGGACGCAGCAACCAGGGTCGCCTTTTCTTTTGCTTACTTTTCTTTTGGCGAAGCAAAAGAAAAGTGAGTAGCCGCCGGGCTACCCCCGGCCGGCAGAACTAAGAAGAGAACAACAACAATCGATCAGGCAGAGCCCCACGCAAGAGGCAAAAACTCAAATCTCAATTTTGCTACCCAACTCCACAACAGAGTTATTAGGCAAATTCAAAAAATCCGCAGCTCCACTTGCGTTGTGATGCATCTGCGCAAACAGCTTCTCACGCCAAGGCGCCATGCCGCTGCCGATCGTCGGGATCACCGTGTCGCGCGAAAGGAAGTAGCTGGTGGTCATGGACTCCAGCTCGCAGCCCCGGCCCTTGATCTGCTGCAGGGCCTTGGGCAGGTCCAGGTCGTTCTTGAAACCGTAGTGCACATTGACCTGCCAGCAGTCATGCCCGAGCGCGTGGATCTCCAGGCGCTTGTTCATGCCTATCCAGGGGATCTCGTGGTTGCGCACGGTCACGAACAGGTTCTGCTCGTGCAGCACCTTGTTGTGCTTGAGGTTGTGCAGCAGCGCGTTGGGCACGCTGCCGGGTTCGGCGGTCAGGAACACGGCCGTGCCTTCGACACGGGCCGGCGGGCTGACAAAAACGGCGTCCAGGAAGCTGGGCAGGTCAATCGCGTCGGCGCGCAGCTTTTCGTTGAGCAGGTGGCGGCCTTCCTTCCAGGTGATCATCAGCGTGAAGACCGCGCCGCCGATCACCAGCGGGAACCAGCCGCCGGCGAACAGCTTCATGAGGTTGGAGGCGAAGAAGGCGAAGTCGACGACAAAGAAAACACCGGTGGCCGCGATGCACAGGCTCAGCGGGTACTTCCAGCCGTAACGGATCACGTAGAAGGTCAGGATGGTGGTGATCAGCATGTCGGTGCAGACCGCGATGCCGTAGGCGGCCGCCAGGTTGCTGGACGAGCGGAACATCACCACCGCGAGCACGATGGTGATGAACAGGCCCCAATTGACGAAAGGCATGTAGATCTGGCCGGTGTCGCGCACGCTGGTGTGCTGGATGTTCAGGCGCGGCAAATAGCCCATCTGGATGGCTTGTTTGGTCACGCTGAAGGCGCCGGTGATCAGGGCCTGGGAGGCGATCACCGTGGCCATGGTAGCCAGGCCCACCAGCGGCAGCAATGCCCACTCGGGCGCCATCAGGAAGAAGGGGTTCTTCACGGCGGCGGGGTTGCTGATCAGCAGGGCGCCCTGGCCGAAGTAGTTGAGCACCAGCGAGGGCATGACCACCGAGAACCAGGCCAGGCGTATCGGCTTCTTGCCGAAGTGGCCGAGGTCGGCGTACAGCGCCTCGGCGCCGGTCACGCACAGCACCACGGCCCCCAGGATGATGAAGGTGGTGCCGGGGTTGGCCCACATGAACATCAGTGCGTAATGTGGGCTGAGCGCCACCAGGATATGGGGATTGGTCGCGATCTGGGAAATGCCCAGCAGCGCCAGCACGCCGAACCAGACCAGTGTGATGGGCCCGAAAAATTTGCCAATGCCGGCCGTGCCGTGTTTTTGCACCGCGAAGAGGGCGAACAGGATGATCAGGGTGATCGGAATCACGCCCTGCTTGAAGGCCGGTGAGACGACTTCCAGGCCTTCGACGGCCGACAGCACTGAAATCGCCGGTGTGATGACGCCGTCTCCGTAAAACAGCGAGGTGCCGAAGATGCCGACGATCAGCAAGGTCTTGCGCAGCTGGGGCTTGTCTTTCACCGCGGTGGACGCCAGCGCCAGCATGGCGATCAGGCCGCCTTCGCCGTTGTTGTCGGCACGCAGCACCAGCGCCACGTACTTGATGGAAACGATGACGGTCAGCGTCCAGAAGAAGATGGACAGGATGCCGTAGACGTTGTCGGGGGTGAAGGGGACGTGCCCGGAACCGAAAACTTCCTTGACGGCATACAGGACGCTGGTTCCGATGTCGCCGTAGACGACACCGATGGCGCCCAGGGTGAGCGCCGCGAGGGATGATTTTTTACTGGACACAAAAACTTCCCGTCTTTGCGCCTGGCCCGTTCGAGCGGGTCCAAAGCGGCGGGAATGGTTACCTTTGGGAGTGCTATTTTGCGCCCAGGTGCCGGGCTTGCAAGTGGGCGGACATGCCTAAATCCAACTAAAGCCGATTTTGTTGCACCGCAACAACTTGTAACGGAGTAGCCCGATAGAGGGCCAAAGCCGGCGTGTCGCCTCTTGCCGGTTAATGCTATCTATTTAAGAGTGCGCCATGCCCGGCCTGGCAGGCCAAAACCGGAATAGCCATGAAAAAGCCCCTCGCGGGGGCTTTTTCAGTCGTAAACCTCGGCGTCCGGGTCGGTGGCTTCGAGTTCGTAACTCGCGGCCAGCATGGCCAGGCGCGCGATCACGCCATACATATAGAAGCGGTTGGGGTTGCTGGAGCCGGGCTTTTCGCCGGGCTGCGGCAGGCGGCCGCTGTCGGCGAAGGCCAGCGGCACAAAGCTGGCGCCGGGCGCGTTGAGGTTCTCGTCCACGCCGCGCTCGGCATGCACGCGGTAAAAGCCGCCGACGACGTAGCGGTCCATCATGTAGACCACGGGTTCGGCCACGGCGTCGTTGACGCGCTCGTTGGTCAGCACGCCTTCCTGGATGATCACCTCTGACAGCGCCTGGCCGTCCTTGGTGGTGCTCATCTTGTTCTTGGTCTTGCGGTTCAGCGCTTCCAGGTCCTTCACGTCGCGCACCGTCATGATGCCCATGCCGTAAGTGCCGTTGTCGGCCTTGACGACGACAAAAGGCTTTTCGTTGATGCCGTATTCCTTGTACTTGCGCTTGATCTTGGTCAGCAGCGCGTCGACGTTGGTGGTCAGGCATTCCATGCCGGTGTTCTCGGCGAAGTTGACCTCGCCGCATTGCGCGAACATCGGGTTGATCAGCCAGGGGTCTATGCCCAGCAGCTTGCCGAAGCGCTTGGAAATTTCTTCATAGGCCTTGAAGTGGTGCGACTTGCGGCGCACCGACCAGCCCGCGTGCAGCGGTGGCAACAGGTACTGCTCGTTGATGTCTTCCAGGATGCCGGGGATGCCGGCCGACAGGTCGTTGTTCAGCAGGATGGTGCAGGGGTCGAAATCCTTCAGGCCCAGGCGCCGGTCGGTGCGGATCAGCGGCTCTATCGTGATGGTCTCGCCGGTCGGCAGGTTCAAGGTGGTGGGTTCCTTGATGTCGGCGCTCAGCGAGCCGAAACGCACGTTAAGGCCCGCCTGGTGGAAGATGCGCTTGAGCTGCAGCACGTTGGACAGGTAAAAGCTGTTGCGCGTGTGGTTCTCGGGCACGACCAGCAGGTTGCGCGCTTCGGGGCAGATCTTCTCGATCGCGGCCATGGCGGCCTGCACCGCCAGCGGCAGCATCTCGGGCGTCAGGTTGTTCCAGCCGCCGGGGTAGAGGTTGGTGTCCACCGGGGCCAGCTTGAAGCCCGCGTTGCGGATGTCGACCGAGCTGTAAAACGGCGGCGTGTGCTCCATCCACTCCAGCCGGAACCAGCGCTCGATCGCGGGGGTGGAGTCCAGGACGCGTTGTTCGAGTTCGTTGATGGGGCCGTTCAGGGCGGTGATGAGGTGCGGAACCATTCGGCCACTTTCGATAGGGGAATCTGTTATTTGCTTCGGTTATAGCTGACCGAATTTTAGGGATATTGGGATGGGATACCCGGGTTACAAGGGGTAACGCCAACGCAATCCATCCAAAAATCCGTGGGCCGGGATCGCGGCCCGGCATGCCCTCAGGTGCGCACTTCGCCCTGTCCCAGCACCACATACTTGAGGGAGGTCAGCCCTTCAATGCCGACCGGCCCGCGCGCATGGAACTTGTCGGTGCTGATGCCGATTTCGGCGCCCAGCCCGAACTCGAAGCCATCGGCGAAGCGGGTGCTCGCATTCACCATGACGCTGGCCGAGTCCACCTCGCGCATGAAGCGCTGGGCATGCACATGGTCGCGCGTGAGGATGGCGTCGGTGTGGTGGCTGGAATAATGGTTGATGTGGGCGATGGCTTCATCAATGCCGTCCACCACCTTGATGCTGATGATGGGCGCCAGGTATTCCTCGTACCAGTCCTGCTCGCTGGCGGCCGTGGTGTTGGCGCCTTTGATGCCGGACAGGATGGCCAGCGCCTCCGGGTCGCAGCGCATTTCCACGCCTTTCGCGGCGTAGATCGCGCCGATTTTCGGCAGGAATTGCGCCGCCACGCCGCGCGCCACCAGCAAACCTTCGCTGGCATTGCAGGGGCTGTATTTCTGGGTTTTGGCGTTATCGGCCACGTTCACGGCCATCTCCAGGTCGCAGGGGTCGTCGACGTACACATGACAGTTGCCGTCCAGGTGCTTGATGACCGGCACCTTGGCGTCGCGGCTGATGCGCTCTATCAGGCCCTTGCCGCCGCGCGGGATGATGACGTCCACATATTGCGGCATGGCGATCAGGTGGCCGACGGCCTCGCGGTCGGTGGTGGGCACGAGCAGCACGGCATCGGGCGGCAGGCCGGCGTCGGCCAGGGCCTGCTGCACCAGCGCCGCCAGCGCCTTGTTCGATTCAATCGCTTCCGAGCCGCCGCGCAGTATGCAGGCATTGCCGCTCTTGATGGCCAGCGACGCGGCTTCAATCGTCACGTTGGGCCGGCTTTCGTAAATCATGCCGAAGACGCCGATGGGCACGCGCATCTGGCCCACGCGTATGCCGCTGGGCTGCTCCTTCATGCCGATGATGTCGCCGATCACGTCGGCCATGGCGGCCAGCTGCTCGCAGCCCTGGGCAACGGTGTCGATGATCTTGGGGGTGAGCTTGAGCCGGTCCAGCAGGGGGCCGGCCAGGCCTGCGGTTTGGGCGCGCTCCAGGTCGCGCTGGTTGGCCGTCTCCAGCGCTGCCGTGTTTTTTCGCAGCGCCTTGGCCAGGTTCAGCAAAGCCTTGTTCTTGACGGCCGCCGGCGCGCGCGCCACTTCGGCTGAAGCCGCTTTGGCGCGGGACCCCAGCAGTTCCATCAAGCGCGGGACATCGCCGGCGATATCGCTGGAAGAGGAAAGGGCTTTTTGGAGATCGGGCGCGTTCATCCGGTCCATTTTAGGCCTGCCGGAGCGCGCCCACGGCGCAGGGGGCTATGCCTGCCGGGTGCGTCCCTGCAAGGTGCATTGCTCGCACACCATGCCGGCCAGGCGGTGCAGGGCCTGCCAGCCATCGGCGGGCCAGTCGGGCTGTTTCAGGCCCTTGACGATGCCGTCGACCTTGTGGGCGGCGTGCAGCAGGTTGGCCAGGGTGGTGTCGCCGATCTGCGGCAGCACGCGCTCGAAGAGCTTTTCCTTGATGCCCCAGACGCGGTTTTCGCGCAGCGCCATGGGCATGGGCCGGCCTGCACTGATGGCATCTTTCACGCGCTTCATGCTGCGAATGTCCTCGGCCAGCGCCCAGTGCACCAGCACTTCGGACTCGCCCTCGGACTGCAGGCCGTCCAGCATGCGCGCCACGCGCACCGCCTGGCCGCCCAGCACGGCTTCGGAGAGCTTGAAGACGTCGTAGCGCGCCACGTTGAGCACGGCGTTTTCGACCTGGTCGAAGCTGAGGACGCCGTCGCTGCCACCGGACTGGGCCGGATAGAGCAGGCCCAGCTTCTGGATTTCCTGGTGCGCGGCCAGCAGGTTGCCCTCGACGCGGTCGGCGAAAAACTGCAGCGTGCGCTGACCTTCCTCGCCGGCGGCCACGCGCTGGCCCTGCTGCTGCAGGCGCTGGGCGATCCACTGCGGCAGGTTGCGCCTGTCGATGGGGTCGAACTTGACGGTGACGCCGAAACTTTCGAGCGCGCCGAACCAGGCGCCCTTGGCCGTCATGCTGTCCAGCCGCGGCAGCATGACCAAAGTGAGGGTGGAGTCGTCGCCTTGCGCGCGCTCGGCGATCTGCTGCAGCGCGACCGAGCCGTCCTTGCCGGGCTTGCCGCTGGGGATGCGGATTTCCACAATCTGCTTGTCGGCGAACAGGCTCAGCGAACCGCCGCTGGCCAGCACCTCGCTCCAGTCGAAATGCGCGCCGGCCACGGTGTGCACCGTGCGTTCGGTGTAGCCCTGGGCACGCGCCGAAGCGCGCAGCGCGTCGGCGAACTCCTGCACCAGCAGGGGCTCGTCGCCGTGCAGGGTGTACAGGCTCTTCAAGCCGCGCTTGAGGTGTTCCTGGAGTTGGGCGGGAGCCAGATTCATGGGAGGGAGTTTAGCGGCTGGGCTTGTGCGGGCGTTCAGAGTTTGCTGGTCGACAGCAGCAGGCTGGTTTCAGTGTTGGCGATGCCTTCAAGCAGGCGTATGCGGCTCAGCACGCTGTCAAAGGCTTCGAGGCTGTCGGCCTGCAGCTCGGCCACCATGTCCCAGCGGCCGTTGGTGGTGTGCAGCGCGCTCACGGCCGGGTCGCCGCGCAGGGCCGCCAGCACGGCCGCCGTACGGTTGCCTTCCACCGCCACCGTCATGAAAGCGCGTATGCGGTGGCCCTCGGCCTGGGGCTTGAGGCGCACCGTGTAGCCGGTGATGGTGCCGTCGGCCTCCAGCCGGGCCAGCCGGTTCTGCACCGTACCGCGCGAGACCCGCAGCACCTTGGCCAGCGAGGCGACGGAGGCCCGGGCGTTGTCGCGCAGCAGGGACAGCAGTTGGCGGTCGGTATCGTCCATGTGCGCATTTTATTGGCATAACGTCAATTGAGGCTGTCTATTTGTTCAAACAACGGATAAATCTGATCAACTTACTGACTTTTATTTGGCACAAGCACTGCGGACAATGGAAATCAGTACAAGGACCGGGAGCCCCATCATGGTTGACTACATTGGCATTGAGAGCATCCAGAAAATCGTGCGCCAGCGCGGCGCGGCCGCCTTCATCGAAGGCCTGGCCGGCGAGATCGAACATGACTACCGGCGCTGGAACGATTTCGACAAGTCGGCGCGCCACGCCATCCATTCGCCCGACGGCGTGATCGAGTTGATGCCGACTAGCGATGGCCACCAGTATTCCTTCAAGTACGTCAACGGCCACCCCAAGAACACCGAGCTGGGCCTGCTGACGGTCACGGCCTTCGGCGTGCTGGCCGACGTGGACACCGGCTACCCGCTGCTGTTGTCCGAGCTCACCATCACCACCGCGCTGCGCACCGCCGCCACCTCGGCACTGGCCGCGAAATGGATGGCCAGGCCGGACAGCCGCGTGATGGCCATCATCGGCAACGGCGCGCAAAGCGAATTCCAGGCGATCGCCTTTCACCACATGCTGGGCATACGCGAGATGCGGCTTTTCGACATCGACGCCGCGGCCAGCGACAAACTGGCCCGTAACCTGCATGCGATGGGGCTGAGCGACCTGCGTGTGGTGATTTGCCAATCCGCCGCCGAGGCCGTGCAAGGAGCCGACATCGTGACCACCATCACCGCCGACAAGCGCAACGCCGTCATCCTCACACCGGAGATGATCAAACCCGGCATGCACCTGAACGCCGTGGGCGGCGACTGCCCGGGCAAGACCGAGCTGCACGCCGACATCCTGCTGCGCCCCGACGCGCGTGTGGTGGTCGAGTTCGAGCCGCAGTCGCGCATCGAGGGCGAGATCCAGCAGATGGCGGAGGATTTCAAGGTGGCTGAATTCGCCGACGTGCTCAAGGGCACGGCCGTGGGGCGCGCGTCGCCTCTTGAGGTCACGATTTTCGATTCGGTCGGCTTCGCGCTGGAGGACTATTCGGCCCTGCGCTACCTGCACAAGCTGCAGCTGGCCGACGCCGCGAATCGCCGGCGGATCGACTTGGTGCCGCGCCTGGACAATCCCAAGGACCTGTTCGGCTTGCTGGCGCCGGCCGCAGCCCGTACAGTCAAGGCTACCCGTCTGGACACCACCCCCGAAATGGCCCCTTGATGAGCATCACCGTTGACCTGATAGGCGCGCCCACCGACATAGGCGCGGGCAGCCGCGGCGCCTCCATGGGCCCCGAGGCCCTGCGCGTGGCCGGCATACGCGAAGCGCTGCAGGCGCGCGGCCTGGAGGTCGCCGACACCGGCAACCTGGCCGGCCCGACCAACCCCTGGTTGCCGCCTGCCGACGGCTACCGGCACCTGGATGAAGTGGTTGACTGGAACAAAGCCGTGCATGAAGCCATGTACCAGAGTTTGGCCGCCGGCCGCCTGCCCATCCTGCTGGGCGGCGACCATTGCCTGGGCATAGGTTCCATCAGCGCGGTGGCGCGCCACTGCCGCGCCACCGGCAAGAAACTGCGTGTGCTCTGGCTGGACGCGCATACCGACTTCAACACCAATGCCCTCACGCCCACCGGCAATGTGCACGGCATGCCGGTGGCGGTGCTCTGCGGCCATGGCCCGGCCGAGCTCACAGGCATAGGCGGCGCCACGCCGGCCATGAGCCCCTCGGCTATCCGGCAGATCGGCATCCGCAGTGTGGACGAAGGGGAAAAACGTTTTGTGCGTCAGCAGGGGCTGGAGGTGTTCGACATGCGCTACATCGACGAGATGGGCATGCGCCACACCATGGAAAAAGCGCTGGCCGGCATGGATGCCGGCACCCACCTGCACGTGAGTTTTGACGTGGATTTCCTGGACCCCTCCATCGCGCCGGGCGTGGACACCGCCATCAAGGGCGGGCCGACCTACCGCGAGGCCCAGCTGTGCATGGAGATGATCGCCGACACCGGCCTGCTGGGCTCGCTCGACGTGATGGAGCTCAACCCGGCACTGGACGTGCGCAACGGAACGGCCGAAGTCGCGGTGGACCTGATCGAGAGCCTGTTTGGCAAGAGCACACTGATGCGGGCGTGATGCGGGCGTGAAGCCCGCGGGCCTGTCTTACAGTTCCGTCACGGCCGCCAGGCGGCGCATGATTTGCTGGACCACGTCACCCTGCATGTCGCGGTAAAGCAGGGCCTCTTCGGCTTCCTTGGCCAGCACGGCGGATTCGTTGAAGCTGATGTCGCGCTGCTGCAGGATTTCGGTGTCGGGAATCAGCTCCTTGCCCGCGAGCGTGCGCAGCCTGAAGCGAAAGCGCAGCCGCAGCTGGAACTCGCGCACCTGGCCCGAAGCGTTGGTGCTGAGCACCACTTTTTCGCGCCGGTCGCCCAGCACGTCGAGCACCACCTGCGCTTCGTTGAGGCGGCGAGGGTCGGAGATCACTTCCACCTTGCGGGTGGACTGCAGCGAGCGCCTGAGTTCCACGCCCAGCGGTGAGCCTTCGCCCAGGGAGGAGTACAGCGTGCTGAAGGCGAAATTGGGCGCCTTGCGCAGCGCGAAGCCGCAGCCGCTGAGGCTCAGGGCGGCGGCGGTGGCCGACAGGGAGAGGAATGCGCGACGCTGCATGGCTTGCCTTCTCTTCGTTGAAACAGTCTCAGATGACGATATTGACCAACCGGCCGGGGACCACGATCACCTTTTTGGCGGGCGCGCCCGCGGCCTGTTTGGTGAAAGCTTCCGACGCCAGCGCTGCCGCCTCGATGGCGGCCTTGTCGGCGCCGGCCGGCACCGTGACGGCACCGCGCAGCTTGCCGTTGATCTGCAGCACCAGTTCGATCTCGTCCTGCTGCAGCGCGGCGGCATCCACCTGGGGCCAGGGGGCGTCGAGCAGCTCGCCGTGCTGCGCGGCATAACCGAGCTGCGACCACAGCGCGTGCGCCAGGTGGGGTGTTGCCGGGTACAGGCAGCGCAGCAGGATGCCGAAGCCTTCGCGCAGCGCGGCGTCGGAACCGGCCGATGCCGCGCCCTTGAAGTCTTCCAGTGCGTTGAGCAGCTTCATGTTGCCCGACACCACGGTGTTGTACTGCATGCGCTGGTAGTCGTAGTCGATCTGCTTGAGCACGGCGTGGATTTCCAGGCGCAAGGCCTTGGTGTCCTTGTCGAACGCGGGCGCGCCGCTTTCGGGCTGCTTGCCGGCGCCGAGCTTGACGCCGAAGTTCCAGACGCGGCGCAGGAAGCGGTAAGAGCCCTCGAGCGCGGCATCGTTCCATTCAAGCGTGGTGTCGGGCGGCGCGGTGAACATGGTGTAGAGCCGGGCGGTGTCCGCGCCGTACTTCTCTATCAGGTCCTGCGGATCCACGCCGTTGTTCTTGGACTTGGACATGGTGGTCCAGCCTTCGTAGGGCACCGGCAGGCCGTCGGCCTTGGCGGTGGCGGAGACCACCTTGGCGTGTTCGTCGCGCACGATGTCGAGTTCGTGCGCCCAGAAGTACTGCTTGCCGGTGGTGGTGCGCGAAAAAGCCTCGTTGAGCACCATGCCCTGCGTCAGCAGCTTGGTGAAGGGCTCGTCGACCGTCACCAGGCCCAGGTCGCGCATGACCTTGGTCCAGAAGCGCGCATACAGCAGGTGCAGGATGGCATGCTCGATGCCGCCTATGTACTGGTCCATGGGCATCCAGTAATTGGCGCCTTCGGCCACCATCTTCTCGCCGTTCTTCGGGTCGCAGTAGCGCATGAAGTACCAGGACGAGTCGACAAAAGTGTCCATGGTGTCGGTCTCGCGGCGGCCGGGCTTGCCGCAGACGGGGCAGACCACGCCGGCGTGAAAGCCCGCGTGCTTGTGCAGCGGGTTGCCGGAGCCGTCGGGCACGCAGTCCTGCGGCAGCACCACGGGCAGGTCTTTTTCGGGCACCGGGACCGCGCCATGCTCTTCGCAATGGATGATGGGAATCGGCGTGCCCCAGTAGCGCTGGCGGCTCACACCCCAGTCGCGCAGGCGCCAGGTGGTTTTTTTCTCGCCGAGGCCCTTGGCAGCTAAATCGGCTGCGACAGCGTCGACGGCGGCTTTGAAGCCCAGGCCGTCGTACTTGCCGGAGTTGATGGTCACGCCCTGCTGCTTGTCGCCGTACCAATCGGCCCAGGCGTCGGTGCTATAGGCCTGGCCCTTGACGTCGACCACCTGCTTGATCGGCAGGCCGTATTTTTTGGCGAATTCAAAGTCGCGCTCGTCGTGCGCGGGCACACCCATGACGGCGCCGTCGCCATAGCTCATAAGCACGTAATTGCCGACCCAGACATCGACCTTGCCGCCGGTGAGCGGGTGCGTGACGAACAGGCCGGTGGGCACGCCTTTTTTCTCCTGCGTGGCGAGTTCGGCTTCGGTCGTGCCGCCGGCTTTGCTCTCCTCGACGAAGGCCGCGACCGTGGGGCTGGAGGCGGCGGCGTGCAGGGCCAGCGGGTGCTCGGGCGCCACGGCGCAGAAGGTCACGCCCATGATGGTGTCGGCGCGCGTGGTGAAGACGTACATCTTTCCATCGCCGATCAGCTTGCCGGAGGCGTCCTGGACGTCGTGCGTGAAGGCAAAGCGCACGCCTTCGCTCTTGCCGATCCAGTTCTCCTGCATCAGCTTGACGCGCTCGGGCCAGCCGGGCAACTTGTGGCTGACGCTGTCGAGCAGCTCTTCGGCGTAGGCCGTGATCTTGAGGTAGTAGCCGGGGATCTCGCGCTTTTCCACAACGGCGCCGGTGCGCCAGCCCTTGCCGTCTATGACCTGCTCGTTGGCCAGCACGGTCTGGTCGACCGGGTCCCAGTTCACGACCTGCGTCTTGCGGTAGGCGATGCCTTTTTCCAGCATCTTGAGGAACAGCCACTGGTTCCACTTGTAGTAGCCCGGGTCGCAGGTGGCGACTTCGCGGCTCCAGTCGATGGCCAGCCCCATCGCCTGCATCTGCTTTTTCATGTAGGCGATGTTGTCGTAGGTCCACTGGGCCGGCGGTACCTTGTTTTTCATGGCGGCGTTTTCGGCCGGCAGGCCGAAGGCGTCCCAGCCCATGGGCATCAAGACGTTGTAGCCCTTCATGCGCAGGTGGCGCGTGAGCATGTCGTTGATGGTGTAGTTGCGCACATGGCCCATATGCAGCTTGCCGCTGGGGTAGGGCAGCATGGAGCAGGCGTAGTACTTCTTGCGGCCGGCGTCTTCCGTCACGCGGTAGGCGTCGGCGGCGGTCCAATGGGCTTGAGCGTCGCGCTCAACGTCGAGATGGTTGTATTTGTCTTGCATGGAGAACCGGGAAAGCGGAAAACGGAAAGAAAACGGAACAGGAAACGGGGAGAAAGCCCGGCGGCGCGGGCGCGCGGCCGATTGCCGCGAATCCCCGATTTTAGGGGCAGGGGCAGTATCCGCGCCGCTTAGCGGCTCACCGCCGCGCCGGAAGGGTTGTCGGCCACAAAGCCGATGCGGTTGAGCCCGGCTTTTTGCGCCACGCCCATCACCTGGACCACCTTGCCATAAGGCACACCCTCGTCGGCCCGCAGCTGGACCTCGGTGTCGGGATTCTGGGCGGAGGTTTCGGCCAGCCGGCCGGCCAGCTCATCCATGTTCAGGGGCTTGTCGTTCAGGAAGGCCTGGCCGGCTTTGTCGACCACCAGGGTGACGAATTTCGGGGCGTCGGCCGGTTTGGCGGCGTCGGTCTTGGGCAGGTCCAGCCGTATGCTGCTGGCCAGCAGGGGCGCGGTGATGATGAAGATGACCACCAGCACCAGCATCACGTCCACCAGCGGCGTGACGTTGATGTCGCTCATGGGCTGCGGGCCGGGCGTGCGTTCAAGGCGTCCGAAAGCCATGGTCAAGCCTTGTGCGCCAGGAGCTCGCGCAAATCGCGGGCGAAGCCTTCAAGGTCGGCTTCGATGCGGCCTATGTAGCGGCCGAAGATGTTGTAGGCCAGCACGGCCGGGATGGCCACGGCCAGGCCGGCGGCCGTCATGATAAGGGCTTCGCCGACGGGGCCGGAAACCTTGTCGATGGTGATCTGGCCGGCCGAGGCGATGCCGACCAGCGCGTGGTAAATCCCCCAGACCGTGCCCAGCAGCCCCACAAAAGGCGCGGTGGAGCCGACGGTGGCCAGCAGCACCTGGCCGAACTGCAGCTTGTGCAGCACGGCGTGCAGCGCGTCGCGCAACACACGGGTCAGTTGCTGGGATTTGTCGCCCGCCGTGGCCAGCGTGCCGCCGGCCGGAAGGGCCGTCGCGGCGATCAGCGGCAGCACCAGGGCTTCGCGGTCGAAGGCGGCGACTTTTTCCCGGGCTTGTTCGACCGAGGCCGATTGCCAGAAAGCGGCGGTGCTGCGCGCGACGTCGCCGCCGGCACGGCGAAGCAGCCAGGTTTTCCAGAGGATCACGACCCAGCTCGCCACCGACATGCCTAGCAGCAGGACGGCCACCAGCTGGCTGACGATACCGCCTTGGGTCATGAGGCTGAAGAAGTCCATCCGGTTACACCTTTGAAGCTGCCGCGGCCTGCGCCGCGTTTATTTTTTGAGGCCCAGCACGTCGAACATGTCGAAAAGGCCGGTGGCATGGCCGTCCAGGAAGCGGGCGGCGCGCAGGCTGCCCTGGGCATAGTTGCTGCGGCTGGACGACTTGTGGCTGATCTCTATGCGTTCGCCGGTGCCCAGAAACATCACGGTGTGGTCGCCGACGACGTCGCCGCCGCGCACGGCGGAAAAGCCGATGGACAGGGGATCGCGTTCGCCCGTCACGCCTTCGCGCGCATAGACACCGCAGTCCTTGAGGTCGCGGCCCAGCGCGCCGGCGATTACCTCGCCCATCTTGAGCGCGGTGCCGGAGGGCGCGTCGACCTTGTGGCGGTGGTGCGCCTCGACGATTTCAATGTCGTAGCCGGTGGACAGGGCCTGTGCCGCCATTTCGAGCAGCTTGAGCGTGACGTTGACGCCCACGCTCATGTTGGGCGCCATGACGATGGCGATGTCCTTGGCGGCGGCGGCGATTTCGGCTTTCTGCGCCTCCGAGAAGCCCGTGGTGCCTATGACCAGCTTGACCCCCATTTCGCGGCAGGCCGCCAGGTGGGCCAGCGTGCCTTCGGGGCGGGTGAAGTCGATCAGCACGCGGGAGTCTTTTAAGCCCTGGCGGATGTCGGCGTTGATGAGCACACCGCTGGCGCGGCCCGAGAACGCGGCGGCATCGCTGCCCACGGCCGGGCTGGAGGCCAAGTCAAGCGCGCCGGTCAGCTGGCAGTCGGTGCTGGCGGCGATGGCTTCGACCAGCATCTGGCCCATGCGGCCGCTGGCGCCCGCCACCGCGACCCTGTGTCGGCGGGCCTGGTTGAGGGCCGCCCCGCTCACTGTTTCGGGCTTTCGAGGGGAGGGTAGCTGGCGGCCGGCGTGCCGGCGGGTACGCTGGCAGGGGCCGCGGCGCTGGCTGAGGCGGATTTGGGTTTTTCGGCGGCCTTCAGCTGCGCTTCGGTGGCTTCCAGCACAGGCACGTCGCCCAGCTTGCGCCGGTTGCCCAGCTTGGAGATGAATTCGGTCTCGCTCGGCATGGCGTCGCCTTCAAAGCGCTCGAGCTGGTCGTTCTTGAAGAACACGGTGTACTTGTAGGACTGGGGCTCCACGCCCTGGCGCTTCAGGGTGAAAACGTAATCCCAGCGGTCACCGTGGAACAGGCTGGCCATCAGCGGCGTGCCCATCGTGGCCTTGACCTGGTCGCGCGTCATGCCTGCTTTCAGCTGCTCGACCTGCTCCTTGGAGACAAAGTTGCCCTGGATGACGTCGATCTTGTAGGGGGTCACCCAGTTGACCGGGTTGATGGAACTGCCGCGCATGCCGCCGCAGGACGCCAGCACCGTGCAAGCCAGGAGCAGGAAAGCGGTTCGGGCGCTGTAACGATGATTTGCAGGCATGGCTGACATAGTAAGGGGGTGTAGCGATATGATTGTTCATTGTAGCGGCTGGGGGCTCCCGGCCTGCGCCTGCCCTGAAGGGTCACAACCGCCGCGTCACACCGGTTTCACCCAGAGAGTTTTCCCATGAGCAACATCGACGAACTGAAAAATACCGGCCTCAAGGCAACTTTGCCGCGCCTGAAAATCCTGGAGATTTTTCAGGCGGGAAAACAGCGCCACATGACGGCTGAAGACGTGTTCCGGGTGCTGCTCGAGGAGCGTTCGGACATCGGCCTGGCCACCGTCTACCGGGTGCTGACCCAGTTCGAGCAGGCGGGTTTGCTGAATCGCAGCAATTTCGAGTCCGGCAAGGCGGTCTACGAGATCAACGAAGGCCAGCACCACGACCACCTGGTCTGCCTGGACTGCGGCAAGGTCGAGGAGTTTTACGACGCCGAGATCGAAAAACGCCAGCAGTCGGTCGCCAAGTCCAAGGGCTTTACCATCGCCGACCACTCCCTGTCCATCTACGCCAACTGCACCAAGGACAAATGCCCCAACCGCAACGGCATGCCGGTGAGGCATCACCACGCTTGAGTTGAGCGGGTATGCGGCGCGGCCTAGAAGGTGTGAAGAAACCGTAGCGAGCGCCCCGAGGTCGCGTCGAGGACCGGAGCCGTACACCCGTACGGCGAGGCCGCAGGCGCGAGATCGGGGGGCGCAGTAGGTTTATTCGCGCCTTCTAGTCGTCTTGTTCCATGGCGCGGCGGTGCCGCTCCACGAATTCCTGGTAGGTATTGATGCCGCGCAGCTGCAAAATCGCGTTGCGCACCGCGGCTTCCACCAGCACGGCGATGTTGCGGCCGGCCTCCACCTGGATGATGACCTTGCGCACCGGAATTCCCAGCACGTCCTGCGTCAGCGGCTCATAGGGAATGCGTTCGTAGTCGCGCTCCAGCGTCTCGCGGCGCACCAGGTGCACGATCATCTTCAGGCGCATCTTGCGGCGCACCGCCGTCTCGCCGAAGATCGCCTTGATGTCGAGCAGGCCTATGCCGCGCACTTCGAGCAGGTTCTGCAGCAGCTCTGGGCAGCGCCCTTCGATGGTGGTCTGGTTGATGCGGTACAGATCGACCGCGTCGTCGGCCACCAGGCCGTGGCCGCGCGAGATCAGCTCCAGGCCCAGCTCGCTTTTGCCCAGGCCCGACTCGCCGGTGATCATCACGCCCAGGCCGAGGATGTCCATGAACACGCCGTGCATCGAAGTGCGGTCGGCGAAGTGTTTGGACAGATAGGCCCGCAGCACGTCGATCACGAAGGCGGCCGACTCCGGCGTGGAGAACATCGGCAGCTGCGCGCGCTCGCACATGGACAGCAGCGTGTCGGGCGCCACCTGGCCGTCGGCCACGACCAGCACCGGCGGTTCCAGCGTGATGATGCGGGAGATGCGGCGGGCGCAATCCTCGGGGCTGGCGTTGGTCAGGTAGGCGACCTCGCGCTCGCCCAGGATCTGCACGCGGTAGGGATGGATGTAGTTGAGGTAACCGACCAGGTCGGCGCCGGAACGCGCGGCCCGCACGGCCACTTCGTCGAAGCGCCGCTCGGAGGCGCCCAGGCCGGCGACCCATTCCCATTTCAGGGAAGCGCGGTGGTCCTCAAATAAAACGTCAGCGCTGACGACGGTGGGCTTCATGCCGGCCTGTGATTCGGGAGCGGCCGATAAGGCCTAGGAGCTGACTTCGTGGACGGAATGCCAGGAAGCGATCAGGTGGTGCAGTCCGGCGGCATCGGTGCTGGTCTTGAGCTGTTCGCGCAGGGTGCTGTCGCTGAGCAGCTCGGCGATTTCCGAGAGGATTTCGAGGTGTTTTTGCGTGGCGGCTTCGGGGACCAGCAGGAAAATCAGCAGGCCCACGGCCTGCTCGTCCGGTGCGTCAAAGCCGATCGGCGATTGCAGCAGGAACACCGCCGCCATGGGCGCCTTGAGTCCCTTGATGCGGCCGTGCGGAATCGCCACCCCGTGGCCCAGGCCGGTCGAGCCCAGGCGTTCACGGGCGAACAGGCTGTCGGTGATCAGCGCGCGGTTCAGGCCGTGCTGGTTTTCGAACAGCAGCCCGGCTTCTTCAAAAGCGCGTTTTTTGCTGGTCGCTTCAACGCTGACCAGCACTTGGGAGGGGGGCAATATTTGCGAAAGACGGTTCATAACAATCTTTTAGTCGCCGAATTATGCACTTTGCAGCGGGTTTGCTGGAAAAAGAGGCATAAAAAAGCCGCTTGAGTGCTTCAAGCGGCTTCTTTCAACAACTTGCGCAAGCTCTGTACAGGGCGGCCGGGGCGGAAGATTCCGCCGGACCGCACCGGCTGAGGCAGAAAACGGAAAGGCCCTTCAGGCCTGGCGCTTGGCGGCAATGTGGTGGTGGTCCTGGGTTCTGGTTTTGTAACGTCCGACCTGGCGGTCCAGCTTGTCGGTCAACTCGTCAACGGCGGCGTAAAGATCAGCGTGGGAACTCTCGGCAAACAGGTCGCGGCCCTTGACGTGCACATTGCACTCGGCCCGCTGGCGTCTTTCCTTTTCTTTCATGTTGTCCACTGTCAACAGGACTTTTACGTCCACTACCTGGTCGAAATGCCGGGTAATCCGATCCAGCTTGCTGGTCACGTATCCGCGCAGCGCGGGGGTGACTTCAAGATGGTGACCGCTGATCGTCAAGTTCATAAAGAGACTCCTTTTCCAGGGTTGGAGCTGGGGTTTGAAAACACCACCCGGCCCGTGAGGGAAGGGCGGCAGACGGGGACAACGCTCTTGGATTTACTATGCGCCCGAAGGCCCCCAATTGCAACCGGGCTTGCAATAAATAATGAAACCTTGTGAAAAACCCCTTGACCCTGCATTTCGCAGCCCAGTGCCGCGTCGGCGAGCCATCCGCGCGGGCGCGGCAAGCACTTGATTTCACTGATTTTTTCGCGGTCGGTGCGGCGCGCGAACGGGTGCCGGGCTTGCGGGAAATCCGTGCGGACGGCATCATGCGGACACCATTGACGCGTGTCTATCCGTGCCGGGACAAGCCCCGGGCAAGGACGGAGCGGGCCTGTCCGCGGGCAGCAGGAAAAACCATAACAACCAGCCTCTTCACGACCATGCACCGCCCGTTCCTATCCCATTCGCCGCAGACCCGGCCCGGCCATGTCGCTTGAGACCATTATTTCCTCCGCATTGACCCGGCCTGACGAGGACCGCAACGCCCTGGTGCTGATGGGCGGCGGCGCGCGCACCGCCTACCAGGCGGGGGTTCTGCATGCGCTGTCGACCATGCTGAGCCTGCAGGGCGGCGGGGCCGGCGAACGTTTTCCGTTCAGCATCCTGGTTGGCACGTCGGCCGGCGCGCTCAATGCCGCCTTCCTGGCCAGCCGCGCCGGCGAAGGCCTGCAGGCCTTTTCCCAACTCGCGAGTTTCTGGACCACGCTGCGTTCCTCGCAGGTTTACAAGCTCAAGGTGCCGGCGTGGATACGCTCCAGCCGCATCGCGGCGGCGCTGTTTTTGTCGCAGCAGATGCGGGCGCAGCAGGCCCTGCTGGACAACACGCCGCTGGTGGACACGCTGCACCGCGTGATTTCGCTGGGCCGCATCGAGCAGGCCCTGCAGGACAGGACCTTGCGCGCCGTGGCCGTCACCGCCTCCAGCTACAGCAGCGGCGTGCACTGGACGTTTTGCCAGATGGCGGCGGGCCGCCAGTCCGACCTGTGGAGCCGGCCCGGCCGCCGTGCCGAATTCCAGCCCATCACCATCGAGCACCTGATGGCCTCCAGCGCCATTCCCTTCCTGTTTCCATCCACGCCGCTGTGGGTGGACGGCCACCCCGAATTTTTCGGCGACGGTTCCATGCGCCAGAGCTCTCCGCTCTCGCCCGCGCTGCACCTGGGCGCCGGCAAGGTGCTGGTGATAGGCGTCGGCCAGCCCGAGCGGGCCGGTTTTGTCGGCGGCGGCAACGGCGCCAGCGTCACCGGCCGGCCCACGCTGGGCGCCATCGCCGGCCATGCCATGGCCAGCGTTTTCCAGGACACGCTGCAGGCCGACGTGGAGCAGGCCCAGCGCGTGAGCAAAACCGTGCGCCAGATGCCGCGTGAAATCGCGGCCGTCATGCCCTACCGCCCGGTGGACATTCTCGCGATCGCGCCTTCGCAGTCGCTGGACGCGCTGGCGCAGGCCCATGCGGCCGAGTTGCCCACAGGCACCTACAACGCCCTCGCGGGCCTGGGCGCGCTGGGCGCCAAGGGCAGTCCCGGTGGCGCCGCGCTGGCCAGTTATCTGCTGTTCGAGCCTGGCTTTGTAAAGGCGCTGATGGCGCTGGGTGAGCACGACGCATATGCCCGCAAGGACGAATTGCTGGCCTTTTTTATGTAGCTCTTGCGATGGATAAGCCGGGCTTGAAATGCCATAATCGCCGCTGTTCAATTACGGAGAAATCCTTGGAAAGCAGCCCTAGTCGCTAGCTTTCAACACCGCAGACTGACGCTGGCTTGCAAAAGCTCACGTTCAAAGGGGGTTGAAAGCGATGCACCATCCCACCGCCCCTTTACCCCGCTTTCGCGCAAGGCCCCGAGCGCATGCCTTGCGCGGGCCCTTGAACCGATAGGCAGTCAGCCATGCTCAATATTTTCACGCTCGCCAACGGCCGGCTTTTCCAGGAAGAAATCGAATCCCTGGAAGAACTCTCCAAGTTCCAGCCGATCTGGGTGGACCTGGAGTCCCCCACCCTCGAAGAAAAACGCTGGATCAAGCAGTACTACGGCCTGTCCATTCCCGAAGACGCGATGGACGAGGACATTGAGGAGTCCGCGCGTTTTTACGAGGAAGACAACGGCGAGCTGCACATACGCTCCGACTTCCTGATCGCCGACGACGCCGAGCCGCGCACCGTTCGCGTGGCCTTCATCCTGAACCTCGTCAACGACGACCTCAAGAGCAAGGGCGTGCTGTTTTCCATCCACGACGAGGACGTGCCGGTGTTCCGATTGCTGCGCATGCGCGCGCGCCGCGCGCCCGGTCTGATCGAGGATGCCAAGGAAGTGCTGCTCAAGCTGTTCGACGCCGACGCCGAATATTCGGCCGACACGCTCGAGGGCATTTACGTCGAGCTCGAAAAAGTCAGCGCCCAGGTGCTGTCGGGCGACGTGACCGACGCGCTGGCCGGTGAGGTGCTGGGCGCCATCGCCCGCCACGAGGACTTGAACGGCCGCATACGCCGCAACATGATGGACACGCGCCGCGCCGTCAGTTTCATGATGCGCAGCAAGATGCTCAACGCCGAGCAGTTCGAGGAAGCGCGGCAGATCCTGCGCGACATCGATTCGCTGGACTCGCACACCGCCTTCCTGTTCGACAAGATCAACTTCCTGATGGACGCCACGGTCGGTTTCATCAACATCAACCAGAACAAGATCATCAAGATCTTCTCGGTGGCCAGCGTTGCGCTGTTGCCGCCCACGCTGATCGCCAGCGTCTACGGCATGAACTTCAAGCTCATGCCCGAGCTCGACTGGTCGCTGGGCTATCCCTACGCCATCCTGCTGATGGTGGCGAGCGCCGTGGTGCCCATGTGGTACTTCAGGAAGCGCGGCTGGCTGAAGTAGGGGCGGCGCTTCCGCTCAGGCGCCTGCGTATACCGGCTCGCAGCGCACCTCGGTCTTCACCGAGTTGGCGATGAAGCAGGCCTCGTGCGCGTCATGGTGCAGCTTGTCCAGTTCCTCGCGGCTGGGCTGGCGCTCACCGGAGAACGTCACCTCGGGGTGCAGGGTCACGATGGTCATGGCGACCTTGCCTTCGGCGTTCTTTTCCATCACGCCGGTCGCCGCATCGAAGTAGCGGTCCACGCGGAACTTGCGCTTGACGGCCATGGTCAGGAACCACAGCATGTGGCAGCTCGACAGCGAAGACACAAACGCTTCTTCCGGGTCCAGCGCCGACGCGTCGGACATGGGCAGCGGCACGACGGACGGCGAGGACGAACCCGGCACCTCCAGCCCGCCGTCAAAGCGCAGCAGGTGGCGGCGGCTGTAGCGGTTGTCCAGGAAGTCGGCGTCCTTGCGTTCCCACAAGGTTTCTGCGGCGTAGTGCGACATGGTCTGAAAGTCCGGAGTGAATCAGTTGAAGAAATCCTGCAGCGCCCGGGCCGTCGCCTCGGGCTGCTCTTCGGGAATGAAATGGCCGGCCGGCATACCCTGGCCGGTGACTTCGCCGCTGCACTGGGCCTGCCACAGCGCCAGCGGGTCGAACATGCGGTGCACCACGCCGCGCTCGCCCCAGAGCACCAGCAGATCGCAGGCCAGCTTCAGGCCGTGCGCGCGCCCGTCGCGGTCGTGCTCCAGGTCTATGCCGGCGCTGGCGCGGTAGTCCTCGCAAGCGGCGTGCAGCGCCTCGGCGTTGCAAAAGCTGCGCTCGTATTCAGCCAGCGCCCGAGGCTCGATGTAGTTCATGCCCGCGCTGCCCCAGCCGCCCAGCTTGGCGTGCAAATAGGCTTTGGCGGTTTCGGGGTGGTTGGCACCCATCATGATCTCCGGCAACGGCGCCGGCTGCAGCATGTGGAACCAGTGGTAGTAGGCGCGGGCAAAGGCCATGTAGGGCTCGGTCATGCTGCGGCCCTCATACATGTCCAGCGTGGGCGCGATGTCGATGACGCACAGCTTGAGCACGCGCGCGGCGTGGTCCAGCGCCAGCCGGTGTGCCACACGCCCGCCGCGGTCGTGGCCGCACAGGAAAAAACGGTTGACGCCCAGCGCGTCCATCACGCCTGTCATGTCGTGCGCCATGTTGCGCTTGCTGTAGTTGCTGTGGTCGGGCAGGCCCGCTGTCTTGGAGGAGTCGCCGTAACCGCGCAGGTCGGGCATGACCAGGAAATAGTCGCCGGCCAGGCGCTGGGCCACGCGGTGCCACATGACGTGCGATTGCGGAAATCCGTGCAACAGCAGCAGTGCTGGTCGCAGCGGCTCGCCCAGCGTGGTTTTAGAGACCCGCGCATTGATGGAGGCGCCGTTGACCTCAAAACTGCGCGATTCAAAACCGTCAAACCAGGTCATGGGCAACTCCCGTCGGGGTTAAGTCTTGCGTTGGGACAGGTATTTTTGCAGATTTGCCGCCGCCCCTGCCCGCACCTTCGCGCGCAGAAAGGGCGTCCAGCCCAGCAGCAGGCCGGGCGCGCCCAGCGCCKGGCGCGACCAGGCCCAGAAATCAAAGTGGTCGCGGTGGCGGCTGATGAGCCCCTGTTCATTGAATTCGAACTCGCCGTCGATCACGTTGTGCACCATGCGCCCGGTGGTGCTGAAACGGTAGTCGGCCTCCCAGTGCGACTTGCCGCTGCGCGCATCGGCTTCAATGCCGCTCCAGCTGAGTTTCCAGACGTCGGTGCCCTTGGCCTTGGTCACGTCGCAGAGCATGTGCCACATGCCGGTGACCTCTTTGTGGCCGCGCAGCGAAAAGGCCTCGTCGTCGAACTGCGCGTCGGGCGCATAGCAGGCGGCCATGGCATCGGAGTCGAGGCGGGCGAAGGACGCGTAGAAGTGTTCGAGGGTGATCTGGTTGGGGTGCATGCTGTCTCCTGGTCGGGATTGTCGGGATCTCGGGTGATGGACGGGTCCGCGAACTCTATAGCGCCCGGTGCCGTGCAGGCGTCGCTCACGCGTCAGCCGGCTTCTCCCGGTTTGCCCGGTTCTTCCAGCAGCTCCAGCAGCCGCTGCATCGCATGCCGCACCGTGGCGCTACGCACCGCGGCCCGGTCGCCGTCAAAACGCCGGACTTCCGACACCAGCCGCCCCGGCAGCGCAAAGGCAAACCATACCGTACCCACGGGCTTGGCCGCGCTACCGCCCGTCGGGCCGGCTACGCCCGTGACGGCCACGGCCACCTGGGCGCGTGAACGCTCCAGCGCGCCGGAGGCCATGGCGCGCGCCACTTCCTCGCTGACCGCGCCGCGCCTGGCGATCAGCGGGGCCGGGACGCCCAGCAGTTCCGTTTTTGCCTCGTTGGAATAAGTGACGAAGCCGCGCTCAAACCAGCTGCTGGAGCCGGCCAGGTCGGTGCAGGCGGCGGAGATCATGCCGCCGGTACAGCTTTCGGCGGTGGCCAGCATCCGCCCCTGGGCCTGCAGCAGGGCGGCGAGTTGTCCGGCCAGTTCGGGTACGCCGTTCACCAGAACCTCCAGAGGGCGATCACCAGCAGCGCGCAAAAGGCCGCCACAAAATCGTCAAACAGGATGCCGAAACCGCCGCGCCAGTTAAAGCCCTTGAAGGCCTGGTCGGCCCAGGCCACGGGACCGGGTTTCACGGCGTCAAAAAAGCGGAACAGCACAAACGCGGCCAGCTGCGACCAGAAGTCGGCGGGCATCACCAGCCACAGCACCAGCCAGAAGGCCACCACCTCGTCCCAGACGATGCTGCCCGGGTCCAGGACGTTCATGGCCTTTGCCGCCACGGTGCAGGCCCACCATCCCACCAGGGTGGAGGCGGCGATCAGCCAGCCCATTTCGGCCGGCGTGAGCCACTGCTGCAGCACCAGGAAGGCCAGCCAGGCCCACAGCGTGCCGGCCGTGCCGGGCGCGACCGGGCTCAGGCCGGCGCCAAAGCCCAGGGCGATGAAGTGCGCGGGATGCGCCAGCAGAAATTTCGCGGTGGGCCGGAAGGCGGGCGGCGGCGTGGTGTCGGTCATGGTGGGGGTTGCCGGGCGGCGATGCCCGGGGTTGTGGCTGATTTTGTCACAGCGGTTTCACACGCTGCCTGCACAGTCCAGCGATTCACCAGCAAGAGGGATTTCGGGATGAGCAAACACAAGCAGGTTTTGAGCAAGATGAACGCATTGACCCTGGCCGCCGCCTGCGCGCTGTGCCTGGCGGCCGGCGGCGGCCGCGCGCAAACCGCACCGGCGGTGGAGGCCACGCTGGCCGGCCATGCGGCCCTGGCTGCCGACGCCTCGGTGGCTGCGCCGCGCGATGCCGGCGCCTTTTTCGCCACGACGGGAAAATTCGCCAATGCCAGGCGCCAGCGCAATGAGCAGCTCGGCAGCGAAAGCACCAACACCTTTGTCGGCGACCCCAAATATCCGCGCGCTTCCGGCGGCACGCTGCCGATGAAGGGCCAGTCGGTCCAGGGTTTTTCGGGCATTGTGTCGCTGGGCAAGGGCGAGTTCCTGGCGCTGACCGACAACGGCTTCGGCAATAAGATCAATTCGCAGGATGCGCTGCTGATGGTGCACCGGCTGTCGGTCGACTGGAGCAAGGGCCAGGTTCTGCGCCGAGGCACGACCTTTCTGAGCGACCCGGACAAGCGCGTGCCCTTTCATATCCAGAACGAAAACACCGCGCGCCGTTATCTCACCGGCATCGACTTCGACCCCGAATCCCTGCAGGTGGTGGGCAATGAATGGTGGATAGGCGAGGAGTTCGGCCCGTATGTGCTGCGCACCGACTTCCAGGGACGGGTTCTGGGCGTGATCGAGACGGTCATCAGCGGCAAGCTGCACGCCTCGCCAGACCACTATATGCAGGGGCGGCTGCCGAATCTCCCCGGCGAGGCCTTGTTCGAGGTGCGGCGCTCCAACGGCTTTGAGTCCATGGCCAAATCGCCCGACGGCAGCAAGCTCTATCCGATGTTCGAGGGCCCGTTGTTCGACGCTGCCGCCAAGAGCGTCGAAAAAGCCGGCGACAAAACCTATGTGCGCATCAACGAGCTGGATGTCGCCACGCGGAGCTACACCGGCAAGCAGTGGAAATACCTGCTCGAAGAAGTGGGCAATGTGGCCGCCGACTTTCAGTTGCTGGACGCCACCACAGGCCTGGTGATCGAGCGCGACGACAACACGGAAGGCATCGCGCCGGAATGCCCCAATGAAGCGCGCACCGATTGCTTCACGCGGCCCGCGCGTTTCAAGCGTGTCTACAAGATTGACCTGGCCGCCGCCGATGCGGACGGCTTTGTGCGCAAGGTCGCCTACGTCGACCTGACCCGCATCGCCAACCCGAAGCGCCTGGCCAAACTGGGGCCCAACGAAGCGGTCTTTGCATTGCCGCACCTGGGCCCTGAAGGGCTTGCGGTGGTCGATGCCACACACATCGTGCTGGTGAATGACAACAACTTTCCGTATTCATCCGGCCGCGAGATCGGCAAGCCCGATGCGAATGAGCTGACCCTGCTGGATATTCGCGCGCTGATCGAGGCCAGATAAGCGCATCGGTCAACCGGCGGGCGGGCCGCTCACCAGGTCTCTTTCGCGGCTGAACCACTCGGCCCAATAGTCGATGCAGGCGCGGATTTTCGGTAACCGGTGGCGCCCGCCCAGCGTCACGGCATGGATGGGCACGGGCTGCTCGTCGACAAAGCCCGGCAGCACCGGCACCAGCAGGCCGCGCCGCACCAGCGGCTCGGCCGCCAGCATGGCAAAGCGCGCAATGCCCAGGCCCTGCAGGGCCAGCTGGCTGGTCGTGCCGGTGGAGTCGGCGCGCCAGCAGCCGTCTGCCGTGATCACCACGGGCTGGCCGTCGATGATGAAGGGCCAGCGGTTGAGTGAGGTCGCGGCGCTATTGCTGATCAGGCGGTGCCGTCCCAGGTCGTCGGGGTGCTCCGGCGTACCGTGGGCCTCCAGGTAAGCAGGTGTGGCGTACAGCCGCCGACCATGCGTGCCTATCTGGCGCATCACCGAGGTTTCGTTGGCATGCATGCCGCTGCGGATCGCGATGTCGACACCGTCGCGCACCATGTCCACCAGGCGGTCGTCCACTTTCAGTTCCACGCGAACATGCGGATGGCGCTGGTGAAGTCCTTCGAGGCTGGGCACCAGCAGGTATTCGGCCATGACAGTGCTGGCCGCCACCCGCACCCAGCCGCTGGCCTCGCCGCTCTGGCTGGCGAACTCGCCTTCGAGGTCGTCCAGCGTCTGTGTCATGCGCCGGCAATAGCCGAGGAAGGTTTCGCCCTCGGGCGTCAGGGTCAGCGCGTGCGTGCTGCGCTGCACCAGCCGAGCATTGCAGGTTTTCTCGATGCGGGCGATGGCGCGCGACACCTGGCTGACAGGCACATCCCGCGCACGGGCCACGGCCGAGAAGCTGCCCAGCTCGGCCACGCGCGTGAACAAGTGCATGTCGTCAAAGTTCAGGTTCCGCATGTCGGCCATATTACCCAGGGCCGGGGTTTTCTGTTTTGCGTCTGGTGCAAGACGGATTTGCGGCGCGGGTGGTTTTCGCCGGTGGCTGTTTTGCGCACAGTAGCCCTGTAGCCCCAGTAGAGAAAAAAGGGGCCACACCTCCCCGAAAGGATACGCTAATGAACTTGCTCTATACCCCCACCGAAGAAAACCGCCTGACCGCTGCCGCCATGGCCGAAGCCCGGCATTTGCGCGCACTGGCGCCGGCTGCATTCTGGTCGGCGGCGAGGCGCTGGGTCGGCCGCCTTGCGCACGGCTTGGCGCGTCGCGGGCACGTAGACGCCGCAGTGCGCCTTCAGGCAAAGTGATCGAAGGAGGCGTAGCGCCGCTCCAGCGGCGCGCCGGCCGCGTCAAGCAGCCGCAGGCCGGGATCCGCGTCGATCCGGCCGATCCGGCTGACGGGTGTTTGAGCCTGGCGGGCCGCGGCCTGCACGGCCTCACGTGCCGAGGCCGGGGCGGTGAAGGCGAGCTCGTAGTCGTCGCCGCCCGCCAGCGCGAACGCCATCTGTTTTTCAGCATCAATTCCGGCCGTGGCCCAATCGGAACGTGAAGAAGCAGCGACCAGATTGATCACGAGCGCTGTTTCAAGCGTGGCGCCTGTTTTTGATGCACGCAGGATGTGGCGAAGGTCGCCGAGCAAACCGTCGCTCACGTCGATGGCCGCCGAGGCAATACCGCGCAGCGCCTGGCCCAATGCAAGGCGCGGTGTGGGCTGCTCCAGTCGTTGCCTGGCCTGGGCCAGCATGCCGGACGGCAAGGTCACGGCGCCGCGCAACGCCTCCAGCGCCAGCCGGGCATCGCCCAGCGTACCGCTGACATAAACGTCGTCACCGGGTTTGGCGCCCGAACGCAGCAGCGCCTGGCTCTTTCCGTTCAGCACGGGCACTTCGCCGAACACGGTGATGCAGATATTGAGCGGCCCTTGTGTGGTGTCGCCGCCCACCAGTTCACAGCCGTGCGCGTCGGCCAGCGTCAGCAGGCCTTGCGAAAACGCGGCCAGCCAGGCTTCGTCGACCCGCGGCAGGGCGAGGGCCAGCGTGAAGGCCAGGGGTTTGGCGCCGCAGGCGGCCAGGTCGCTCAGGTTGACGGCCAACGCCTTGTGGCCCAGCGTGAAAGGATCCACGTCCGCGAAGAAGTGGCGGCCCTCGACCAGCATGTCGCTGGAGATGGCCATTTGCGTGCCGGGCGCCGGCTGCAGCAGCGCGCAGTCGTCGCCCACGCCCAGCGAGGCGCGCGCGGCGGGGCGCGTGAAATAGCGTGCGATCAGGTCAAATTCACCCATGGCGCAGAGCATACAGGCTGCGCCCGGGATGCCGCGGTCAAGGGTACTGCTGGTGCGTGACGCCGCCGCGGAAGCGGTCGGCCGCCTGGCGTATGACTTCGGCCAGCAGGTGCTCCTCGCCCTGTTTTTCGCGCAGCCAGCGGGCGTCGTTGTCGCCGCGCTCCACGCTGTTGCGCAGCAGGTGCAGCGAAGCGCCCGCGCCCATACCGGTGGCATGGCGCTCGATTTGCCCCATGGTCTGCAGGATGTGCTCGCGCAGCGGCATGTGGCCGCCGGTGGCTGGGTCCACATAGACCGCGTCCAGGCCGAAGCGGCAGGCCTGGAAACGGTTGTAGGTGTAGACCAGGTAGTCGTCCTCGGTGGGCATGAAGGGCTGTTCGTGCATGAACCAGGAAGCCAGCGACTGCACGAAGCCGGCCAGCGCGGTGGCGCGCTCCACCGTGAGCGGTGTGTCGAACACCCGGATTTCGATGGTGCCGAATTCCGGCTTGGGCCGAATGTCCCAGTAGAAATCCTTCATGCTCTTGACCACGCCGGTGCGCGTCATCTTGTCGAAATAGACGGTGAAATCGTCCCAGGTCAGCGCAAAGGGCGCACGGCCCGACAGCGGAAAGGCGAACACCGAGTTGAGCCGGGCCGAATCGAAGGCCGTGTCCTGGCCCTGCACATAGGGCGAGGAGGCGGACAGCGCGATGAAGTGCGGAATGTAGCGCGACATGCGGTGCAGCGTCAGCAGCGCGCTGTCGGCGTCGGGGCAGCCCACGTGCACGTGCTGGCCGAAAATCGTGAACTGCTTGGAAAGATAGCCGTAGAGTTCGGACAACTCGCGAAAGCGCGGCTTGTCGTAAATGCGGCGCTCATGCCACTGCTGGAAGGGATGGGTGCCGCCGCCGACCACGGCAATGTTGAGCTTGTCGGCGCTCTTGACCAGCGCGTCACGGATCTGCGAGAGCTGGCCCAGCACCTCCGACGCGTTGCGGCACACGCCGGTCGAGATCTCGATCATGCTGGAGGTCATCTCGGGCACCACGGCGCCTGGCAGCGGGATTTTGGACATCAGGCGCAGCATGTCCTCGGCGTAGGGCGCCAGGTCGTAGTCGTGTGTGTTCACCAGCTGCAGCTCAAGCTCCACGCCCAGCGACAGTGCGGCCGATTTGTGAAAAGGTTCAAGGCTCATGGACGGGTCCGGATGCGGGGCCGCGCGTGAGCGGCGCCCAGGGTTTGGAACTTTCGCCGGCGCGGTAAATGGCCAAGGTGGCCAGCACCGCGCCCAGCACCTCCATCAGCAGGATGGCGGGCAGGGCAACACTGGCGATCTGGCGGCCCAAAGCGCCCGAGGCCGTGGCGAACTGCGACACCAGCAGCAGCGCGACCGAGGACATCGGCGACATCGCGCAGCCCACCCACAGGGCCTGCTTCCAGCTGGCGCCGCTGCCGACGTTGCCGAGAGCGACACCAGCGATCTTGGCCACCATGCGCGCGACGACCATGGCAATGACCAGGCCGGCCACCGGACCGCTCCAGTCGGCCTGCGCCGCCACCACCGAGACCAGCACGAACATCAGCATGGTCAGCATGGACGAGGCCGTTCCCATTTGCCGCGGCCACGACCAGGGGCGCGGATTGAGTTGCTTGAGCAGCATGCCGCCCAGCAACGCCGCCAGCGGCGCCGAGCCGCCGAAGTGGGCGGCCAGCGCGGCGCCCGCGGCGATCAGGGCCAGCAGCAGGATGGCGGTGTTCTCGCTGGTGGGGCTCATCACGCGCAGCGCGGTGCGCAGCATCAGGGCCAACGCCGCGCCCACCACCACGGAAAGGCCCAGTACCACCAGCACCGGGTACAGCGTGCTGAGCACGCCGGCTACGCCAGAGTCGGGCCGGTGCATCATGCCGGCGCGTGCGCTGCACAGCGTCAGCGCATACAGCGTGCCCAGCGTGGACAGCACCAGCGCGCGCTCGGTGACGGGGCCGGCGGCGCGAGTGTCTATGGCCACGCGCGACAGCACGGCGGGCGAGGCGGCCATGGCCAGCAGGGCCAGCGGTTCTGCCACGGCCTCGCGCACGCTCATCGCGTGCAGGGCCCAGTACACCAGGATGAAGGTCAAGGACGCTTCGGCCAGGCTTTGCACCAGCACCATGGGGTTGTGGCGAAACCAGCGCAGCGGAATGCGCCCGCCGGCTTCGAACAGCACCACGGCAACGCCCAGTTCCAACAGGAAGAGCCCGGTGCCCTGGAGCGGCCAGGCCGCGCCGCTGAAACCGGCCAGGCCGGCAAAGCCGCCAACCAGCGAATAGCCGACCACCTTTGGTAGTCCGGTATAGCGGTTCAGGAGATGGCCCGTGGCGGCAGCCAGCGCGAGCAGCACGGACCACTGCACGGTCGGCAAGCCCGCCGAAGGCTTGATCCATTCAGCCCAGATGGCCAGGATTTCGTTCATGAGGAAGGGGTCTCCACTCTGATGGGAACTTTTGCAGACAGGCCCTTGAGGGCGGCATGTTGCACGTTGGTCGGCCAGCCTGGTGGCGTGAGGCCCGGTGGGTTTGCGCGAGGAAAACTTGTTGCATTAATTTACAGGCGTGCTGTTGCCAGGCATGTAGGACAACATCGGAAATGGCGCCCCCTGCTTCAGTCACCGCGCCCAGTTCCACGCCAGTGGGGGCCGCGGGTCCGGCTTTGCCGGCCCTAGGCGCCGTCCCCTCGAGGGGAGAACAGGCTACACGCAGTGAGCCTGGACAGGGGGGAGCCAGTTACTCAGGCATGAAGAAGCTGCGGGGGTGGCTGCGCCATCGCGCCCAGATGGCGGCGCGGATACGCGCACGGTCGACGTTGCTCACGTTGTGCGCCTGCAGGGCCAGGCGGAACGCGAGGTAAAAACTCACGCCGAGGTTCAGCGCGCCTATCAGCGGAATGGCCGCGATGCACCACCAGATGGTCAGGTGCTTGAACGCTTCCAGGCCCAGCGAGGCGCCGGCCGCGGCCAGCTGGCCGGTCGACAGCGTGACGTGGCGCGCTTCAAGCTCCACGCCGAAGAAGCCGGTGAAGGCCGGGATCAGCCCCAGCATGAAGCCCAGCGCGATGTTGGAGGCGAAGCCGGAGATGTGGTCGCGCATAAAGGCGGACCAGCGCGCCGCGCGCTCGCTACCGAGGAACGCGGTGATGCGCGGGTTGTGGCGCATGGCGGAGTCCAGGCGATGCAGCACAAACCAGTTTTCGGTCCAGCCCGCGATCATGCTGGCCGCGAACAAGATGCCGCCGGTAAAACCCGCCCACATCAACGTGGGGCCCAGCAGCGTCAGCGTGCCCAGCACATGCTCGGCCTCGGTGTGGCTGATCATGGGCCGGCCCAGCAGCAGCATGACCAGCGTGTTGACCAGCAGCACAGCCGGCACCACCATGAAGACGTTGCCGAAGACCGCGGCCACCTGCGAACGCACCAGGTGCGTGACTTCGTCGACAAAGGCCGCGATGGTGCTGCTCGCATCGGCCGCGCCGAGGTCCTTGAGCTTGGCCGCCATGGCCGGCGCCGTCATGGCCGGCTGTTTGGTGGCCAGCGTGAAATGCAGCAGCTGGATCAGGATGAAGCTGGCGGAATACATGATGGCGGACCAGAAGCCGCTCCAGAAGGCCGAAAGGCCCACCGCCACGATCATGAACTTGAGCAGCGTGGTAAAGGCCGTGATGGCGCCACCGCCCATGGCCTTGCCCAGCATTTCGCGGTATTCGCCGCGCGTGCGGGTGATGTAGGTTTCGCCGGTTTCCGCGCTGCGCTCGGCCACCTTGGCCGACAGCAGCGTGGAGTTGGCGCTGATCAGCGCGCTGATGCTTTTGCCCTCTTGCGCGGTGATGACCCGGCGCCCCAGCAGCTTGACGGCCGCCATGGCGGGCTTGGGCGAGACCAGGCTGTCCAGCAGTTCGCGCACGCGCAGCATGCGCTCGCGCAGCTGGCGCAGCCGAAACACCATGCCGACCGAGATGCCGTTGTCCTCCAGGTGCGTGTAGATGCTGTTGACGGCCTGTCGGCAGGCGTCCAGCCTTTCGCGGTATTGCGCGATCGCGGCCTGCAGCTGCGCCTCGTCGCGTTCGGGCTTGAAGAAGGCGTTGCGCAACCCGTCGATGTCGGCCGGCAGCGCATGGAAGGCGCGCGCGTGCGGCGTGGCGCGGTTCATGCGCAGGCGCAGCTCGGGCGCGAAGCCCGTGGCGCGTATCTGCGCCGTGCAATAGGTCAGCGCGTCCATCAGGCTGTAGTGCCAATGCAGCGTGTCCATGTCGGGGCTGGCCGATAGCATCAGGGCCAGCCGGGCGACCTGCGGCTCTTCGAGCGCGCCCATCCATTGCGCGTCGAAGCGCGTGGGCGCCACCAGGGGAAACAGCTCGGAGGCGTCGACGGTTTCTGGCGTGCCGGGCAGCAGTTTGCGGCGCATGCGCTCGGCCAGTTCGCTGACAAAAGCCGTGCGCGGCGCGAAGCCGAAATCGGCCAGCAAGGTGGTGATGTCGACCGTCTGGATCAGCGTCTGCCACCAGGCCCGCATGCGGGCCTGGATCTCGGGCTGCCGCTCGACGGCATCCATGAGGGCCTGGACCCGCGCGACTGCGGCGGCCACGGAGGTTTCGTCGCCGCGTATCCATTCGAAGAGCTTGATCAGCCAGACATGGCGCTGGGCCAGTCCGGCGTCCGGATCCAGCGCCTTGAGCAGGGAGACCAGGTCTTTCATCGGGCAGTCAGGGCCGTGGACTCAATGCAGGACACGGCCGGGCGGGGCGCCGCCGTTGCCGTTGCCGCTGTGCGCCTCCAGCACGAACATGGGAATCGGCGCCTCGAAACGCTCGCCGTCTTCGGCCACGCAAAAATAGCTGCCGTGCATGGTGCCGCTGGATGTGCGCAGGCGCGACCCGCTGGTGTACTGGAAGGATTCGCCGGGCTTGAGCAGCGGCTGGTGGCCGACCACGCCCAGGCCCTTGACCTCTTCGTTGTGGCCGTTGGCATCGCTGATGACCCAGTGGCGCGAGATCAGCTGGGCCGTGACCTCGCCGGTGTTGGTGACCGTGACGGTATAGGAAAAACCGTAGACGTGGTCTTCCGGCGCCGACTGTTCGGGCAGGTACTGGGGCACGGCTTCGCAGGAAAATTGGTATTTGGGCATGGCTGTATTGATGACCATGTTAACCGCCTGCCGCGGCTGTTGGCCGGGCGAAACAGCCTGCGCCGTCGAGGCCCGGCGCGGGCCGCGGCTTGCTGCGACAATCCTGACATGCCTAAAAACCAGCCGCCCACCTACCGCATCGCCCCCTCCATCCTGTCCGCCGATTTCGCCCGACTGGGCGACGAGATCAAGGCCGTCATCGCCGGCGGCGCCGACTGGATCCACTTCGACGTGATGGACAACCACTATGTGCCCAACCTGACGTTCGGGCCCATGATCTGCCAGGCGCTCAAGCCGCACGCCAAAAAAGCCGACGGCACGCCGGTGCCGGTGGACGTGCACCTGATGGTGCAGCCCGTCGACGCGCTGGCCGCGGCCTTTGCCGACGCGGGCGCCGACCTGGTCAGTTTCCACCCGGAAGCCTCCGGCCATGTGCACCGCAGCGTGCAGGCCATCAAGTCCAAGGGCTGCAAGGCCGGGCTGGTGTTCAACCCGGCCACGCCGCTGGACGTGCTGGACTGGGTGATCGAGGACATCGACCTGATTCTCATCATGAGCGTCAACCCCGGCTTCGGCGGGCAAAGCTTCATCGACTCCGCGCTGCGCAAGATCGAGCAGGCGCGCAAGCGCATCGATGCCTCGGGCAAGGACATCCGCCTCGAAGTCGACGGCGGCATCAAGACCGACAACATCGCGCGCGTGGCCGCCGCGGGCGCCGACACCTTTGTGGCCGGCAGCGCCATCTTCGGAAAACCCGATTACAAGGCGGTGATTGACGCCATGCGGGCGGAACTGGTGAAATAGGCCGGCGCGCGCCGATGCGGACCCGCGCGCGCCAACCCCGGTAACCGGCCGGGCCGGATGCCGGCCTCGCCACCCATGGAGGAGCCGCATGACTGAAGCCGTAAGCGAGCAAGCCGGGCGGGGCCCCGCGCGCCGCTCCCGCATCCTGGTGGTGGACGACACGGCGGACGTCCGGTTTTTCCTCGTGGCCCTGTTGCGGGACGGTTATGAGGTGGAGGCCTGCGAGTCGGGTGAAGAGGGCCTGCAGGTGGCGCTGTCCGACAGGCGCCCCGAAATCATCCTGCTGGACGTGATGATGCCCGGCATGGACGGTTACGAGGTCATGCGGCGGCTGGCGCGCGATCCGCGCACGGCCGACATTCCCGTCATCTTTCTCACGGCGCTCAGCAGCGTGGAGGAAGAGCAGTTCGGGCTGGACCTGGGCGCCACCGACTACATCACCAAACCCATCAGTCCGCCCGTGCTGCTGGCGCGCGTGAGGTTGCACCTGGAGCGCAGCGCCAATGCCAAGCGCCTGAAGACCCTGTCCGAGCAGCTGTCGCGCTACCTCGCGCCGCAGGTCTACCAGTCGCTGTTTGACGGCTCCCGCCAGGCCGAGATCCAGACCCAACGCAAGCGGCTGACGGTGTTTTTTTCGGACATCAAGAACTTCACGGCGTCCACGGCGCAGTGGCAGCCCGAAGAAGTTACCTTTTTGCTCAATAGTTACTTTGAGGAAATGTCCCAGATCGCCGCCGAATACGGCGCAACCCTGGACAAGTTCATCGGCGACGCCATCGTCATTTTCTTCGGCGACCCCCACACCCTGGGCCCGCGCCAGGACGCGGTGCAGTGCGTCAGGATGGCCGTCGCCATGCAGCAACGCATGGTCGAGTTGCAGCGGCGCTGGAAGGCCATGGGCATTCCCAAGGCCTTCGAGATACGCATAGGCATCAACTCCGGATTCTGCGACGTCGGCAACTTCGGCAGCAACCTGCGCATGGACTACACCATCATCGGCCGTGAAGTAAACCTGGCCGCCAGGCTGGAGCAGGCCGCGGAGCCCGGCGGCATCCTGATTTCGAGGGATACCCACGACCTGGTGCAGGACGAGATCGAGGTCGAGGCGCGCGAGCCGGTCATCGCCAAGGGATTTTCCGAACCGATCACGGTCTATGCGGTCCGCAAAACCCCGGCGGCCGCGCCAGCAGGGGTCGGGGTGATCCAATGCGACCGGCCCGGCCTGCGCCTGGAACTGGATCCGGGACGCCTCACGCCCGCACAGCGCGCGGACGCCGCCGCTGAGCTGCGCAGGGCGCTGGGCAGCCTGGAGGCGCTTGCGGAGGCTGGGAACAGCGAGGCCGGGAAGGGCGCCGCCGCGCCGGCTCCGGTGGCCGAAGCTGGCACACCGGCGGCCCGCCTTGCCGCCGTGCAGGCGGCGGATGCGGCAGGTTCCGCCGAGGAGGCGCTGCCCGACAGCATTGCCGGGCTCGACGTGCCCCTGGGGCTGAGCCGGGCGATGAACATGAAAGGGTTTTACATCTCCATGCTGCGCCGCTTCGTGGACGGCCGCGCGGACACGCCGGCACGCATCCGGGAGGCGCTGGCGGCAGACGACCTGAAGGCGGCGGAGTTGCTCAGCCATTCCTTGCGCGGTGTTTCGGCGCAGATTGGCGCCACGCAATTGCCGCTGGATGCCGGCGCGCTGGAGCAGGCGCTTCATGACAAGGGGCCGCGCGCCGGCATTGACGACCTGCTGCTGCGCATGGAGGCCTCGCTGGGGGAATTGATGGCGGCGCTGCGGTCCGCCTTGCCGCCGCCGCCCGCGGAATCACCGTGAATGCCGGGGCCGGCCCAGTTGGTGTATCTTCTTCCTGAGGGCGTGCGCCATCCAAGCGGGCCCCGGACCTTAGAATCAGGCAGCGCCTCGGCGCATGTCATGCCCCTTACCACAGAGAGGAGCTACACAGTGCAATACAACGATATTTACGCCGTCACGCCCAAAGGCCAGCAGGAATTGCGCAGCGCCGCCACCACGATTTCTCCCTCGGAGCTGGAACTGCTGGTGCGCCTCGACGGCATCCTGTCGATGGCCCAGATCCGCCAGAGCGTGGGCGAGCCCATCGGCGCGACGCTCGACAACACCGTGAAGCTGCTGTTAGCCAAGGGGCTCGTGACCCAGGTCGAGCCGGACCCGTTCGCCGCCTCTTTGCAGTTCCAGTTGAGCCCCACGGCGCTGACCGAGGCCGGCGCCGAGGCCGATTTCTGCGCGGCCACGCTGAAAAAATCCAATTACTACGTCCGCATCGCCCGCAAGCGCGAGCAACCGCGCCAACGCGCGCCCGGCGAACGCCTGTCGGCCATCGTCGTGGACGACGATGAGCACCTGGCCAAGTTTCTGAGCCACTACCTGACCTTCGAGGGTTTCGACATACGGGTGGCGGGCTCCCGCGCCGAAGTGGTGGCCGAGTTCCGCAAGCCGCCGATCCCGGACCTGGTGCTGCTGGACGTGATGCTGCCCGATGCCGACGGGTTTGACATCCTGCTGCGCATCCGTTCGCACCCGCAGCTCAAGGACATCCCGGTGATCATGCTCACGGCGAAGGCGACCCGCGAGGCGGTGCTCAAGGGCCTGGCCAGCGGCGCGGACGGCTACATCACCAAGCCCGTGGAGACCGAATCGCTGATCCAGGCGGTCCGCACCGTGCTGGGCTCGCAGTAGCGCACAGGCATGGCGAGATGAGCCGCTTTTCTGGCAAACCAGGCCTGCCGGCTCAAGCGCCATGAAGTCGCCTTTTCGCGCGACCATCAATGTCGCCCTGTTCACCGGGATGATCCTGATCATCCTGAGCATCGCGGCTTCCTACTTCACCATCAATTCGCTGATCAGCGGCACGCAAAGCGAAACCGAGGCGCGTGAAACCGTGCTGCTTCTGGAGCAGGTCGTCGCGGAGTTCAAGGCCGCGGAGTCCTCGCAGCGGCGCTACCTGCTGACCAGCACCGCGGCGGACCTTGCCGCATATCAACAGGCCCGGGCGCTGAGCCAGCAGGCGCAGCAACGCGTGCATGCGGCCGCCGGCACCAGCCAGGACTGGCGCGCGCTGGAGGACGCCATGACGCGCCGCTTCGCGCTGATGGAGCAGGCCATCGCCGTCCGGCAGACAACCGGACTGGAAGCGGCTGCCGCCATCGTCGGCGGCGAGCCCAACCGCCGGCTTTATGACGAGATCGAAACGCTGGTGACGCGTATCAAGACGGCCGAAACCCAAGCCCTGGAGCGTTCGAAAGAGGAAACGCGGCAAAGCGCCCAGACCGTCAAGCAACTGATCCTGCTGGGCGGGCTGTTGTGCCTGAGCGTGTTCGGCTGGGCCATCCAGATGATTGTCCGCTCGCAGGAAAAGCGCCGCCGTGTCGAGGCCAGGCTTTCCGACAGCGAGGCCATGAGCCGGGCCGTGACTGAAAGCATGGCCGAAGGCTTGGTGACCGCCACCCAGGAAGGCGTCATCGTCAACGCCAACAGCGCCGCCCGCCACCTCTTCGGCTACCGGCTCGACGACCTGGTGGGCCGGGAGGTGACCATGCTGCTGCCCACGCGCTACCGCATGGGTTTCCAGGCCTTCTTCGCCAGCCTGACAAGCCGCCAGCGCGGCTTTCGCGAATGGGACGTCAAGGTTCTGGGCCTGCGCCACGACGGCACCGAGTTCCCGGTGAACGCATCGTTCGGCGACGTCAACGTGGGCGGCCGCCGGCTGTTCACGGCCATCATTCACGACATCACCGAAAGCAACCGCATCAGCGACGCCCTGCGCGACAGCGAAGCCCAGCTGCGCGAGCTGACCGACGCCGTGCCGGCCCTGATCGCCTATGTCGACAGGGAGGAGCGCTTTCAGTTCCACAACCGGGCCTATGAAGAGGCCTTCGGCCTCGGGCGCGAGCAGATACAGAATCGGACCCTGCTGGAAGTCCTGGGGCCGCAGTTGTATGACCAGGTCAAGGGCCAAGTCGAGGAGGCGCTGGCCGGTTATTCGGTGCGCTACGAATTTGAGCTGGCGCCCCTCGGCGGCGAACGGCGCGAATACGTCATGAGTTATTTTCCGCGCTACGGCGAGGGAGACGAGCAGGGCACGGTCATCGGCTTCTCCTCGTTGGGCAACGACGTCACCGAACTCAAACGCATAGACCGCATGAAGAGCGAGTTCGTCTCCACCGTCAGCCATGAACTGCGCACGCCGTTGACCTCCATACGCGGTTCGCTGGGCCTTGTCTGGGGCGGCGTGACGGGCGAGCTGCCGGCGCAGGCCAAAAACCTGGTGGGCATCGCCCAGAGCAACTGCGAGCGCCTGATCCGGCTCATCAACGACATTCTCGACAGCGAAAAAATCGAGTCCGGCAAGATGAGCTTTGAGTTGCGGCCGATGGAACTGGAACCCCTGCTGGAGCAGGCCCTTGCCGCCAATGAAGGTTTCGCGGAGCAGCACGGCGTGAAGCTGGTGATGGGCCGGATGGAAGCGCCCGTTCAGGTCTGCGTCGACAGCGATCGCCTGATCCAGGTGGTGACCAACCTGCTGTCCAATGCCATCAAGTTTTCAATGCCTGGCAGCGCCGTGCAGGTGGCGATGCGCACGGATGCGGGACGCGCCCGGGTGGAAATCATCGACAACGGCCCCGGTATTCCGGATGAATTCCGCCAGCGCATCTTCCAGAAATTTTCCCAGGCCGACTCTTCCGACACGCGGAAAAAAGGCGGCACCGGCCTGGGCCTGAGCATTTCCAAAGCCATCATTGAGCGCATGGACGGCACCATAGGCTTCACCACGGAAAGCCAGGTGGGCACCACATTCTTTTTCGAGCTGCCGGTGTGGCGGGAAGCGCCGCCGGTCACGGCGCCCATGGGGCTCGACGGCGTGATGCGCCCGCGCGTGCTGGTGTACGAAGACGACCCCGACGTGGCCAAGCTCATCGGCATGATGCTGGACAAGGGCGGCTACGACGCAGACATGGCGCACACCCCCGAACAGGCGCGCGACTACCTCAAGATGGAATCGTACGCGGCGATGACGGTGGACGTCAGGCTTCCCTACGAGAACGGGTTCTCACTGATACGTGAGCTGCGGGCGAACAAGCGCACGGCGCGCCTGCCCGTGCTGGTACTGTCGGTCACCGCCGCGGAGGCGCGCCAGCATGCCGGCAGCCAGGCGCTGGGCATCTCGGGCTGGCTGGAAAAGCCCCTCGATGAGCAACGCCTGCTCGACAGCCTGGACCGCGCGATAGAAGCCAGGCGCCGCGCCAGGCAGAGCGCCTCTTGAGAGCCGCTCAAAAACCCTCCTGGCGTTGTTGCGCCGCCTTGCCGTACTGGTGTACTGTCTGCGGCGACGCGCCTGACCAGGACCGCTTCGCTGGGTTTTATGAGCGACTCCAGGGTTAGGCCATTTGCATGAATCCTGTTCTGATTCGTACCCATTTTGATGCCGCCATGGTGGATCTCGATGGCACGCTGGTGGACACGCTGGGAGACTTCGTGGCTGCCGTGAACGCCATGCTGGCCGACCTGCATCGGCCGGGCCGGGCGCACCACCAACTTGATGCGGCGACCGTGGAGCGCATGGTGGGAAAAGGCTCTGAAAACCTCGTCAGGGCGGTGCTGGCGCATGCCGCGGCGGACTTGCCGGCACGCTACGCCGAAGCTTTTTCCAGCTACCAACGGCACTACGCGGCCATCAATGGATTGCACTCAACGGTGTATGCGGGTGGGCTGGAAGGGCTGCGCACCTTGCAGCAAGCCGGGCTCAAGCTGGCCTGCCTGACGAACAAACCGTTCGCCATGGCGCGCCAGTTGCTCAGGCTCAAAGGCCTGGACGGTTTTTTCAGCGAGGTGTTTGGCGGCGACTCGTTTGAGCGCAAGAAACCCGATCCCTTGCCCTTGCTCAAGACCTGCGAGGCGCTGGGCAGCGCGCCCGCGCGCACGCTGATGATCGGCGACTCCAGCAATGACGCGCGGGCCGCGCGGGCGGCCGGTTGCCCGGTGCTGCTGGTGACCTATGGCTACAACCATGGCGAGCCGGTGCGTGAGGTGGACGCCGACGGCTTCCTTGACTCGCTGGCCGGGCTGCGTTTTCAGAAATGACGCGGTAAAAACGGCAACGGGGCTTGCGCCCCGTTGATCGTGCTGAAAGCCGCGGTCCCGCTTAGACCGTGAACAGCTCCCTAGTTCGTCTTGCCCAGCATCGCATCCTTGAGTTTCCAGTCGGCGGGCTGCGGGCCCAGCCAGATACGCACCAGGGCATTGAAAAATTCGACTTCCTTGAAAGGCTCGCCTTGCGGTTTGCCTTTGACCGAGATGACGGTGCCGGTTCCGGGAATCCAGTCGATGGTGAAACCCTCGCCGGCCACCAGCTTCTTCTGGTCGGCAAAGAGCTGGCCCATCTTGATGAGTCCGGGGATGAGCTTGGACATTTCCGCCTTGGGTGCGTTTTCAGTGAAGGCCGTGGTGAAGCTTTTGCCCAGTTCATTGGAGTCGATATCGCGCAGCAAGGTGATGCTGATGCGCTTGGGGCCGGCCATGGTGTAGACCTCTTCGGGGGTAGCGGCCTTTTTGGGCAGGTACATGGCGGCCACATAGACCTTGAACACCGCCTTGTAGCGAATGCCGGCCCCATTGAGCTGCAGTTTGGTGCCGTGAACCTCAATCGGGTCGTCGAGCTTGACGCCCGACACCTCCATCGGTGCTGCAAGCGCGCCGAATGAGAGCATCAAGCCGGCCAGGCCCGCAAGGCATCGCGTTGTCAAAGTCATGGGTTGTCTCCAAAGAATGGTTGGAATAGAACGAGCGTTCGTTTTTTATCTTCTCATTTTCGAGTTCAGGGGCCGCCCCTCGCAAGAGGGTTTGCGAGATAAGCATTAGTACTAGGGGCCTGTCCACCAACTCCTGCCAGGCCCGGTTCGGCTTTTTTTGATGCCCGGCGAGGTTTGGCCGGCTCCGGTCTTTGCTACACTTTGGCCTACATGTTCATTCATCGCATCATTCAAACAGGTTGTGGCGACCGGGGAGCCTGGCCCTGGCGTACCTGTCATTTCCCGCTCGCCTGAGGCGCATGCGGGCCGGCACGCTGACAGCGCTGCCCCGGCCCGTGCACTTGCCGCAGGTTCTGCGACACCCCCTTTCTTTGTTGATGCCCTCCGCAGCCCGCGGGAGCATCCCGGCCCCGGTCTTCGGGGCGTGTTGAATGACAGGCGGCAGCGCTTTTATGCGCCTTGCCTCCCTGAAAAGGATTGACCGTGATCACTGAACTCGAATTCAAAAGCCTGGCCGGCCAGGGCTACAACCGTATTCCACTGATGGCGGAAGCGTTTGCCGACCTTGAAACGCCTCTATCCCTGTACCTCAAGCTCGCGCACTCCAAGGACGGCGGCAAATTCAGCTTCCTGCTGGAGTCCGTCGTCGGCGGGGAACGCTTCGGCCGCTACAGCTTCATCGGCCTGCCGGCGCGTACGCTGGTGCGCGCCTCGGGCTTTGGCGCCGACCGGGTCACCGAGGTCGTGACGGACGGCCGTGTCGTGGAGACCTCGGCGGCCAACCCGCTGGACTTCATCGCCGACTACCAGAAGCGTTTCAAGGTCGCGCTGCGGCCCGGCCTGCCGCGGTTTTGCGGCGGCCTGGCCGGCTATTTCGGTTATGACGCAGTGCGTCACATCGAGAAAAAACTCGAAGCCAGCTGCCCGCCCGACACCCTGGGCTGTCCCGATATCCTGCTGCTGCAGTGCGAAGAGCTGGCGGTGATCGACAACCTCTCGGGCAAGCTCTACCTGATCGTCTATGCCGACCCGGCCCAGCCCGAGGCCTATGCCAACGCCAAGAAGCGTTTGCGTGAACTCAGGGAAAAGCTCAAGTATTCGGTCAGCGCCCCGGTGGTCAAGCCTTCGCAGGGCTACCCGGCCGAACGCGACTTCGCCAAGGCCGACTACATCGCCGCCGTGGAAAAGGCCAAGCGCCTGATCGAAGCCGGCGACTTCATGCAGGTGCAGGTCGGCCAGCGCATCAAGAAGCGCTACACCGAGTCGCCGCTGAGCCTGTACCGCGCGCTGCGTTCACTCAATCCCTCGCCTTATATGTATTACTACCACTTCGGCGACTTCCATGTAGTGGGGGCTTCGCCCGAAATCCTGGTGCGGCAGGAGCAAGTCACCGAGGGCCAAAAAATTACCATTCGCCCATTGGCCGGCACCCGGCCCCGCGCCTCTTCGCCGGAGGCCGACAAGGCCGTCGAGCACGAGCTGGTCAACGACCCAAAGGAGCGCGCCGAGCACGTCATGCTGATAGACCTCGCGCGAAACGACATAGGCCGCATCGCCAAGACCGGCACGGTGAAGGTCACCGAGGCGTTCGCGGTCGAGCGCTACAGCCACGTGATGCACATCGTGAGCAACGTCGAAGGCGTGCTGCTGGACGGCATGACCAGCATGGACGTACTCAAGGCCACCTTCCCGGCCGGCACGCTGACCGGCGCGCCCAAGGTCCACGCCATGGAAATCATCGACCAGCTCGAGCCCACCAAGCGCGGTCTCTATGGCGGCGCTTGCGGCTACCTCAGCTATGCCGGCGACATGGACGTGGCGATCGCCATACGCACCGGCATCATCAAAGACCAGACGCTTTATGTGCAGGCGGCGGCCGGCGTGGTGGCCGATTCGGTGCCCGAGCTCGAATGGAAGGAAACCGAGGCCAAGGCGCGCGCGTTGCTGCGAGCCTCGGAACTTGTCGAGGAGGGGCTGGAATGAGCACGGCCAACCGTCCACCCATTGAGCCCTGCCGCAGCATGGCCGACGTGCGCCGCAACATTGATACGCTTGACGACCGCATCGTGGCACTGGTCGCCGAGCGCAGCGCTTATGTCGCGCAAGCGGCGCGCATCAAACAAAGCGCCAGCGACATCGTCGACCAGGCGCGTATCGAATTCATCGTAGACCGCGTACGCGCCCAGGCCCGCGCGGCCGGCGCCCCCGAGGCCATTCTGGAAGCGGCCTACCGCGCCATGATTGCCGCATCCATTGACTTTGAGCGCGGCGAGTTCCAACGCCTGCGCCAGGAGGCCTGAACCATGAAGCGCAACAAGCTCTTGATGATCGACAACTACGACAGCTTCACCTACAACATCGTCCAGTACTTCGGTGAACTGGGCGCCGAGGTCGAAGTGTTCCGCAACGACGAAATCAGCGTGGCCGACATCGCCGCACGCGCGCCCGACCTGCTGGTGGTCTCGCCCGGGCCCTGCTCGCCGGCCGAGGCTGGCATCTCGGTCGCGGCGATCCAGCATTTCGCCGGCAAGCTGCCCATCCTGGGCGTCTGCCTGGGCCACCAGGCGATAGGCGCGGCCTTCGGCGGCAACATCATCCGCGCCCAGCAGCTCATGCACGGCAAGACCAGCGTGATCACCACCACCCGGCAGGGTGTGTTCGCCGACCTGCCCGAACAGTTCGTCGTCAACCGCTACCACTCGCTGGCGATCGAAAAATCCTCCTGCCCGAAGGCCCTGGCCGTCACGGCCTGGACGGACGACGGTGAGATCATGGGCGTGCGCCATAAGGAGTTACCCATCCAGGGCGTGCAGTTCCACCCCGAATCGATACTCACCGAGCACGGCCACGCCATGCTGAAAAACTTCCTGGAGCAGACCGTATGAGCCAAGCTTCCGTGGACCTGCGCAGCGACACCGTGACCCGGCCGACGGCCGCGATGCGCGAAGCCATGCTGGCCGCGCCGCTGGGCGACGACGTGTTCGGCGACGACCCTGCCGTCAACGCGCTGCAGGAAAAAATCGCCGGCCTGCTGGGCTTCGAGGCCGCGCTCTTTGTGCCCACCGGCACGCAGAGCAACCTTTGCGGAATCCTCTCCCATTGCCAGCGCGGCGACGAGTACATCGTCGGCCAGATGGCGCATTGTTATCGCTGGGAAGGCGGCGGCGCGGCGGTGTTCGGCAGCGTGCAGCCGCAGCCGCTGAACCACCACACCGACGGCACCCTGGCCCTGTCCGAGATCGAGGCGGCCATCAAGCCCGATGACGCGCATTTCGCGCGCACCCGGCTGCTGGCACTGGAAAACACCTTGGGCGGCAAGCTGCTGCCGTTTGACTATGTTCAGCAGGCCACCGCGCTCGCGAAAAAACATGGCCTGGCTCGCCACCTGGACGGCGCAAGGCTGTTCAACGCCGCCGTCGCGCAGGCCGCGCAAACGGGCAGCAACCCGCTGGCTGAGGCGCGCCGCATTGCGGGCTGTTTTGACAGCGTCTCCGTCTGTTTCAGCAAAGGGCTGGGCGCGCCCGTCGGCTCGGCGCTGTGCGGTTCGCGTGAGTTCATCGCGCGCGCGCACCGTATCCGCAAGATGGCGGGCGGCGGCATGCGCCAAGCCGGCGTGCTGGCGGCCGCGGCATCGCATGCGCTGGATCACCACGTCGGGCGCTTGGCCCAGGACCACGCACTGGCCAAACACCTGGCTGACGGGCTGGCCGGCATCGAGGGCTTGCAGGTCGAGCCGCCGCACACCAACATCGTGTTTGTCGACCTGACGGGCGCGGCGCGCGAGCAATCGGCGGCCCTGCTCAAGCACCTGGGCAGCCAGGGCATACAGGCCACGGGCTTGTACCGCCTGCGTTTTGTGACGCATCTCGATGTGGACGCCGCCGGCGTGGACCGCGCCGTGGCCGCCATCCGGCAGTTCTTCCATCTCAAGGCCTGAAAGGACAAAGCCATGCCCGACTTCCAGCACCTGTTGCTCTTCATCGCGGCCGGCTGGCTGCTCAACCTGACGCCGGGCCCCGACGTGCTGTACATCGTGACCAATTCGCTGCGCTCGGGTGCGCGCGCCGGCATCGTGGCAGGCCTGGGCATCACGGCTGGCTGTTTTGTCCACATCTTCGCGGCGGCCATAGGCGTCGGCGCGTTGCTGGCCACTTCGGCTCTTGCCTTTACCGTGCTCAAGTGGATAGGCGCGGCCTACCTGCTGTGGATAGGCGCGAAGATCCTGTTGTCCAAAGCGCCGCAGGCCACCACCGATCTCGTCGCGGCGGCAGCGGCCCAGCCGGAGCGGCGCCTGAAAGCGGTCTTTATGGGGGGCTTCTGGACCAATGTCCTGAATCCCAAGGTTGCGATATTTTTCCTGGCCTTTGTGCCGCAGTTCATCGCGCCCGGCGCCGACAACAAGGCCCTGGCTTTTGTGCTGCTGGGCATGCTGTTCAACCTGAACGCCATCCCGGTGAATTCGGGCTGGGCCCTGGCGGCCGCCTGGATGGCCAAGCGCGATGCCGTGCAGCGCGGCATGCATTGGCTGGACCGTGCGGCCGGTGTCATGTTCATCGCGTTTGGCCTGAAGCTCGCCTTTACCGATAATCCGGCGAACTGAGCCATCCCGTCCAGCACCCATAAAGCAACACAGCAAACGAGACACGCCATGCCCCATACCCACAAGATCACCCCGCAGGAGGCGCTTCAGCGCACCATAGAGCATCGCGAAATCTTCCACGACGAGATGCTGCACATCATGCGCCTGATCATGAGTGGCGAAATGTCGCCCGTGATGATGGCCGCGCTGATCACCGGCCTGCGCGTCAAGAAAGAGACCATCGGCGAGATCACCGCCGCCGCGCAGGTGATGCGCGAGTTTTCCACCAAGGTTCATGTGGCCGACAAGACGCACCTGGTCGACATCGTCGGCACCGGCGGCGACGGCTCGCACACCTTCAACATCTCCACCTGTTCGATGTTTGTGGCAGCTGCGGCGGGCGCCAAGGTCAGCAAGCACGGCGGGCGCAGCGTGAGCAGCAAGTCCGGCAGCGCCGACGTGATCGAGTCCCTGGGCATCCACATCGGCCTCTCCCCCGAAGCCATTGCAAAGTGCATAGAGCAAGTCGGTGTGGGCTTCATGTTCGCGCCCAACCACCACCCGGCCATGAAAAACGTCGCGCCCATCCGCAAGGAACTCGGCGTGCGCACCATCTTCAACATCCTGGGACCGCTGACCAACCCGGCCGGTGCACCCAACATCCTGATGGGCGTGTTCCATTCCGACCTGGTGGGCATCCAGGTCCGTGCGCTGCAGCGCCTGGGCGCCGAGCATGCGATGGTGGTCTACGGCAAGGACGGCATGGACGAAGTCAGCCTGGGCGCGGCCACCGTGGTCGGCGAACTCAAAAACGGTGAAATCACCGAGTACGAAATTCACCCCGAAGACTTCGACATGCCCATGGCCAGCAACCGCGCGCTGCGCGTGGAGACACCCGAGCAGTCCAAGGCCATGCTGCTGGGCGTGCTGGACAACCAGCCCGGCGCGGCACGCGACATCGTGATCCTCAATGCCGGCGCGGCGCTGTATGCCGCCAATGTGGCCGAGTCGATGAAGGCCGGCATCGTGCTGGCCCGCGAGGCGCTGGCGTCGGGCGCGGCCAAGGCCCGCCTGCAGCAACTGATTTCCACCACCCAACAACTGGCAGCCTGAACACCATGTCCGATATCCTCGACAAAATCATCGCCGTCAAGCGCCAGGAAATCGCCGAAGCGATTCGCAAGAAACCGCTGGCGGTGATGCGTGAAGACGCCGAGTCGCGTGTGCTGACACGCGACTTCGTGGGCGCGCTGCGCGCCAAGATCGCGGCGGGCCAGCCCGCGGTGATCGCCGAAGTCAAAAAGGCCAGCCCGTCCAAGGGCGTGCTGCGCGCCGACTTTATCCCGGCCGACATCGCGCAAAGTTATGCCGAGGGCGACGGTACGCTCAGCGCGGCCTGCCTCTCGGTGCTGACGGACAAGCAGTTCTTTCAGGGCAGCATCGACTACCTCAAGCAGGCCCGGGCTTCATGCGACTTGCCGGTGCTGCGCAAGGATTTCATGGTCGACCCCTACCAGGTGTATGAGGCGCGTGTCATGGGTGCCGACTGCATCCTGCTGATCGCGGCCTGCCTGGACGACGCGCAGATGAAGTCGCTCGAGGCGCTGGCCATGTCGCTGGACATGGCGGTGCTGGTCGAAGTGCACGACAAGGCTGAGCTGGAGCGCGCGCTCAAGCTCAGGACGCCGCTGATCGGCATCAACAACCGCAACCTGAAGACCTTCGAGGTCTCGCTGGACACCACGCTCGGCATGCTGGGCCAGGTACCGGCGGACCGACTGCTCATCACTGAATCGGGCATCGCCACGCCGGCCGAGGTGAAGCGCCTGCGCGCTGCCGGCGTGAATGCCTTCCTGGTCGGCGAGGCCTTTATGCGGGCCGAAGAACCGGGGCTGGCCCTGGCCCAGCTGTTCGCAGGCAACTAAGTCAAAGAGGAAGAGGCGGCGGCCATGAACTCTCCGGACCAGCTGAAGAGCGCGAACCCTGCGGACTGGCCTGTGGCGCAGGGCTGGCGACCCACCACCGAGGCTTTTTTCGCCGGTCCTACCGGCCGCAGGCTGCTGGATTTTCTCCAGGGCCGGCTTGCCGAAGGCGCGACGATTTTTCCGCCCCTGCCGCTGCGCGCGCTGGAACTGACGCCGCCCGAAGAGGTGCGCGTCGTGATCCTGGGCCAGGACCCGTACCACGGCCGGGGCCAGGCTGAAGGACTGGCCTTCTCCGTGGCTTCCGGCGTGGCCTTGCCGCCCTCGCTGCGCAACATCTTCAAGGAGCTGCAGCGCGACCTCGGCACGCCGCCGCCGGCCTTTCCGGTGCCCGGCGGAAGCCTGGTGAAGTGGGCCACGCACGGCGTGCTGTTGCTCAACACATGTCTTACGGTGGAAGAAGCGCAGCCCGCCAGCCACGCCGGCAAAGGCTGGGAAGTGCTGACTGATACCTTGATCCGCCAGGTGTCCGACGGCGACCATCCGGTGGTCTTCATGCTGTGGGGCGCCCATGCCCAAAGCAAGCGGGCCTTGATCGATGTGAAGCGCCACAAGGTGCTGGTGGCCAACCATCCCTCGCCGCTGTCGGCCCTGCGGCCGCCGGTGCCTTTTATTGGATGCGGCCATTTTTCGCAGGCGCGGGAGTGGCGCGACATGCACCCGAAAAGCCAGCCGGCGCAGCAAAGTCCGGGTGGCGGACAAGCGCCAATAAAAAGCGCCGAGCAGCCCGGCTAGAACTCCTGGGGGAGGCTCCCGACGTAGTCGCGCCGGATATTGACCGTGCTCTGGTGGCCCAGGGCCTCAAAATGGCGGCGCAGCCAGCGTTTGGCCGCGCCGTGGCCCATGTCAAACAGCTTTTCAATCATGGCGCCGTCGGCCGACATCTTGCTCGACGAGGGCAGGTCTTCCAGGGCCTCGCCACCGTCGATGCGGTGCAGCAGCAGGCTTTTGTACTTCACGCCCTCCTGCAGGCGCCCGTCTGCCAGCAGTCGGTTGATGAAGTCGATGGTGCGCATCTGCGACAGCAGGCTGGCGTTAAAGGTCAACTCGTTCACCCGGTCCATGATGTCGTGCGGCGTGTGGGGAACCTCGGGCCGCCGCAGGGGGTTGATCTGCACCACGATGATGTCGCGGCTGCTGCATTCGCTGATCAGGGGCAGCAGGGACGGATTGCTGGAAAATCCCCCGTCCCAGTAGGACTGGCCGTCGATTTCCACCGCCTGGAACAGCGTGGGCAGGCAGGTGGAGGCCATCACGGCCTGCAAAGTCAGGCGTTTGCCCGAAAAAATTTCCGCCCGGCCCGTGGTCACATGGGTCGCGGATACAAAGGCCTTGGGCACATCCAGGCCGGCGATGGCGTGAAAGTCGATTTCCGCCTGCAGCAGCTTGCGCAGGGGATTGATGTCCAGCGGATTGGACTGGTAAGGCGAGAGCCACTGGCTCATTGCGCTATTGAAGAAGTTAGTGCCCACTTTATCGGAGGACCAGCCGCCCAGCAGCATCTTGCTGATGCCCTCGGCCATGGAGCCCAGGCTGCCCATGGCGGCCACGCCTTGCCAGATCCGGGCCAGCGATGCGCGGGCCGCCTCCCGGGGATTCGGCGTTCCGCTGTCCTTGTGGGTGGCCACAGCAAATCCATGGGCCAGTGCCACGGCATTGACCGCGCCCGCGCTGGCGCCGCTGATGCCGTCGAACTGGATGCGTTCATCCTGCAACAGGGCGTCCAGGACTCCCCAGGTGAAGGCGCCGTGGGAGCCGCCGCCCTGCAAGGCCAGGTTGACCCGGCGCTGGGAGGACGGTTCTGGCGGTGAGGGGGGGAGAAGTGAGGCGCTCATGGCGCTAGTTTGACAGGCGCAAAGTCCCGCCGGCCCCGGAAGCGGCCCGGCCGGCATTTTTTAATGTTTTTGCGAGGCCCCGGCATTTCGCCCGACATAAAACCGTGGCATAATCCGAGGTTCGCTTGAAGGATGGGTGCCCGAGTGGCTAAAGGGGGCAGACTGTAAATCTGTTGGCTAACGCCTACGCTGGTTCGAATCCAGCCTCATCCACCAGATTTTGTTTGATTTTTGGCAAGCGGTCAGTGCAAGGCGGTCGCGTAAAGCGGGTTTTGGGCTGTGAGTGGTTTGAAGTGAGTTGAATTTGGCAGAGCTGCGCGGGAGTAGTTCAATGGTAGAACCCTAGCCTTCCAAGCTAATGACGCGGGTTCGATTCCCGTCTCCCGCTCCACGAGGCTCCGGTTTCGGGGTGTTTGCGGGCTCTGCTGGTTGATCTTGTGCCGGACTGCAGTGGGTATTGAAGTCTTTTGACTTTTTGAAGAATTTAGGCCCTTTTGGCTCAGTGGTAGAGCACTCCCTTGGTAAGGGAGAGGTCGCGGGTCCGATTCCCGCAAAGGGCACCATATTTAGAGCCGGCGCAGCGCGCAAAGCGTTGCGGCCGGCGGTAGTGATTCACTGGTTTTGTAACTCTTTATAAATTTCTGGAGTTGAAAAATGGCAAAAGGCAAATTTGAGCGGACCAAGCCGCACGTCAACGTAGGCACGATTGGCCACGTGGACCATGGCAAGACGACGCTGACGGCGGCGATCACGACCGTTCTGGCGTCCAAGTTCGGCGGCGAAGCCAAGGGCTATGAC
>NZ_JBFUCN010000031.1:0-47132 GCF_056405195.1 Polaromonas sp. P1_H6
CCCACCCCTTGTGGATGCGCCGAGGAGCGCAGGGCCAGACGGATCAGGGATCGCGTTGTTTGAGCCGAAGGCGAGTTTAGCGAGACCCCGYCTGRACCGAGCACCGCAGGTTGCCCGTAGCGAAGCGMAGGGACGCAGCAACCAGGGTCGCCTTTTCTTTTGCTTACTTTTGGTGTTTGCGTAACTTCGCTTCGCGAAGTGAGCAAACCCCGCGCGCGTAGCGCGCCTTTTGGCGAACAAAAGAAAACCCGCTTTGCGGGTTTCGCTAAAAGTGAGTAGCCGCCGGGCTACCCCCGGCCAGCAGGACTAAGCAAAACACTCAACCGTCAATCCGACCACAGCCTAGACACACAGAGTGACTACACTGGTACCTCCCCCCACAGCCCCACCCCAAACCCAAAAAATGGAATTCTTCACTTTGGTGACCTGCGTCGCCATAGCCGTCTACATCCTCAAACTGTCGGAAGAACGCCGTCGCATCGCCCTGCTGGGCAGCCACCTCGGCCAGTACCAGATCGAAAAACTGATGGAGACCCTGACCGACGGCTACCTGCGGGCGCTGGGCGAGAAGGATGCCGAGCGGCGCGAGCAGGTCTGGAACCAGCTGGCCAGCTCAGAACTAAAGCTGTGCGAGCAGTTCACCCGCTTTGCCACAGGCTTTTCCAAGGTCGATGAAATCGATGCACGCACGAGCAAGCTGCCGATTGCCATCCCCTTCGTTGCCAAACTCTTTCCAGGCCTGACATTCGACATGCGAAAAGTGCTGGCGATCCACGCCCAAGGCATCCTGCAGACGGCAGAAAACAGCGCCCAGCACACGCCCAAGGAAAAGGCCTTCACGATGTCGGCCGAGCTCTTCCTGATGCAGCACAGCTGCCACTGGTTCTGCAAATCCAAAGCTGTTGCCTCGGCGCGCATGCTGGTGCGGCACAAGACATCGCATGAACAACTCGTGGCCTCGGTATCACCTGAGACACGCGCGGCCTACGTCGCCTTGACGGGGCGGTGACGCCTGCGTCACAAGCAGCTGATCTTTCCAACCGCCGGGCTGTCACCCGCGCTACAGCCCGTAGCCTCGGGCAGTCCTATATTTCCAGCCATGACGGAACTCACAATCCTGAACACCCTGCAGGCGGTGAACCAGACCGCCTCCTTCAACCGCTGGGCCGGCTTTGAAGTTGTGCGGGCCTCGGCCGGCGAAGCCGAGATACGCATGGCCTGGCGGGAGGAAGACATGGGCCAGTACGCCGGCTACCTGCATGCGGGCCTGATAGGCGCGATGCTGGACACGGCCTGCGGTTACGCGGCCGCCACCGTGGCCGGCCGCGTACTGGCCTCGCATTTTTCAGTGAACTGCCTGGCGCCGGCCGTGGGCCGCGGCTTTGTGGCGCGCGGGCGCGTGGTGAAGGCTGGGCGCAAGCAGGTGTTTGCCGGGGCGGAGTTGTTTGCCGAGCAGGACGGTGGAGAGTTGCTGCTGGTGGCTACCGGCAATGCGATTTTGGTGCCAGTGGAGGCGGCGCTCAAATCTCCCGCTTCGAGCGCCTGACAGAATTACGCGAGTCACTGCGGCTCCGAGGTCCGGATTCACTGGCCCCTGGAACTCACTTGACATCAAATTCAAAGGTCCGGGCCAAACGGTTCCCAATGAAAACCCGAATGACATAGCGTCCCTGGGGATCCCCCGGAGCCACCGCCCAGGTATTGGCAATGACGCCGCGATCCGGAACCACTTTCCCCTCTTTCACCGAGGTCTTCTGATCCGATGAAATGGTTTGCGATGCATTGGGATCCGACTCGCCCCACGTCGCCGGTTTCCCCGGAAGGGTAAATTCCTCCCGCCAACTCACCTCCTCCTGGGTTGGATTCACCATCACGACCCAGCCATAGATCTGGCCGGGAACAAGTGGAACTTGCCGGGTCGCAACGAAAGCAGGCTTACCGGAGTCAGGCGGATTGAAGAGCCCAAACTCGGCGCGTACAAGCTCCATGTTTTCCGCAACGGCCTTCGGTACTTGATCAGACGTGGCGAAGACAAAGGGCGAAACAAGCGCCAGGATCACAGCAGCGAGGAAATGGGTGGTGATTCGCATGGTTCATGCTTTCATCAAGTTATTGAGTTCGGCTGGAAGGCGTGGAATGAAATCATGGTTTCAATTCCTTCGGCATACGCCCCTTGCGAAAGACGTTCGGCGCAACGAATAGGCGCTCGATGGCCTTGCCCTCAAGTACGTAAGCTTCATCCCCACATGTCTGGCGCCAACCAGGATTGAATGGGAATGTAAGGAAAAGCCTTTGCGGCCCGTATATCGATAGCAGGCGCCAATCGAAGGAACGCCAGTTGACGCAGGCATTCACATCATCGTCGTTCAATTGCCTTTCGCAAATTAACTTTGAGTCGCGAGATTTGCGCTTCAAACAAACGGCATGCGCTTGCTTGTCCTCCTGGAACGTTTTTTCAATCGCCGCTCCAAGGAGAGAATTCAGTTCTTCCTGAGCGTCGGCTTTGAACAGTGATTGAACAGGAATCTGAACGCCAGCTTTGTAGTCGAAAACCAGAGTTTCAATGGCATGCTGCGGCCGGGTACCTCCCAGCCATTCCGTGTACAAGGTAAAGAGAATGTAGGGGCCGAAGATATGTTCAGGGAACAACTCAGATTGCGTATTGGCAGAACCGCGAAGCTCTTTGTCTCGGCCAAGTTCGGACAAAACACGCGAGTCTTTCATGGCCAGTGCTCGACCTGATATCTCAGGGTCACCTTGAAACAAGGCTTTCAGCGCAACCGTTCGAGCCCAGCCATTTAGCCTTCCAAGACGTGCTGCGTTTTTATCGGAAAACACCGGGTATTTCCAGGCTACCGGATAGGCGCCGTTTTCCGGTGGCTCATGAGCACCGGACGGCCATTCCGGAACATCGCCTCCGGCGTATTTGAAGCTCGACGGGGCTTCAACGGTTTCGCTTGCCGCTATTGCAATAGATGTGGACGCTACAAAAACAAGAATTGCGCTTAGGGTCGAAACCAACAGCTTGAAGCACACGCGTGCGGCCAAGACCTGGAAGCTCCCCATGAAATGCCTACGCAAGCCCTGCGGCACAAGCTGGTGATTGCCGTCGAATTTAGACATCGAATTCCTTGAGACCCCATGCGCGGGGCTTCAAGGAATGTATTGCAAATTCGCGTCCCTATGAAAATTCCGCGAAACCCGGCGCACCCTGCTTGCGGTCAGGCGCGCCGTTGCTCTACCTCAATGCGCCCCGGCTGCCGCATCCGCCCCACCCGCCCCCGCATGCGTGGGCCGCGTCAAAAACACCAGCGGAATCAGCAGCAGGAAGATCAGCGCCGAAACATAAAACACGTCGTTGGCCGCGAGCATGTAAGCCTGTTGGTCGGCCAGGCGGTTGATGGTGCCCAGCGCCTGGTCGGGCGTGAGGCCGGCGCCGGCCAGGCCGGCAAGCGCGCTGTTGGTGGCGGTGCTGCCCTGGTTCACGTATTCGCTGATCTGCGCGTGGTGCATGGCGGCGCGGTCCTGCCAGATGGTGGTGGCAATGGAGGTGCCGAAAGAGCCGGCCGTGATGCGCACGAAATTCGACAGGCCCGACGCCGCGGGGATCTTCTCGGGCGAGATGCCCGACAGCGTGATGGTGACCAGCGGGATGAAGAAGAAGGCCATGGCCACGCCCTGGATGATGGTCGGGATCATGATGGTCTGGAAGTCGGCCTGGGTGTTGAAGTGAGAGCGCATCCACAGCACCAGCGCGAACACCATGAAGGCAAAGGCGGCGAAGCGGCGCGGGTCAACCTTGGAAATGTTCTTTCCGACGACGGGCGACAGCAGCAAGGCGAAGGCACCCACCGGCGCCAGCACCATGCCGGCCTGTGTGGCGGTGTAGCCCATGTACTGCTGCAACCACAGAGGCAGCAGCACCACGTTGCCGAAGAAGAGGCCGTAGCCCACCGACAGCGCTAGCGCGCCGGCCCAGAAGTTGCGCCCCTTGAACAGCGTCAGGTCCACCACCGGGTGCTCTTCGGTCAGTTCCCAGATCACGAAGGCGATCAGGCCGACCAGCGCGATGATGGCCAGCGCGACGACCTCGCCGGAGTGGAACCAGTCCAGCTCCTGCCCCTTGTCGAGCATGATCTGCAGCGAACCGACCCAGACCACCAGCAGCGCCAGACCCACCGAATCGATGGGCAGTTTGCGGGTGACGCTTTCACGCTTTCGGAAGATGCTCCAGGTGATGAAGGCCGCACCCAGGCCCACGGGGATGTTGATGTAGAAAATCCAGGGCCAGGAAATGTTGTCGGTGATCCAGCCGCCCAGCAGCGGCCCCATGACAGGCGCGACCAGCGTCGTCATGGACCATAGCGCCATGGCCAGCCCCGCCAGCGCCTTCGGGTAACTCGACAGCAGCAGCGCCTGCGACAAAGGAATCATGGGCCCGGCGACCAGGCCCTGCAGCACGCGCAGGAAGATCAGCGTGGTCATGTTGGGCGCCAGGCCGCACAGCCAGGAGGTGAGCACGAACAGCAGGACGCTGGCCGTGAACAGGCGTACCTGGCCGAAGCGCTGTGACAGCCAGCCGGTGAGCGGCACGGCGATCGCGTTGGCCACGCCGAAGCTGGTGATGACCCAGGTGCCCTGGTTGGGGCTGACGCCCAGGTCGCCGGCGATGGCGGGCAGCGACACGTTGGCGATGGAGGTGTCGAGCACGTTCATGAAGGTCGCGGCCGACAGGGCCAGCGTGCCCCACAGGCGTGCCGAGCCCGTCAGCGGCGGAGGTGCGATGTAAGCGGAAGCAGGTGCGGAAGCCATGAAAGCCTTGCGAAGGAGGGGCTGGTGGAAACCGCGGTGGGGGTTCGCCGCGGTTGCGCGTGCTGGGGCTGTGGCTTAGCGTGCCGGGCGGTTGCCGGCCAGGGACAGCGTGTGGCTGAAGGCCAGGGTCTGCGCATCGGCGCCGGCCTGGGCAGGCAAAGCAGCGCCGCCCGCTGGAAGCAAAGGCTTCGCCGCATTGGCGGCCTTGGCCGACTTCACCGCGGCCTTGCCGGTGTTGGCGGCGATCACGCGCTGCACGTCCTTGTCGGCCGCATCGTCCTGCGCGCCGTAGGTCTGGGTGTGCGCCACGGCGGCATCACGCGGCGCATCGGCCAGCATTTTGCCGTTCTTGTTGCTCACGTCGACTTCAGCGTCCATGGACAGGCCCACACGCAGCGGGTTCTCGGCGAGCTGCTTGGCATCCAGTGCGATGCGCACGGGCACACGCTGCACCACCTTGATCCAGTTGCCGGTGGCGTTCTGCGCGGGCAGCAGCGAGAACGCAGCGCCGGTGCCCACGCCCAGGCCAGCCACTGTTCCCTTGTATTCGACCTTCTTGCCGTAGAGGTCGGCCACCAGAGTGACGGGCTGGCCGATGCGGATGTTGCGCAGTTGCACTTCCTTGAAGTTGGCGTCTACCCAGACCTGCTTGAGCGGAATGATGGACATCATGGGCGTGCCGGCGGCCACGCGCTGGCCGAGCTGCACGGTGCGTTTGGCGACATAACCGTCCACCGGCGCGAGCAGGCCCGCGCGCTGCGTGGCGAGGAAGGCTTCACGCACCCGGGCGGCCGCCACCTGCACGCTGGGGTGCTGCTCGATGCTGGTGCCTTCGGTCAGCGCCTGGTTGCTGGAAAGCTGCTCGCGCGCGGCGACCACGCCGGCCTGTGCGGCGGCCAAGGCGCTTTTGGCGGTGTCCAGTTGCGTGCGGGCGTGGTTGAGTTCTTCCCTGGACACGGCGCCGTTGCCGGTGAGCGACTGGCGGCGGTTGAGGTCGTCATTGGCGCGCGCGATGTCACTTTGCGCCTTGGTGACATCGGCGTCGCGCAGCGCGATCTGCGCGGCCAGCGTGCCGTTGTTGGCGTAGAGCGTGCGCGCCTGGCGCACGGCCTGGGCGAGCGCGGCCTCGGCCTGTTCCAGCGCGACCTTGGCATCGGCCGGATCCAGCTGCACCAGCGCCTGGCCGGCTTTCACGAAGTCGGTGTCGTCGGCCATGATGGCCATGACGGTGCCGCTGATCTGCGGCGTGATCTGGATCACATTGCCCTGCACATAGGCGTTGTCGGTGGACTCGTAATGGCTGGCCACCAGGTATTCATAAGTGGCCCAGCCCAGGCCGGCCACGACCACGACGGCGGCCAGCGCGGTCAGCGCCTTTTTGCGCTTGGGGTTGCCTGCGGGCGCCGGCGCCGGCGCCGGTGCGGCGGCGGGCGTGGCCGTGGGCGTTGGAGAAGCGGATGGCGCTGGAGCGTTGGAGGATTCAGGAGTGTTCATGATGCGTGTTATGTGTTGGGTTAACTTTTGATCGCTGGTCACTTGTTCAGAGTTCAGAAAGCCGAACGAGCCTGCCGCTCCGCGGGCACGGCCTGGCCGGGTGTGTAGCCGCCGCCCAGCGCGCGTATCAGCGCCACCTGCGTGTCGAGCGCGCGGGCCGACAGGTCCACGGCCTGCCGGCGCTGGGCCAGCACACTGGTTTCCGCCGTGAGCACGTTGAGGTAGTTGCCCAGGCCGGCCTTGTAGCGCTGCACGGCAATTTCGTAGGCGCTTTCGGCGGCGTCCTGGGCGGCGCGCTGCTCGGTTTGCTGGCGGGTGATGGCTTGCGAGGAGGCCACCTGGTCGGCGACGTCGCGCACCGCATCGATCACGGCGGCGTTATAGCTTTCCACCGCGGCGTCGAGGTCGGCGGTCTTGCCGCGCAGGTTGGCGCGCAGCCGGCCCGCATCAAAAATCGGCAGGCGCAGCGCCGGGCCCACGCCCCACTGCCTGCTGCCCGAGTCCATCAAGTTGCCCAGGCCTATGCTGGAGAAACCAGCGAAGGCGACGAGGTTGATGTTGGGATAGAACTGGGTCTTGGCATTGGCCACGTCCCTGGTTGAGGCCTCGACACGCCAGCGCGCGGCGGCGACGTCGGCGCGGCGGCCCAGCAGGTCGGCCGGCAGGGTGGCGGCGACCGCGACATTTTTGATCGCGGCTTGCGCGGGTGGATTCAGCGCGGCGGCGGCGTCGGGCTGGCCGACCAGCGCGCCCAGCGCGTTGCGCGTGAGGGCCATCTGCTCCAACACGGTCTCAAGCTGCAGGCGCGCTTCGGGCAGGCCGCCTTCGCTCTGGCGCAGTTCAAGGCGGGTATCCAGGCCGGCGTTGACGCGGTCTTGCACCAGCTTCAAGGTCTCCTCACGCTGGGCCAGCGTGCGGCGCGCCACACTGGCTTGTTCGTTGAGGCGCACCAGCTGGAAATACGTGCGGGCGACATTGCTGGCCAGCAGCACACGCGCGGCCTGGGCGTCGGCTTCGGCGGCGTTGGCGCTGCCCAGCGCGGCATCGAGCGCCGCGCGGTTCTTGCCGAAGAAATCAAGCTCCCAGCTCGCATTGAGCTGGGCCGTGCCGCTTTCGCGGATGGAGCCGGCCAGCGGCGGCGGGACCGCGCCATTGGCGGTGTAGCGCTGGCGGGTCAGGTCGAGCTGGCCGGTGAGCTGCGGCAAGGTGGCGGCGTCGGCCACTTCAATGACGGCCTGCGCGCGCGCCAGGCGGGCCTGCGCGAGCTTGAGGCTGGGGCTGGTCTGCAGGGCCTGCGCGACCAGGGTGTTGAGCTGCTCGTCACCGAAATCGCGCCACCACTCGGCGGCCAGCTGCGCCTGCGCCGAGGCCTGCGTGCCGGCATCGGCCTTCAGGCCCAGCGAGGGCGCGTCGCGCAGGCTGGCCTGCGGCGCAATGCCGGACATGTCGGCGCAGCCGGTGAGGCCCGTTGCCATCAGGCCCACGGCCACCACGCTGGCGGCGGCCACCAGGGCCATGCGGAAGGAGGCGCGCCAGACCGGCAGGGTTTCCTGGGCATTCTGCTGCGCAGTGCCGGAAATGACGGAGTTGGCGGCTTGGTCGGAATCCATGGGAAAGGAACAGGTGTTATTTGTCATGTTGTTCATTCGCTGCTTGGAGGGTGTGCGCGGTTTCGAGGATACGGCGCAGATAGGCTTTGAGGTTTTGCCACTCTTCCACCGAAAATCCGGCCAGGTGGGCGTTCTGCACGCGGCTCAGCACGGCCGGGATTTCCTTGGCGGCATCGCGGCCTTCGGGGGTCAATTCAATGTTCACCACGCGCCTGTCGTCGATGGAGCGGATGCGGCGGCAAAAACCCTTGGCTTCGAGCCGGTCAAGCAGGCGGGTCATGGAGCCCGCGTCAAGCTGGCATTCACGCGCGAGTTCGGCCACGGTGGAGGCTTTTCGGAGATAGAGCTTGAGCATGGGCACCCATTGGGCGTTCGTCAGGCCCTGAGGCTCGAGTTCGCGTGCGACCTGCTGGGAAACGCTGTTGATGATCTGGCGCATCAGGTAGCCGGTGCTCTGGCCGGCGTCGTAATCAGCCGCGCAATAGAAATCGGCCGGCAAACCGCAAAGTGCGGGGCCGGGGGATTCCGGGCGGGTGGGTTTGGAAGTCATGGGTTCGAATAATACATGCCTAGACAATTAATGTCAAGGCGGTGTTTGTTTCGGCAATTTATTGCCCTATTTTTGACTAAACTCCCTGCATGGCTACTCTCCCCTCCTCCCTGGGCCCCAAAGGCTCCCCGCGTTCGCTCTCCGGTCTTTTGCCTTTTTTGCGGCCCTACTGGGGCCACATCCTGGCGGCTGCGGTCTTCCTGGTACTGGCCGCGGTGGCGACGCTGGTGTTTCCGCTGGCCCTGCGCAGCCTGATCGACGGCGGCCTCACAGCGGCCGACAAGGGCCAACAGCTGATGGCCTTGCGTACTCATTTCTTCGAACTGTTTGCCGTAGCCGCCGCGCTGGGGCTTTTTTCGGCGGGCCGTTTTTACATGGTGAGCTGGCTGGGCGAGCGCGTGACGGCCGACCTGCGCAACGCGGTGTATGCCCATGTGGTGCGGCAAAGCCCGGAATTCTTCGAGACCACGCAGACCGGCGAGGTGCTGTCGCGCCTGACCGGCGACACGACGCTGGTGCAGACCGTCGTGGGCTCCTCGCTGAGCATGGGCCTGCGCAATGCCGTGATGGGCGTGGGCGCGCTGGGCATGCTGGTCTATACCAACCCCTATTTGATGGTGCAAGTGCTGGGCGTGCTGGTGCTGATCGTCGCGCCCTCGGTGTGGTTCGGCCGGCGCGTGCGCAAGCTGTCGCGCGCCAGCCAGGACCGCGTGGCCGACTCCAGCGCCATCGCCGCCGAGGTGCTCAATGCGATTCCGGTGGTGCAAAGCTATACCGCCGAAGCACGCGAGTCGGCGCGTTTCGACCAGTCGACCACGAATGCCTTCAACACCGCCGTGCGGCGCGCCCGGGCGCGCTCGGTGCTGGTGGCCTTCATCATCATCGCCACCTCGGCGGCGCTGCTGTGGGGCCTGTACCAAGGCACGCAGGCCGTGATGCGCGGCGACATCTCGGCCGGCCACCTGGGCCAGACCGTGGTCTACGTGATCATCCTGGCGAGCGCCGCGGCGGTGCTGGGCGAGGTCTATGGCGACCTGCTGCGCGCGGCCGGCGCCACAGAACGCCTGATGGAATTGCTGGCCTCGCGCTCACCCGTCACCTCGCCGCCCAACCCCGTGCCGGCGCGGCTGACGCAGGCGGGCAGCGCCATCCAGTTTGAGGCCGTGAACTTTCACTATCCGTCGCGCCCGGCGCAGGCTGCGCTCAGCGATTTCAGCCTGAGCGTGGCGCCCGGCGAAACCGTGGCCATCGTCGGGCCCAGCGGCGCGGGCAAGAGCACGGTGTTCCAGCTGCTGCTGCGTTTTTACGACCCGGCTTCGGGCCGCATCGCACTCGACGGCGTGCGCACGGCCGACATGTCACTGCAAGACCTGCGCGACCGCATCGGCATCGTGCCGCAGGACGCGGTGATCTTTTCCACCAGCGCGCTCGAAAACATCCGCTACGGCAAACCCGGCGCCAGCGACGAGGAAACCCGTGCCGCCGCCCAGGCCGCATTCGCGCACGAGTTCATCACCGCTTTGCCCGAGGGCTACGACACTTTCCTGGGCGAGCGTGGCGTGCGGCTGTCGGGCGGTCAGCGCCAGCGCATCGCGATCGCGCGGGCCATGCTGAAGAACGCACCGCTGCTGCTGCTCGATGAAGCCACCAGCGCGCTGGATGCCGAAAGCGAGCGCATGGTGCAAGCGGCACTGGAATCGGCCATGAAGGGACGCACGACGCTGGTCATCGCCCACCGCCTGGCCACGGTGCAGCAGGCCGACCGCATCCTGGTGCTGGACCACGGCCGGCTGGTGGAGCAAGGCACGCACACCGAACTGGTGAACCGCGGCGGCGTGTACGCGCGGCTGGCCGCTCTGCAGTTCACGGTCTGACACCCATCGATCCGGCCGCCTGGACCTTGCCGCCGGGTTCAAGACCCGGGATATGCATTATTTGCATAGATAGTGGTGCACAATGCCTTGGACTATTTGAGGGCGGGCTTTTAAGCTCCGTGCATTGACTTTTCCTCTCAAGAAATCCCACAAGGAGTTTTTTCAATGTCACACCCCGCCGCCGCCTCCGGCTCCACCCCCGCCGGCTCCCATCCCCTCCCCTCCTACCTCCAGGCAGACAACCTCGGTCCCTGGGGCAACTACCTGCAACAGGTTGACCGCGTCATCCCACACCTGGGCAGCCTGGCGCGCTGGGCCGAGACGCTCAAGCGCCCCAAGCGCGTGCTGATCGTCGACGTGCCCATCCACATGGATGACGGCACCGTGGCCCACTTCGAGGGCTACCGCGTGCAGCACAACGTCTCGCGCGGACCAGGCAAGGGCGGCGTGCGCTTTCACCAGGACGTCACGCTGTCGGAAGTGATGGCGCTGTCGGCCTGGATGTCGGTCAAGAACGCGGCGGTGAACGTGCCTTACGGCGGCGCCAAGGGCGGCATACGCGTCGACCCCAAGAAGCTTTCGCGCGGCGAACTCGAGCGCATGACGCGCCGCTACACCAGTGAGATCGGCATCATCATCGGCCCCAACAAGGACATCCCGGCGCCCGACGTCAACACCAACGACCAGATCATGGCGTGGATGATGGACACCTATTCAATGAACACCGGCTCCACCTCGACCGGCGTGGTCACCGGCAAGCCGGTCGACCTGGGCGGCTCGCTGGGCCGGCGTGAAGCCACCGGCCGCGGCGTGTACACCGTGGGCGTGGAAGCCGCCAAACACATCGGCCTGGACATCGCGAGCTCGCGCATCGCGGTGCAGGGCTTCGGCAACGTGGGCGGCGTGGCGGGCAAGCTGTTTGCCGAAACCGGCGCGCGCGTGGTTGCCGTGCAGGACCACGGCGGCACGATTTACCGCGAGGCCGGCCTCGACGTGCCGGCCCTGCTCAAGCATGTGGAAGCCAACGGCAGCGTGGCCGGCTTCGCGGAAGCTGAAGTCATCGCCAACGACGCGTTCTGGGACGTGGAGTGCGACATCCTGATCCCCGCCGCGCTCGAGCAGCAGATCACCGCGGCCAATGCCGGGCGCATCAAGGCGCGCATGATCATCGAAGGCGCGAACGGCCCCACCACGCCGGCCGCCGACGACATCCTGCACGACCGCAACATCCTGGTGCTGCCGGACGTGATCGCCAACGCCGGCGGCGTGACGGTCAGCTACTTTGAATGGGTGCAGGATTTCTCCAGCTTCTTCTGGGACGAGGAAGAAATCAACAAGCGCCTGGTCAAGATCATGAAAGACGCCTTCGCCGGCGTCTGGCACGTGGCGCAAGACCAGAAGGTCAGCCTGCGCACCGCGACCTTCATCGTGGCCTGCAAGCGCATCCTGCACACCCGCGAGCTGCGCGGCCTCTACCCCTGATGGCCGAAGCGCCCGACGGCCCTGGCGGGCGGCCTGCGATGGCCGCTTTTCGCCTGCCCGCGGCAGCGCTCTTTCTGGGCGCGCTGGTGGCGGCCCTGGCGGCGCTGCTGGGGCCTTTGCTCGACGGCCCGGCCGTCGCGCGCTGGACCGTGCAAAGCTACGAAGAAGAAAACCTGCGGGCGGCCTTCGCACTGGTCGGTATTCGTCACCTGCCGATGTTCCTGCTCGCGGTGGCCGCCGGCAATGCCGTCTTCAGGCTGCTCAAAAGCACCTCGCCCGCGATGGTGGCGGTGAGCGCCCTGCCTTGGCTGCTCTACGTGGTTGTGACCGGCACGATGGAATCCATGGCCGTCGATGAAAGCCCGTTCAGCTGGATGGGCTATGAGCCGGCCTATTTCATCTGGCCGCATTTCGTCGCCATCCCCCTGGGGCTGTATGCGGCCAGCCGCATGGTGCGGCGGCGCAGTGCAATGCCAGCGCCCGGCTGAGCCGCTACTGCAGCGTTTCCTTGAGCGCCGCGGGCAGCGGCAAGGGCATCACGTCAATGCCCTCTTCCAGCAACTCGGCGGCTTCGCGCACGCTAGTCTGGCCGCGAATGCTGCGCGCATCCTGCTCGCCATAGTGCATGCGGCGCGCCTCATCGGCAAAACGCGTCCCCACATCTTCGGTGTTGGCCAGCACATGGCGCACAGCCTGCAGGAATGCGGCCTGCTGCGCCTGGCTTGCGCCGGACGGTGTTCCGGCGACCGCGGTCAGGCTGCGAGTCGCCGCGCTTTCTTCCGTCTTCACGGCTGTCGAGGATGCCGGATTGCCGGAGACATCCGGGTCCTGGCGCCCGCCCAGGTTGAGCCGCGGCGCGCTCGGGAGTTTTTGCACGCTTTTGTCGGCGCACATCGGGCATTCGACCAGGCCGCGCGACAGCTGGCCCTGGAAATCGTCTTCGGACGCAAACCAGCCTTCAAACGAATGCTGGTGCGAACATTGGAGATTCAGGACTTTCATGCGCGGATTATCGCCCCGCGGTCACGAAGCGGCAGCCTGCCAGTCCAATGCCCATGCGCCCGACAGCACGTTCTGCAGCCACAGCGCGCCGGTCAAGGTTTTTGCATCGGTCACCCGGCCGTTCGCGCACCAGGCCAGCAGCTCGGTGGGCGTGGCGGTGAAGACGTCGAGGAATTCGCCGGCATCGAGCTTGCGCGGGCCGGGCACCAGCCCGCGCGCGAACCAGATGTCGATGAACTCGGTGGAATAGGAGATCACCGGGTGCAGCACACCGGCGCGGGCCCACTCGCGTGCGGTGTAGCCGGTTTCCTCAAGCAGTTCGCGCTGCGCGCAGGCCAGCGAGTCTTCACCGGGGTCGAGCTTGCCGGCGGGGAATTCGACCATGACGGCCTGCACGGGGTAGCGGTATTGGCGCTCCAGCACCAGGCGGCCGTCGTCGCCCTGGGCGACGATCATCACAGCGCCCGGATGAATGATGTATTCACGCGTCGCCTGGCTGCCGTCGGGCAGGCCGACGGTGTCGCGCATGGCGTGCAGGAAGTGGCCCTTCAAAATCTCGGTGGAAGCCAGCCGTGTCTCGACCAGGTGCGCATCAGCCGGCTTGCCGGCGTCATCAGGGCCCGGCGGGGTTTTCATGAGCGGTGCTTGAAGAGATAGCGCCAGGTGAAACCGGGAAAGGCAAAGGTGATGAAGAGCGCGCCGGTGATGGCGTAGAACTCCCAGCCCTGCGGTGCGATCTGGCCGGTACGCTGCTCGAGGTACAGGCCCAGGCCGCCGACGAGAAGGTACCAGACCACCATCTCCCCCACGCGGGTGGCGAGGTTTTTGGGCTGATTCAGGGCGTAGACCGCGAACAGGCGGTTGCTGACAAAAGGCAGGTTGGCCGCCAGCAGGGCCAGCAGCACGACCAGCCAGACCGAGGCCGTCTGCGTCATGAACCCAGGGATTTGACGATGCTGCTGATGGACTGCGAGCACAACGTCATCAGGCCGCCGGGCAGCATGCCCAGAACCAGGATGAGCGCGCCGTTGATCGCCAGCACCACCTTGGCATCCGTCGGGCCGGAGACCGGCTGGGCATTGTGGGCCAGCGGCGCGTCAAAGTACATGACCTTGACCACGCGCAGGTAATAAAACGCGCCGACCAGCGACATGAGCACCGCGAAAACCGCCAATACGATGTAGCTGGCCTGTTGCGATGAAATCAGCGCCTGCAGGACGGACAGCTTGGCATAAAAACCCACCAGCGGCGGCAGGCCGGCCAGCGAGAACATGCTGATGGCCATCACGCCTGCATACAGCGGGCTACGCTGGTTCAGGCCGGCCAGGTCGACGATGTCCTCCGACTCGTGCCCGGCGCGCGCCAGCAGCATGATGATGCCGAAGGCGCCCAGGGTGGTGAGCACATAGGTCAGGGCGTAGAACATCGCCGCGCTGTAGGCGGACTCGGTGTTGAGCTGGTTGCCGTTGACCACGCCGGCCAGCAGGCCGAGCAGCAGGAAACCCATCTGGGAGATGGTCGAGAACGCCAGCATGCGCTTGAGGTTGGACTGGGCGATGGCGGCCAGGTTGCCGACCAGCAGCGAGCCTATCGCCATCAGGGCCAGCATCTGCTGCCAGTCGATCGCCAGCGGCAACAGGCCTTCCACCAGCAGGCGGATGCAGATCGCGAAGGCCGCGAGCTGCGGCGCGCCGCCGATCAGCAGCGTAACAGCGGTAGGCGCACCTTGGTAAACGTCGGGCAGCCACATGTGGAAAGGCACGGCCCCCAGCTTGAAGGCCAGGCCGGCCACGATGAAGACCAGGCCGAAAATCAGCACCTGGTGTTTGACCTGGCGGCTGGCGATGGCGTTGAACACCTCGTTGAGGTCCAGGGAGCCGGTCGCGCCGTACAGCATCGACAGGCCGTAAAGCAGGAAACCCGAGGCCAGCGCGCCCAGCACGAAATACTTCATGGCCGCTTCGGTGGCGGTGGCGTTGTCGCGGCGCAGGGCCACCAGCGCATAGCTGGACAGCGTGAGCAGCTCCAGGCCCATGTAGATCACCAGGAAGTTGTGGCCCGAGATCATCACGAACATGCCCAGCAGCGCGAACAGGCTCAGCGTGAAAAATTCGCCGCCGCGCAGCATCTCGCGGTCCGCGGCATAAGGCCGGCCGTAAACCAGCGTGATCATCACGGTGATGCAGGCAAAACACTTGAGCCAGCCGCCCATGGGGTCGCTGACCACCATGTTGCCGAAACCGTAGAAGGTCTGCCCGCCCACTGCGTAGGCGGCCTCCATGGCGCCCACCACGGCCAGGGTCAGTAGCGTGAGCACATAGGTGAGCGTGCGCTGGGGCGTCTTGACGCCCAGGTCCACCAGCGCGATCACGCAGGCCATGGTCAGGAGGACGAGTTCGGGGTAAACCGCGATCCAGGAGAGTTTGTCTATCATCTGAATTCTTTGTAGTTTCAGTTCAGCTTGGACGTCGCGACGTGCTTGAGCAGGTCCGCCACTGAAGTGTTCATCACGTCCGTGAAGGGCTTGGGATAAATGCCCATGTACAGCACGGCAATGGCCAGCAGGGCCAGCATCAGGAACTCGCGGCTGTTGATGTCGGTGAGCGCCTTGACGTCCTCATTGGCCACGGGGCCCAGGTAGACCCGCTTGTACATCCACAGCGTGTAGGCCGCGCCGAAAATCAGCGCTGTCGCCGCCGCGCCGCCTATCCAGAAGTTGTATTTGACGGCGCCCAGGATCACCATCCACTCGCCGACGAAACCGGCTGTGGCCGGCAGGCCGCAATTGGCCATGGCAAACAGCAGCGCGAAGGCCGCGAACTTGGGCATGGTGTTGACCACGCCGCCGTAGCTGGCGATCTCGCGCGAGTGGACGCGGTCATACAGCACGCCGATGCACAGGAACATCGCGCCGGATACAAAACCGTGGGCAATCATCTGCACGATGCCGCCGGAGACGCCGAGGTCGTTGAAGATGAAAAAGCCCAGCGTGACAAACCCCATATGGGCCACCGATGAGTAGGCCACCAGCTTTTTCATGTCCTGCTGCACCAGCGCCACCAGGCCGACGTAGACAACGGCGATCAGCGACAGCGCGATCATCAGCCAAGCCCATTCGTGCGCGGCGTCCGGGGCGATAGGCATGGAGAAACGCAGGAAACCGTAGGCGCCCAGCTTCAGCATGATGGCGGCCAGCACGGCGGAGCCGCCCGTGGGCGCCTCGACGTGCACGTCGGGCAGCCAGGTGTGGACCGGCCACATCGGCACCTTGACGGCGAAGGCCGCGAAGAAGGCGAAGAACAGCAGCGTCTGTATCGTGCCGCCCAGCGGCAGCTTGTGCCAGGTCAGGATGTCGAAGCTGCCGCCCGACTTGTTGTACAGGTAGATCAGCGCCACCAGCATCAGCAGCGAGCCAAGCAAGGTGTAGAGGAAGAACTTGAAAGCCGCGTAGATCTTGTTGGGGCCGCCCCAGATGCCGATGATGAGGTACATCGGGATCAGCGTGGCTTCGAAGAACACGTAGAACAGGATGCCGTCCAGCGCCGAGAACACGCCGATCATGAGCCCGCTCAGGATCAGGAAAGAGGCCATGTACTGGTTCACGCGCGTGGTGATGGCTTCCCAGCTGGCGATGATGACCACCACGTTGATGAAGGCCGTCAGCAGCACGAACCACAGCGAGATGCCGTCGACACCCACGTGGTAATTGACGTTGAAGCGCTGGATCCAGCTGCCCTTTTCGACAAATTGCATGGCCGAAGTGCCCAGCTCGAAGCCGCCGTACAGCGGCAGCGTCACCCCGAAACTGACGACCGCGCCTATCAGCGCGATCCAGCGAACGCTGCGCGCCTGCTCGTCACGGCCCAGCGCCAGCAGAACCACACCGAAAACAATCGGTGTCCAGATCGCAAGACTCAACAAACCCATTCTTGTTCTTCCTTGATTTTGTTGAACTGATCAGCGATTGAGCCAGACGAAATACGTCATCAACACAAACACGCCAATGATCATGCCGAAGGCATAGTGGTAGATGTAGCCGGACTGCAGCCGGCGGACCATGCCGGAGACCCAGCCGATTACCTTCCAGGAGCCGTTGACCAGCGCGCCGTCGATCAGCTTCTGGTCGCCGCCCTTCCAGAGCGCGGTGCCGAGGGCGCGCGTTCCGCGGGCCAGCACGTTTTCATTGAACCAGTCGAAGTAGTACTTGTTCTCGAGCAGCGTGAAGATGGGCATGAACATGCGCTTGATCGCGGCCGGCAAGGCCGGGTTGACCATGTACATATACCAGGCCAGCACCGAGCCTCCCAGGGCCAGCCAGAAAGGCGGCGCCATCAGCCCATGCAGGGCCATCTGGGCCGGTCCGTGGAATAGCTGCTTGAGCTCTTCCATGGCAGGGTGTTTTTCAAGGTTCACGAAGATCGCGCCCTTGAAGAAATCGCCGTACAGCATGGGCTCAATCGTCATGAAACCGATGACTACGGACGGGATCGCCAGCAGGATCAGCGGCACCGTCACCACCCAGGGCGATTCGTGCGGCTCGTGGTGCTCGTCATGATGGCCGTGGTCGTCGTGGCCATGGTGGTGCGCGTCGGGGTTCTGGTCATAGCGCTCCTTGCCGTGGAACACCAGGAAATACAGCCGGAAAGAATAGAAGGCCGTCACGAAGACGCCCGCCAGCACCGCGAAGTACGCGAAGCCCGCGCCCGCCAAATGGCTTTCATGCACGGCTTCGATGATGCTGTCCTTGGAGTAGAAACCCGCGAACAGGGGCGTGCCGATCAGGGCCAGCGTGCCCAGCAGCGAGGTGATCCAGGTGATGGGCATGTACTTGCGCACGCCGCCCATCCAGCGGATGTCCTGGTTGTGGTGCATGCCGATGATGACCGAGCCTGCCGCCAGGAACAGCAGCGCCTTGAAGAAAGCGTGCGTCATCAGGTGGAACACCGCGACGGAATAGGCCGAGGCGCCCAATGCCACCGTCATGTAACCGAGTTGCGAAAGCGTGGAATACGCGACCACGCGCTTGATGTCGTTCTGGATGATGCCGAGGAAACCCATGAACAGGGCCGTGATGGCACCTATCACCATGATGAAACTGAGCGCGGTGTCGCTGAGTTCAAACAGCGGCGACATGCGCGCCACCATGAAGATGCCGGCCGTCACCATGGTCGCGGCGTGGATCAGCGCGGAGATCGGGGTCGGGCCTTCCATGGAGTCCGGCAGCCAAACGTGCAAGGGGAATTGCGCCGACTTGCCCATCGCGCCTATGAAGAGGCAGATGCAGGCCACGGTCACCAGCATCCAGCCGGTTCCGGGGAACGTCAATTTGGAGAGCTCATCCGCCTTGGCAAAGGCCTCGGCATAGTTCAGCGTGCCGGCGTAAGCGGCGATCAGGCCAATGCCGAGGATAAAACCGAAGTCGCCCACGCGGTTGACCAGGAAGGCCTTCATGTTCGCGAAGATGGCGGTCGGCTTGTTGAACCAGAAACCGATCAGCAGGTAGGACACCAGGCCCACGGCCTCCCAGCCGAAGAACAGCTGCAGCATGTTGTTGCTCATCACCAGCATCAGCATGGAGAAGGTGAACAGCGAGATGTAGGCGAAGAAGCGGTTGTAGCCCTCGTCTTCTTCCATATAGCCTATGGTGTAGATGTGCACCATGAGCGACACAAAGGTCACCACGCACATCATCATGGCTGTGAGGCCGTCGACCAGGAAGCCGATCTCCATCTTCAGGCCGCCGACGTTCATCCAGGTGTAGAGCGTCTCGTTGAAACGCGCGCCGTCGACGGCCACGCTCTTGAGCGTCATCGCCGAGATGATGAAGGCCACCAGCACGCCGAGGATGGTCAGGGAGTGCGAGAGGCGGCGGCCTATCCAGTTGCCGCCGAAGGAGGTGCCGAGGATACCGGCCGCCAGGGCGCCGGCCAGCGGCGCCAAGGGAACGGCCAGCAGGGCCGATGCTGAGAGGGTTTGGCTCATTTTACTTTTAGCCCTGGAGCGTATTGAGTTCGTCTACGTTGATGCTGGACTTGTTGCGGAACAGCAGCACCAGGATGGCCAGGCCTATGGCCGATTCGGCCGCGGCGACGGTCAGGATGAAGAACACGAACACCTGGCCGGCCATGTCGTTCAGGTAGTAGGAGAAGGCCACAAAATTCATGTTGACCGCCAGCAGCATGAGCTCGATGGCCATCAGCAGCACGATCAGGTTTTTGCGGTTCAGGAAGATGCCGATGACCGACAGCGCGAACAGCATCGCGCCCAGCGAAAGAAAATGTCCCAGGGTGAGCGTCATGCCTTCTTCTCCTCGGCGGCTGCGGGGGCCGCAGCCACAACGGGTGCGGGTATTACGGATTTCATCTTGACCAGGCTCACGCGGTCGGCGCGCTTGACCCGGATCTGCTCTGAAGGGTTCTGGTACTTGGAGTCTTTGCGCGCGCGCAGGGTCAGCGCGATGGCGGCAATGATGGCCACCAGCAGAATCACCGCGGCGACCTCCAGCGGGTAGAGGTATTCGGAGTACAGCAGCTTGCCGAGCTCCTTGGTGTTGGACACCTGCGCGCCTATCTGGCCCGCGGTGGTCGCGACTTTGGGTGGCTCACGGAAGCCGCCCATCAACACATAAGACATTTCCAGCGCGATGATGGCGCCGACGGAGCCGGCCAGCGGGAAATGTTTCCAGAAGCCTTTGCGGACACTGTCGATGTTGATGTCCAGCATCATCACGACGAACAGGAAGAGCACCATCACGGCGCCCACATAGACCAGCACCAGCGTGATGGCCAGGAACTCTGCCTTGAGGAGAATCCAGACGGCAGACGCCTGGAAGAACGCCAGCACGAGGTAAAGCGCCGCATGCACCGGGTTGCGCGCGGTAATCACCTTGAATGCCGCAAACAGCAGCACCGCGGCGAAAACATAAAAAAGACCTGTTTTAGCGTCCATGTTGTTGTGGATTCTTTCTTGAGCCAGCGGCCTGGGGTTCAGCGGTACTTGGCATCAGCCGCGCGGTTGGCGGCGATTTCGGATTCATACCGGTCGCCCACGGCGAGCAGCATCTCTTTGGTGAAATACAGGTCGCCGCGCTTTTCGCCGTGGTATTCAAAGATGTGGGTCTCGACGATGGAGTCGACCGGGCAGCTTTCTTCGCAGAAACCGCAGAAGATGCATTTGGTCAGGTCGATGTCGTAACGCGAAGTGCGGCGGCTGCCGTCTTCACGCACGTCGGATTCGATGGTGATCGCCAGCGCCGGGCACACCGCTTCGCAGAGCTTGCAGGCGATGCAGCGCTCTTCGCCGTTTTCATAGCGGCGCAGCGCATGAAGGCCGCGAAAACGCGGGCTCAGCGGAGTTTTCTCTTCGGGAAACTGGACCGTGATCTTGCGGCTGAACATGTACTTGCCGGTCAGGGCCATGCCCTTGAACAGCTCGGTGAGCATGAAGCTTGACGCAAAGTCTTTGATGGAGGCTACGGCGGACATAAGTCAGATTCCTGCAGAAATAAGGCGTGCACAAAGGCTCTTCAAGCCAGCAGGGGCCGCGGGACTGGCTTTGCCAGACCGCAGGCGCAGCGGCCCCCTCGGGGGGCAGAGAGCTACACGAAGTGAGCGAACGTGGGGGCTCATAGTCACTTCCAGATGTTGTAGGGGGTCTGCATCCAGGCCCCGACGACCACCAGCCAGACCAGGGTCACGGGAATGAAAATCTTCCAGCCCAGGCGCATGATCTGGTCGTAGCGAAAACGCGGGAAGGTGGCGCGCACCCACAGGAACATGGTGACCACCACAAAGGTCTTGGCGCCGAGCCAGATCCAGCCCGGGATGAAGCTCAACGCTTCGACCGGAGGCAGCCAGCCGCCCAGGAACAGCAGCACGGCCAGGATGGCGACCAGCCACATGTTGGCGTATTCGGCGAGGAAGAACATCGCGAAGGCCATGCCCGAGTACTCGACCATGTGGCCGGCCACGATTTCGGACTCACCTTCAACGACGTCGAACGGGTGGCGATTGGTCTCGGCCAGGCCGGAGATGAAATACACGACAAAGATCGGCAGCAGCGGCAGCCAGTTCCAGGACAGGAAGGTCCAGCCGTTGCTTGCCAGCATGCCCTTGCCCTGGCTCATCACGATGTCGGTCATGTTGAGGCTGCCGGACACCATGAGCACCACCACCAGGCAAAAGCCCATGGCGATTTCATAGCTGACCATTTGCGCCGAGGCGCGCATGGCGCCGAGGAAGGCGTATTTGGAGTTGGAAGCCCAGCCCGCGATGATCACGCCGTAGACCTCCAGCGAGGTGATGGCCATCAGGAACAGCAGGCCGGCATTGATGTTGGCCAGCGCGATCTCGGGCCCGAAGGGAATCACGGCCCAGGCGGCCAGGGCCGGCATGATGGTCATGATGGGGCCGAGCACGAACAGGCCTTTGCTGGCCGCCGTGGGGATAATGATTTCCTTGGTCAGCAGCTTGAGTGCATCGGCAATCGGCTGCAGCAAGCCGAAAGGCCCGACGCGATTGGGGCCGAGGCGAATCTGGGTGAAGCCGATGGCCTTGCGTTCCCACAAGGTGAGGTAGGCCACGAGGCCCATCAGCGGCAGCAGGACACAGACGATCTTGATGAGCGTCCACAGCACAGGCCATACGGTGGCCGGCCAGATGCCGCCCATCAGACCCTGGCCGAAGGCGAAGATTCCATCAATCATGCCGCCACTCCTTCGAGCTTCGCTCCGAGGCCAGCGGCCTGGCGGGCATCCGCCGTCAGCTGCAGCGACGTAGCGCGCCTGACCAGCCCGTCGAGCTGGTAGATGCTGGCCACGGCAGGCGCCTGGGCGGGAGCCGCCGACAGGTCGATAGCGGCCTGGGTGCCGTTGCCGAGCTTGTCCACGGGAAGCTGCGCCGCATCGGCACCTGCGACCTGCTTGAGCACATCCTGCGAGGACTCGAAATCAAAACCGGGCAGGTCCAGCAGGTTGGCGAGCACACGCAGCACCTTCCAGGCCGGACGGGTATCGCCCAGCGGCTTGACGACGGCATGGAAACCTTGCACGCGGCCTTCGGCGTTCACGAAGGTGCCGGGGGTTTCGGTGAAAGGCGCGATCGGCAGCAGCACGTCGCTGAAACCCATGTTGGCCTTGAAGGGGCTCAGCGTCACGACCATTTGCGCGGCGTTGAGCGTGGATTTGGCCCTGGCGCCCGCGGCCGAGTCGAACTCGGGTTCGTTGTTGAGCAGGATCACCGCCTTGAGCTGGCCGTCCAGCATCTGGCCTGCGTTGAGTCCCTTGCCTGAAGGCAAGGCGCCGGCCAGCTGGGCGCCCACGGTGTTGGCGGCTTCCGTGAGGTAACCCACGGTGGCGCCGGTCTGCGCGGCAATCCAGTTGGCAAGCGCCAGCAGGCTGGAGGCCTTGGCGTGGTGCGCCGCGGCATTACCCAGCAGGATGGCTTTGCGTTCGCCGCCCTGCAGGGACTTGGCAATGGCCTTGGCGGCATCGGTGGCATTGCCGGCTGCGGGCGCGGTGACGCCCTTGTCGGCGGCAATCGCGGCGGCCACGTCGGCCAGGGACTGGGCCCAGGCTTCGGGCGAAGCCAGCAGCGTGTTGGCGACGGGCATGGCCCACGCGTCGGCGCTTGCCAGTTCGGCGGCGGAGTTGATGGTGCTCAGCGCCCCGCCCTTGCGAACGGCCTGGCGTATGCGCTGCGCGAACAGCGGGTGATCCTTGCGCAGGTTGGAGCCGACCACCAGCACGCGCTGCAGCTGCGACAGCGAGGCGACGGAGGTGCCCAGCCAGCGGATGGCCGAAGGCGCGGCGAACTCGGCGTTGCGCAGGCGGTAATCGATGTTCTCGCTACCGAGGCCGCGCATCAATGAGGCAGCCAGGTAAAGCTCTTCGAGCGTGCTGTGCGGGCTGGCCAGGGTGCCTATGCTGCCGGCGCCGTGGTCGGCCTTGATCTGCTTGAGGCCGTTGGCCACGTATTCGAGCGCGGTCTGCCAGTCGACGGCTTTCCATTCACCGCCCTGCTTGAGCATGGGGCTGGTCAGGCGTTCGTCGCCGTTGAGGGCTTCATACGAGAAGCGGTCGCGGTCGGCGATCCAGCATTCGTTGATGTCTTCGTTCTCCAGGGGCACCACGCGCATGACCTTGTTGCTCTTGACCTGGACGATCAGGTTGGCGCCGGTCGAATCGTGCGGGCTGACCGACTTGCGGCGCGACAGCTCCCAGGTACGGGCGCTGTAGCGGAAAGGCTTGCTGGTCAGCGCGCCGACCGGGCAGATGTCGATCATGTTGCCGGACAGCTCGGAGTCCACCGACATGCCGACGAAGGTTTCAATCTCGGCGTGTTCGCCGCGATGCGACATGCCGAGCTCCATCACGCCGGCCACTTCCTGGCCGAAGCGCACGCAGCGCGTGCAATGGATGCAGCGGCTCATCTCCTGCATGGAAATCAGCGGGCCGACGTCCTTATGGAAGACCACGCGTTTTTCCTCTTCGTAACGCGATTCGCTGCCGCCGTAGCCGACAGCCAGGTCCTGCAACTGGCACTCGCCGCCCTGGTCGCAGATCGGGCAGTCCAGCGGGTGGTTGATCAGCAGGAATTCCATCACGCCCTTCTGGGCCTTGATGGCTTTGTCGTTCTTGGTGCGCACGATCATGCCCTGGGTGACGGGCGTGGCGCAGGCCGGCATGGGCTTCGGCGCCTTCTCCACGTCGACCAGGCACATGCGGCAGTTGGCGGCAATGCTGAGCTTCTTGTGATAGCAGAAGTGCGGAATGTAGGTGCCGGCTTTTTCAGCCGCATGCATCACCGTGCTGCCCTCCAGCACTTCCACCTTCTGGCCGTCGAGTTCTATTTCAACCATATTTTTTTCTTTCCGGAACTCAGGCTTGCGCGGCGGCCGAAGCCTGGGATGCGGGAGCTTGATAGGCTGGCGTCTTGATCATGGCTTCAAACTCATGGCGGAAATGCTTGATCATGGCGCGCACCGGCATGGCCGCGGCATCGCCGAGTGCGCAGATGGTGCGGCCCTGGATGTTGTCGGCCACCGAGTTGAGCAGGTCCATGTCGGTTTGTTTGCCGTGGCCGTTGTGGATGCGGTCCACGACGCGCCAGAGCCAGCCCGTGCCTTCGCGGCAGGGCGTGCATTGGCCGCAGGATTCGTGCATGTAGAAGTAAGACAGGCGCTTGAGCGACTCGACCATGCAGCGGCTGTCGTCCATCACGATCACCGCGCCCGAGCCCAGCATGGAGCCGGCCTTGGCGATGGAGTCGTAGTCCATGGTGCATTCCATCATGATGGAAGCCGGCAGCACGGGCGCCGAGGAGCCGCCGGGAATCACGGCCTTGAGCGTGCGACCCTTGCGCACGCCGCCGGCGAGTTCCAGCAGCTTGGAGAACGGCGTGCCCATGGGCACTTCATAGTTGCCCGGCAGCTCGACGTCACCGGACACCGAGTAGATCTTGGTGCCGCCGTTGTTGGGCTTGCCGCATTCGAGGTAGGCCTGGCCGCCGTTGCGGATGATCCAGGGCACAGCCGCGAAGGTCTCGGTGTTGTTGATGGTGGTGGGCTTGCCGTAGAGGCCGAAGCTCGCCGGGAACGGCGGCTTGAAGCGCGGCTGGCCTTTTTTGCCCTCGAGCGACTCGAGCAGCGCGGTTTCTTCGCCGCAGATGTAGGCACCGAAGCCGTGCGAGGCGTGGAGCTGGAAGCTGAAGCCGCTGCCGAAAATGTTGTTGCCCAGCAGGCCGGCGGCGCGCGCTTCTTCCAGGGCTTCTTCAAAGCGCTGGTAGGTCGCGAAGATTTCGCCGTGGATGTAGTTGTAACCCACGCTGATACCCATGGCGTAGGCGGCGATCACCATGCCCTCGATCACGCTGTGCGGGTTGTACTGCATGATGTCGCGGTCTTTGCAGGTGCCCGGCTCGCCCTCGTCCGAATTGCAGACCAGGTATTTCTGACCCGGGAACTGGCGCGGCATGAAGCTCCATTTGAGCCCGGTCGGGAAACCCGCGCCGCCGCGGCCGCGCAGGCTGCCGGCCTTGACTTCAGCAATCACCTGGTCGGGCGTCATGCCCTCGCCGCCGTCTTGCTTGAGGATCTTGCGCAGGGCCTGATAGCCGCCGCGAGCCTCGTAGTCCTTGAGGCGCCAGTTGCTGCCGTTGAGGTCGGCCAGGATTTGCGGATTGATGTGCCGGCCGTGGAAGCAGGTCTGCACGCCGGTCGCCGAAAACTGGGACAGCACGCTCTGCGCGGCTGCGCTGTTGGGGGTCAGGGGTGCGAGCGTCATGGTTGCTTTGCCTCGGCGGATTGAAGGCCTTCGATGAGCTGGTCCAGCTTCTCGTTGCTCATGAAGCTGCACATGGTGAGATCGTTGACGAGCATCACCGGAGAATCCGCGCAGGCGCCCAGGCATTCGGACTGCTGCAGCGTGAAAAGGCCGTCGGCGCTGGTCTCGCCCATGGCGATGCCGAGCTTGTGCTCCAGGTGTTTGAGCGCCTTGGCGCCGTCGCGCAGCTGGCAAGGCAGGTTGGTGCAGACGTTGAGCTTGTACTTGCCAACGGGGCGCTGGTTGTACATGTTGTAGAAGGTGGTGACCTCGTGCACGGCGATCGGCGCCATGCCGAGGTATTCGGCCACGACCTTCTCGCTTTCGGCGCTGACGTAGCCGTGCTCTTCCTGCAGGATGGTCAGGCAGGCCATGACGGCCGACTGTTTCTGGTCCGCGGGGTATTTGGCGACTTCGCGGTCGAAGCGCGCTCTGGTTTGTTCAGAAATCATGGGGACTACCGGTCAATTTCACCGAACACAATATCCATGGTGCCGATCACGGCGACGGCGTCGGCGATCATGTGGCCGCGCGACATTTCGTCCATGGCCGCGAGGTGCGGGAAACCCGGCGGGCGGATCTTCAGGCGATAGGGCTTGTTGGCGCCGTCGCTGACGATGTAGATGCCGAACTCGCCTTTGGGGTGCTCGACCGCCGCATAGGCTTCGCCTTCGGGCACATGGAAGCCTTCGGTGAAGAGCTTGAAGTGGTGGATCAGCTCTTCCATGTTGGACTTCATGGATTCGCGATCCGGCGCGGCGACCTTGTGGTTGCTGGTGATCACGGGGCCGGGGTTCACGCGCAGCCAGTCGACGCACTGCTTGATGATGCGGTTGGACTGGCGCATTTCTTCGACGCGGACCAGGTAGCGGTCGTAGCAGTCACCGGTCTTGCCAACCGGGATGTCGAAGTCCATCTTGTCGTAGACGTCGTAGGGCTGTTGCTTGCGCAGGTCCCAGGCGAAACCCGAACCGCGAAGCATGGGACCGGTGAAGCCGAGGTTGAGCGCGCGCTCGGGCGAGACGACGCCGACGCCGACGGTGCGCTGCTTCCAGATGCGGTTGTCGGTCAGCAGGGTTTCGTATTCGTCGACGTAACCGGGGAACTTGTTGGTGAAGTCCTCGATGAAGTCGAGCAGCGAGCCCTGGCGGTTTTCGTTGAGCGCGGCGATGGCCTTGGCGTTCTTGACCTTGCTGACGCGGTACTGCGGCATGCTGTCGGGCAGGTCACGGTAAACGCCGCCCGGACGGAAGTAGGCCGCGTGCATGCGCGCGCCGGAGACGGCTTCGTACATGTCGAACAGCGCCTCGCGCTCGCGGAAGCAGTAAATCAGGATGTTCATCGCACCGCAGTCGAAACCGTGCGCGCCCAGCCACAGCAGGTGGTTGAGCAGGCGCGTGATTTCGGCATACATCACGCGGATGTATTGCGCGCGCACCGGCACGTCGACGCCCAGCAGCTTCTCGATGGCCAGGCAGTAAGCCTGCTCGTTGGACATCATGGAGACGTAGTCCAGCCGGTCCATGTAAGGCAGCGACTGGATGTAGGTCTTGCTTTCGGCGAGCTTTTCGGTGGCGCGGTGCAGCAGGCCGATGTGCGGGTCGGCGCGCTGGATTACTTCACCGTCAAGCTCGAGCACCAGGCGCAGCACGCCGTGCGCCGCGGGATGCTGCGGTCCAAAGTTGAGCGTGTAGTTTTTGATTTCAGCCATGTGGGTATCTCTTGCCGGCGCCGCTTACTGCAGGCCGCCGTAGTTGTCTTCACGGATCACGCGCGGGGTGATCTCGCGCGGCTCTATGGTGACCGGCTGGTAAATCACGCGCTTCTGCTCAGGGTCGTAACGCATCTCGACGTGGCCCGAGGTCGGGAAGTCCTTGCGGAAAGGATGGCCGATGAAACCGTAATCGGTCAGGATGCGGCGCAGGTCGTTGTGGCCTTCAAAGATGATGCCGTAGAGGTCGAAGGCTTCGCGCTCGAACCAGTTGGCCGAGTTCCAGATGCCGTTGAGCGAATCCACCACGGGGAAATCGTCGTCGGGGCAGAACACCTTGAGGCGCACGCGCTGGTTGAGGCTGACCGACAGCAGGTGCGAGACCACGCAGTAGCGCAGGCCGTCGTACTGGCCGTCACGGTATTCGGAATAGTCGACGCCGCAGAGATCGATGAGTTGCTCGAAGCGGCAGCCGGGCGCATCGCGCAGCGTGGTGGCGGCCGCGAGGTAGTCGGCGGCGGAGACCGTGAGGGTAATTTCACCCAGCGCAGTCTTCAGGCTTTTGACCTTGTCGCCAAGGACGGCACGAATCGTTTCGGCGAGTTGCTCCATGGACACGGGAGAAGAGGACATGTCTTATGCCCTCGCAATCGTGTTGGTGCGGCGGATTTTCTGCTGCAGCTGGATGATGCCGTACATCAGCGCTTCGGCCGTGGGCGGGCAGCCGGGCACGTAGACGTCCACCGGCACGATGCGGTCGCAGCCGCGCACCACGGAATAGCTGTAGTGGTAATAGCCGCCGCCGTTGGCGCAGGAGCCCATGGACAGCACCCAGCGCGGCTCGGACATCTGGTCGTAGACCTTGCGCAGGGCCGGGCCCATCTTGTTGCACAGTGTGCCAGCCACGATCATCAAGTCGGACTGGCGCGGGCTGGGACGGAACAACATGCCGAAGCGGTCGAGGTCGTAGCGCGCCGCGCCCGCATGCATCATTTCGACGGCGCAACAGGCCAGGCCGAATGTCATGGGCCAGAGCGAACCCGTCTTGGCCCAGTTCACCACCGAGTCGTAACTCGTGGTCATGAAGCCTTCGTTGAAAACACCTTCAAGTGACATACCCGTACCTTTGTGGCGAGAACCGCCTAGAGAACCCTCGGGATTCTTAGCTTCTTATTCCCAGTCCAGCGCACCCTTTTTCCACTCGTAGACGAAGCCCACGACCAGAATGCCCAGGAAAATCATGACCGACCAGAAACCGACGGGGCCGATTTCCTTGAGCGCCACGGCCCAGGGAAAGAGGAAGGCGATTTCGAGGTCAAACAAAATGAAGAGGATGGCGACCAGGTAGTAGCGCACATCGAATTTCATGCGGGCATCTTCGAAAGCCTCGAAGCCGCATTCGTAAGGGGAATTTTTTTCGCTGTCGGGGCGCACAGGGCCCAACAAACGCCCCAGGACCTGGGGCACCACGCCGACACCCACACCGACCAGAATGAACAGGAGAACAGGAAGGTATTGATCGAGGTTCATCGTGGATTCAACTTCTGAAAAGCCACCTGCGCGGTTTGTTCAGCTTGCCGTTTAAGGCGACAGCATCGCCGGAGCGCTGCTGCCGATGCTTGTTCTGGTGCGGACGGCGAGACTCGAACTCGCACACCTTTCGGCACTACCCCCTCAAGATAGCGTGTCTACCAATTTCACCACGTCCGCGGTATTTAACTGACTGGATGGCATGAGGAAACCTTGCGGTTTTGGCTTTCCAGGCAGTCATAGAGTTTACCCTGAAATACCGCCTCCCCCGACGAGAGGCGGCAGCAAAAACACGTTATTTCGTCGGGATTTGCGCGGCGCCCGATGCGGCGGGCGCGGGTGTCGCTGGAACCGCTGCGCTGCCGCTCGCCGGTGCCGTGGTTGCGGGAATTTGGGCCGCGCCGGAAGCCGCACCGGCAGGCGCCGGTGCGCTCACCGCAGTGCCTTCCAGGACGCTGGAACCGCTGCGCGGCAGCGAGCTGCCGCCGAAGTAAGCAAGCAGCAAGGTGCATGCAAAAAATAGCGCCGCGAGGACACCGGTAGTGCGCGACAGGAAGTTGGCGCTGCCGCTGGCGCCGAACAGGCTGCCGGAGCCGCCGCTGCCGAACGCCGCGCCCATGTCGGCGCCCTTGCCGTGCTGCACCAGGATCAGGCCAATCATGCCGAGCGCCGACAGCATTTGCACGGCGAGGACAATGGTCAATACTACGTTCATATCTACTCCTAAATTAATAGCGTTCTGCGCTCGTTACTTGCGGGCTGCAGCAATAATGGTCAAAAAATCGGGGGCTTTGAGCGAGGCGCCGCCAATCAGGCCGCCGTCGATGTCGGGCTGGGCCAGCAGCGTTGCCGCATTGGCAGCGTTCATGCTGCCGCCGTACAGGATTTTCACACGCGCGAACTGGTCCGTGGCGGCCTTCAACTGAGCGCGCAGCACCGCGTGCACAGCCTGGGCCTCTTCGGGTGACGCGGTCTTGCCGGTGCCTATGGCCCACACGGGCTCATAGGCCACGACGATTTCGCTGATGCAATGGCCGTTGGTGTGGATCACCGCGGCCAGCTGGCGCTTGACGACTTCTTCGGTGTGGCCGGCTTCGCGCTCGGCCAGCGTCTCGCCCACGCAGACGATGGGCGTGATGCCCGATGCCAGCGCGGCTTTGGCTTTCTCGGCCACCAGCAAATCGCTTTCGCCATGGTACTGGCGGCGTTCCGAATGGCCGACGATGGCAAAGCGGCAGCCGAAATCCTTGAGCATGGCGGCGCTCACCTCACCCGTGTAAGCACCCGAGGCTTGCGCCGAGACATCCTGCGCGCCCAGTTCGATGGACGCGAGGCCGGCCTGCGCGGAGTGCATGGCCTGCACCTGCGCCAGATAGGGCGCGGGAACGCAGACCGCCACTTCGCACGCGGCAGGCGCGGCGGCCAGGCCTTGCGACAGCGCGTCCAGCAGGGCCGCGTTGGCGGCCAGGCTGCCGTTCATCTTCCAGTTTCCCGCAATGAGTTTTTTCATCTTTGGCTCACCAGGTCAAGACAATTTTGCCGATATGTGAATTCGACTCCATCAGTGCATGGGCTTTGGCCGCATCGGCCGCCGCAAACGTGCTGTGGATGACGGGCTTGATCCGGCCCGCGGAAAGCAAGGGCCAGACTTTTTCCTTCAGCGCTTTTGCAATCGCCGCCTTGAACTCGATCGAACGCGGACGCAGGGTCGAACCGGTGATGGTCAGGCGCTTGCGCAGCACCAGGCCGGCATTGAGCTCGGCCTTGACGCCGCCTTGCACCGCGATGATGACGAGGCGGCCGTCTTCGGCCAGGCACTCGACTTCACGCGCCACGTAGCTGCCGGCCACCATGTCGAGGATGACGTTGACGCCCTGCCCGTTGGTCAGCTTTTTCACCTCTTCGGCAAAGTCGCTGGCCTTGTAGTTGATGGCGTGGTCAGCCCCCAGGGCGATGCAGGCCGCGCACTTGTCGTCGCTGCCGGCCGTAACCAGCACCGTGGCGCCCATGGCCTTGGCGATCTGGATGGCGGTGACGCCGATGCCGCTCGAGCCGCCCTGGATCAGCAGGGTTTCACCCGGCTGCAGGTGGGCGCGCTCGAAGACATTGCTCCAGACCGTGAAGAAGGTCTCGGGCAGCGAAGCCGCTTCGATGTCGCTAAGGCCCTCAGGCACCGGCAGACATTGCCCCACGGGCGCGACACACAGTTCGGCATACCCCCCGCCCGCCACCAACGCGCAGACACGGTCGCCGGGCTTGAGGCCGGCAGCGGCCATGGCTTGCGCATCGCCGGAGACGATCACGCCGGCCACTTCAAGGCCCGGGATGTCGGAGGCACCCGGCGGCACAGGGTAGTTACCCATGCGCTGCAAGACGTCGGGGCGGTTCACACCGCTGGCGCTCACGCGGATCACCACCTCTCCGGCGCCGTTGGTGGGTTCCGGGCGGGCGCCCAGACGCAACACCTCGGGCGCGCCGTAGGAGGTAATTTCAACAGCTTTCATGGGGTATGCAGTTCATTTGCGCCACCGGCGCCCGATGCACGGGTGCCGGCAGCAGCAAAATCCGTCGCAGGAAGGATCAGCCGCGGTCCTGGTCCTGGGCCGGACGGTCCAGCAAGGCCTTCATCGACAGCTTGACGCGGCCTTTTTCGTCGGTCTCAAGAACCTTGACCTTGACGATCTGGCCTTCGCTCAGGTAGTCGGTGACCTTCTCGACGCGCTCGTGGGCGATCTGGCTGATGTGCAGCAGGCCGTCCTTGCCGGGCAGCAGGTTGATCAGGGCGCCGAAGTCCAGGATCTTGGTGACCGGACCTTCGTAGACCTTGCCGATTTCGACTTCAGCGGTGATCTCGGCGATGCGGCGCTTGGCCTCGTCGGCCTTGGCGCTGTCGTTCGAGGCGATGGTGATGGTGCCGTCTTCCTCGATGTTGATCTGCGTGCCGGTTTCTTCGGTCAGCGCGCGGATGACGGCGCCGCCCTTGCCGATCACGTCGCGGATTTTCTCGGGGTTGATCTTCATGACGTAGAGGCGCGGTGCGAAGTCGGAGACTTCAGCCTTGGCCTCGCCCATGGCTTCCTGCATCTTGCCCAGGATGTGCATGCGGGCTTCCTTGGCCTGGGCCAGCGCGACCTGCATGATTTCCTTGGTGATGCCCTGGATCTTGATGTCCATCTGCAGCGCGGTGATACCGAAGGTGGTACCGGCAACCTTGAAGTCCATGTCACCCAGGTGATCTTCATCGCCCAAGATGTCGGTCAGCACGGCGAAGCGGTTGTCTTCCTTGATCAGGCCCATGGCGATGCCGGCCACGTGGGCTTTCATCGGCACGCCGGCATCCATCAGCGACAGGCAGCCGCCGCAGACCGAAGCCATCGACGAGGAGCCGTTGGACTCGGTGATTTCAGACACCACGCGCATGGTGTACGGGAATTCTTCCTTCGTAGGCAGCACGGCGATCAGCGCACGCTTGGCCAGGCGGCCGTGGCCGATTTCGCGGCGTTTCGGGCTGCCGACACGGCCGGTTTCGCCGGTGGCGAACGGAGGCATGTTGTAGTGCAGCATGAAGCGGTCTTCGTAGTCGCCGGACAGCGCGTCGATGCGCTGCGCGTCGCGCTCGGTGCCCAGCGTGGTCACGACCAGCGCCTGGGTTTCGCCGCGCGTGAACAGGGCCGAGCCGTGGGTACGGGGCAGCACGCTGTTGCGGATTTCAATCGCGCGAACGGTGCGCGTGTCGCGGCCGTCGATGCGGGGTTCGCCGGCCAGGATCTGGCTGCGCACGATCTTGGCTTCGATGTCGAACAGCATGCCTTCAACGGCCACGCCGTCGAATTCCACGCCGTCGGCCTTGAGCGCCGCCATGACGTCGGACGTCACCACGCGGCAGGCTTGCGTACGGGCTTGCTTGGCGCGGATCTGGTAAGCGGCTTGCAGCTTGGCGCCGGCGAGTTCGTTGACCTTGGCGATCAGCGGCTCGTTCTTGGCGGGAGCTTTCCAGTCCCAGACCGGCTTGCCGGCGTCGCGCACGAGTTCATGGATCGCGTTGATGGCGATGTTGCCCTGCTCATGGCCGAACACCACGGCGCCGAGCATGATTTCTTCGGACAGCTGCTGGGCTTCGGACTCGACCATCAGCACGGCGGCTTCGGTGCCGGCCACGACGAGGTCCATCTTCGAATCCTTGAGCTGGGTCTTGCCGGGATTCAGCACGTACTGGCCGTCGATGTAGGCCACGCGCGCTGCGCCGATGGGGCCGTTGAACGGAATGCCGGAGATCGACAGGGCGGCGCTCGATGCGATCAGCGCGGGGATGTCGCCTTCGACTTCAGGGTTCAGCGACAGCACGTGGATCACGACCTGCACTTCGTTGAAGAAGCCTTCGGGGAACAGCGGGCGGATCGGGCGGTCGATCAGGCGCGAGGTCAGCGTTTCGAATTCGCTGGGGCGGCCTTCGCGCTTGAAGAAGCTGCCGGGAATGCGGCCGGCGGCGTAGGTTTTCTCGAGGTAGTCGACGGTCAGAGGGAAGAAGTCCTGGCCGGGCTTGGCATCGGTCTTGGCGACCACAGTGGCCAGCACCACGGTGCCGTCCATGTCAACGACGACGGCGCCGCTGGACTGGCGGGCGATCTCGCCGGTTTCCATCGTGACCTTGTGCTGGCCCCACTGGAAGGATTTGGTGACTTTGTTGAAAATGCTCATGTTCTTATCTCCACTAAATTCACACGCTTGAGGCAGCGCGGGAGGCCCGGAGCGGCGGCTGGCTGAACACGATGCCATTCCACAAAATGCCTGGGATCAGCGGTCTGACCGGGGCTTTTCTTGTGGAATGACACAGCGCGTGCTCGTTTTGCCTTGCTCCGAAGTAAAAAGCGCCTGAGCTAGTGAACTAACTCAGGCGCTTTCAAATCGTTTTTACCGATTACTTGCGCAGGCCAAGCTTGGCGATCAGCGCGGTGTAACGGTCAGCATCTTTGGACTTCAGGTAGTCCAGCAGCTTGCGGCGGCGGCTCACCATGCGCAGCAGGCCGCGGCGGCCGTGGTGGTCTTTGGCGTTGGCCTTGAAATGGGGGGTCAGTTCGTTGATGCGGCCGGTCAGCAGCGCCACTTGAACTTCAGGGCTGCCGGTGTCGCCGGCGGCACGTGCGTTGGCCTGAACGATTTCGGCCTTGATTGATTTTGCAATCATGTTTTCTCTTTCTTGCACCGAGGTGCGCTTGCGAGCGAAGCAGCGTTCCCGACATGGGACTTGAATAAACCGCTTTCGTCGTGTTCCGGCAGGCAAAAGGCCAAAAACCTGTATTTAAGGCCTCAAACTGCGCAGAGCCTTGGATTATAGCCCAAGCCAGCGTTTCAGCCGCTCAACCCCCTGCCCCAACCTGGCGACGTCCTGGCTGGCGAAACACCAGCGCAGCCAGCCCTGGGCTTCGGGCCCCGGGTTGACCATGAAGGCATTGCCGGGCGCCAGGCCCAGCCCGGCCTCCACGACCAGGCGTTTGGCGGTCTCCAGGGAGTCGCCGAAGCGGGCGGGGTCTTCCAGCCGGAAAAAGGCGTACATACCGCCCTTGGCCGGCGCCAGCTGTACACCCGGCACCGCCTGCAGCAACGGCACCAGGGTATCGCGGCAGGTTTTGAGGTGGGCCACCACGCGCGGCGTGATCTCGGCCGTGCGCTCAATGGCCACCTGCCCGGCCCGCTGCACGAACACCGGCGCGCAGGAGGTGTTGAACTCCACCAGCTTGCCCATGTGCGGCGTCATGGCGGCCGGCATCACCAGCCAGCCCAGGCGCCAGCCTGTCATCAGAAAGCTTTTGGAAAAGCTGTGGACCACCACCAGGCGGTCTTCCGGCGCCGCAATGTCCAGGAAGCTGGGGGCGCAGCCATTCGGGGTGGGCTCGTAATACAGCCGCTCATAGACCTCGTCGGCCAGGATCCAGGTACCGGTCTTCCGGCAGTGCGCCAGGATGGCCTCCTGCTCGGCGCGCGCCAGGGTCCAGCCCGTAGGGTTGTTGGGCGCGTTGACGATCAGCAGCTTGGTCGCCGGGGTGATGGCGGCCAGCAACTCAGCCATGTCCAGCCGCCATTCACCCGCCACCGGCTTGAGGCTGACGCACTTGACCCGCGCACCCATGATGGCCGGCTGGGCCGTCAGGTTGGGCCAGACCGGCGTCACCGCCACCACCTCGTCGCCCGCATCGACCAGCGCCTGGACGGCCAGCATCAGCGCATTGACGCCGCCCGACGTGACCGCGATGCGTTCGGCCGTGATCGGCGCGGCGCCCGGGCAGCGCAGGCCCGTGGCATAGCCCGCAATCGCCTCGCGCAACTCAGCCAGGCCCAGGTTGTGGGCATAAAAAGTCTCGCCCTGCTGCAGCGAGGCGGCCGCCGCGTCGCGGATAAAGGCCGGCGTGACCTCGTCGCTTTCGCCAAACCAGAACTTGAGCACGTCGCTGCGCCCCATGCCGGCATTGGCGACCTGGCGGATCATGGATTCTTCAAGGTTTAAAACGGCCTGTCTCATGGGAATGGTTCGATCTGCCTGCCGGCGTCTGTCAATCAGAAAAGGAATAAAAGCTCAGGGCCGGACCATCTTGCAGCTGCTCGGCTGCTCGGCCCGCTCGGGCGAAATCGTCTTGATGACACGAAAACCGTAGCCCGAACCTTCCACGTCGAACTTCACGCCCGGCGAGCCCTGCTTGCCCATCAACGCCACCAGCAGCGGCTGCTGGAACTGGTGGTCCAGCGCGCGCATCGTGCCCTGGTGGCCCGCGAAGCTCACGGTACCACGCTCCAATTGCGCCGCCAGCGCGCCGGCCTCGGCGCTGCCGGCCTTGTCCAGGCTTTGGGCCAGGGCCTCGACCATCAGCTGCATGCGCATGTGCACATAGTCGTCCTGCGGCTTGGGGAAACGCTGGCGGAAGGACTGGTAAAAAGCCTCGGACTGCGCACCCGCCTCGTTCGGGAACCAGTCGGCCACGGCCACCACCTTGCCCACGCCGGCATCACCCAGCGCGCCCGGCACGCCCAGCGCATTGCCGTAGAAGGTGTAGAACTTGCCCTCATAGCCCACTTCCTTGGCGGCCTTGATCAGCAAGGTCAGGTCGTTGCCCCAGTTGCCCGTGAGCACCGCCTGCGCGCCGCTGGCCTTGATCTTCACGGCATAGGGGATGAAATCCTTGACGCGACCCAGCGCGTGCAGCTCGTCGCCCACGATCTGCACGTCGGGGCGCTGCGCGCCCAACTGCTTGCGCGCCTCGCGCAGCACCGCCTGGCCAAAGCTGTAGTCCTGCCCTATCAGGTAAATACTTTTGAGCGCCTTGTCGTCCTTGAGCACGTCCATGAGCGCTGCCATGCGCATGTCGGCGTGCGCGTCAAAACGGAAGTGCCAGTAGCTGCACTTCTCGTTCGTCAGGACGGGGTCGACCGCCGAGTAGTTCAGGAACAGCACGCGTTTTTTCGGCTCGCGCTCGTTGTGTTTGTTGATGGCGTCGATGAGCACCGCCGCAATGGCCGACGAATTGCCCTGCGCGATGATGGTCACGCCGTCGTCGATCGCCGAGCGCAAGGCCGCCAGCGCCTCTTCGTTCTGGCCCTTGTTGTCGTAGCGCTCGACCACCAGGTTGCGCGGCCCGCCGGCCAGCTTGACGCCGCCGCGCGCGTTGACGCGCTCGGTCGCCCAGACCAGGTTGCGGAACACCGCTTCGCCGGTGTTGGCGAAGGCACCCGACAGGCTTTCGATCAATGCGATGCGTACCGGCGGCTGACTGGCGGTTTGCGCGCCGGCCCCCACGCAGGCGCAGAGACATAGGGCCGTGAACAGGCGTTTCAAGTGTGTATGCATAAAAAAATAGATCCCTGTTTTCGCTTGATTTCGCTTGAATAAAACGGCAGCACACCTAACTGGTGTGCATGCGGCAATCACGGTGAACGCCGCGCAGTGTAAGGGGAAACCGCCCCTTGTTAACCCATCAAGGAATCGCCATGTTTTACTCTCTCGCCAACCGCCCCGCTCGCGCTTTTCATCGCCACTATGCACCCGTCGTGAGCAACGGCGCACTCGAAAAATTCCTCAACGACACCTTCACCTCGCTCTCCGACACCGGCGCCGCCAAATCCGCCAGCGTCGAAGACCTTGAAAAGGCCTATAGCCTGCAACTCGACGTTCCCGGCCTGGCCCGCGAGCATCTGGACATCGGCATCGAAGGCGACGTGGTTCGCGTGTCCAGCAAGGAAGATGCTCCCCGCAAGATCAAGGCTGCCTGGCGCTTCCCGCTGGAAATCGACACCGCCAACAGCAGCGCCAAGCTGGAAAACGGTGTGCTGACGTTGGCGCTGGCCAAGAAGGTCCCCGTCAGCAACGTGACGCACCTCGATATCCAGTAATTGGATCGTCCGGACTTCAGGCGGTACGGCTCAGGCCGGCTCTGCCTGCAATTCCACAAGATTCCAGCGCGGCTTCACGTCAAAGGTGTAGCTGCGCTTTAGCGCTTCAAGCCCGGTTTGCAGCCGCATGCCGGCAGCAAGCGCGATCATGGCGCCGTTGTCGGTGCACAAATGCAGTTCGGGGTAATGCACACGAATACCGCGCTGCTTGCACACAGCATTGAGTTGACTGCGCAGCAAAGCATTGGCGCCAACGCCGCCCGCCACCACCAGCCGCTTGAGCCCGGTTTGCGCCATGGCGGCCAATGACTTCTTCACCAGCACCTCCACAATTGCCGCCTGCGTGGCCGCCGCCAGGTCAGCCTTGCGGCTTTCCAGGTCCGGCCCCAGCTTTTTGGCCTGCGTCAGCACTGCGGTCTTGAGCCCGGCAAACGAAAAGTCCAGGTCGCCGCTGTGCAGCAAAGGCCGCGGCAGCTTGAAAGCGGTCCCGTCGCCCCCCTCTGCCAGTTTGGACAGATGCGGTCCACCGGGATAAGGCAGGCCCATGAGCTTGGCCGACTTGTCAAAAGCCTCGCCGGCCGCGTCGTCAATGGTTTCACCGAGCAGCTCGTAGCTGCCCACGCGGTCCACCCGCATCAGCTGCGTGTGCCCGCCGGAGACCAGCAAGGCCACAAAAGGAAACTCAGGCGGATCCGCGCTCAGGAAAGGCGACAGCAGGTGGCCCTCCAGGTGATGCACCCCCATGGCCGGTTTGCCCAGCGCCGCTGCCAGCGAACAGGCTACGCCAGCGCCCACCAGCAGCGCTCCCGCAAGACCGGGCCCGCGCGTGTAAGCCACCACGTCGACCTGTGCCAGGCTGCTGCCCGCCTCCGCCATCACCTGGTGCGTCAAAGGCAAAACACGCCGGATATGGTCCCGGCTCGCCAGCTCAGGCACCACACCGCCATAAGCCTGGTGCATGTCGATCTGGCTGAACAGGGCGTGCGACAGCAGGCGCGGCACGGCACTGCCGCTGGCATCCACCAGCGCCACACCGGTTTCGTCACAACTCGATTCGATTCCAAGAACTACCATCATTCGAGTGTAAGGTTTAGGCAATGCCCCCAAAGGAGGCGAACCATCCCAACTTGCGACCGTGAAGTTCTTCACACCAGCATGAGCCGCGGAACCGGCTTTGCCGGGCCGCAGGCGGGCGGCCCCCTCGGCGGGGCAGGGAGCGACACGAAGTGCGCGACCGTGGGGGCACGTTTCTTGCACTTACGGCTCCATGACACCGTCCCAATCCCTGCGCCTTGTCATCATCGCCCCGGACCTGCTGGAGTCCGTATCCGATGACGCCCATGCGCGGGAACTGGCCGAACGCTCTCGCCAGTTGCGCATCGGGCTGCTGGAGAACGGTTACAACATCGTCGCGGTGCTCCCGGCCGACACCTTCCTGGACGAACGACTGGCGCAACTGCAACCCGACATGATCATCGTGGACGCCGAAAGCGAAGCCCGCGATTCGCTGGAGCACGTGGTGATGGCGACCCGGGACGCCCGTCGGCCCATCGTGCTGTTCACCAATGACAACGACACCAGCCACGTCAAGGACGCCGTCGCTGCCGGCGTGTCAGCCTATGTGGTGGCCGGCCTGTCCCCGGACCGTATCCGTCCCATCCTGGACGTGGCCATGGCGCGCTTTGAGCACGAGCAGGGCCTGCGCAAGGAACTGGCGCACGCCAAAACCGAGCTGCATGAGCGCAAGGTCATAGACCGGGCCAAGGGCATGCTGATGCAGCGCCAGGGACTCTCGGAGCAGGCCGCCTACGAAAAGCTGCGCAAGGCCGCCATGGACAAGGGCCTGCGGCTTGGCGAAGTGGCCCAGCGCATGCTGGACGCCCTGGACCTGCTGGGCTGATCCACCGGCTTGGCCGCCCCGGCCACCCTCAATTGGTGCAGCGCACAAATCAGGTGCACCTATCGGGATCCACATCGCGGCGCTTCGACCATGTGAAGTTTTTTCAGGGCGTGCGTGATTGCAGGCACAAGAAGACTTCCCTGGCATCTCCACTCTCAAGAACAACTCTTTTGGCAACGCTGGCCAACCCTGGCACAGCTTTTGCAATGCCCTAGGCACTGGTCAATGATGGCCATCCGGCACAGCACTTCAACGGCGAAGTGTGTGGTGCCCCAAGGAACAAAGGCGTTCGCACCCTGCATCACGTTCAACGTGGCTGCCCGGGTCGAGCGCCTTTTTTGTTTTTGTCTTTTGCTTTTTTTACCTGGAGCCGACACATGACTGAACTGCTGAAATCTTCGCTGACACGCCGCACCGTGCTGCAGGCCGCGGCCGTGGGCGCCGTGGGCATCAACCCCGCCCTGCGCGCCGCCGTGTATGCCCAAGGCTCCGACGCGCCCGAGAAAAAGGAAGTCAAGATCGGCTTCATCCCCCTGACCGACTGCGCCTCGGTGGTGATGGCCTCGGTACTGGGCATAGACCAGAAATACGGCGTCAAGATCATCCCGACCAAGGAAGCCAGCTGGGCCGGCGTGCGCGACAAGCTGGTCAACGGCGAACTGGACTTCGCCCACGTGCTTTACGGCCTGGTCTACGGCGTGCACATGGGCACGGCCGGCCCCAAGAAGGACATGGCCGTGCTGATGACGCTCAACAACAACGGCCAGGCCATCACGCTGTCCAAGAAGCTCGCCGACAAGGGCGCCGTCGACGGCGCGGGCCTGGCCAAGCTGATGGCCAGCGACAAGCGCGAATACACCTTCGCCCAGACCTTTCCCACCGGCACGCACGCCATGTGGCTGTACTACTGGCTGGCCGCCAACGGCATCAACCCGATGAAGGACGCCAAGGTCATCACCGTGCCGCCGCCGCAGATGGTGGCCAATATGCGCGTGGGCAATATGGACGGCTTCTGCGTGGGCGAGCCCTGGGGCCACCGCGCCATCATCGACGGCATAGGCGTGACCGCAGTGACCACCCAGGACGTCTGGAAGGATCATCCCGAAAAAGTGCTGGGCACCACCGCCGACTTCGTCAAGAAATACCCCAACACCGCGCGCGCCGTCACCGCCGCCATCATCGAGGCCGGCAAATGGATTGACGCCAGCCTCTCCAACAAGAACAAGATGGCCGAGACCGTGGCCGACAAGAGCTACGTCAACACCAGCGTCGACGCCATCAACCAGCGCATCCTGGGCCGCTACCAGAACGGCATGGGCAAGACCTGGGACGACCCCAACTACATGAAGTTCTACAACGACGGTGCGGTGAGCTTCCCTTACCTCTCCGACGGCATGTGGTTCCTCACGCAGCACAAGCGCTGGGGCCTGATCAAGGAGCATCCCGACTACCTGGGCATTGCCAAGCAGATCAACCACATCGACGTCTACAAGCAGGCAGCCACGGCCGCCAAGGCCAGCGTTCCCAAAGAGATCATGCGCAGCAGCAAGCTGATGGACGGCACGGTCTGGGACGGCAAGGACCCGAAAAAGTACGCCGACAGCTTCAAGGTTCACGCCTAGGCCCGCGCCCCGCCACCCGCCCACCGAACCTTCCACCCCACGCAAAGAGGTCACGCCATGGTCAGTGCCGTATTCCACAGCCCGCTCGAGGCCGCGCCCGCGGCCCGCGGCGGCGACAAAGCCCGAGCCCGGGATACCGGCGCCCTTCCATCGGCGCCCGCCGCCAACGACATGACAAATCCCACCACCCCTTCCCCCGCGGTGCAGGCGGCCGCCGCCACCCCGCCGGCGCGCGCGCCCTGGGACGCCTCTTTTCTCTGGCTGGCCCTGCTGCCGCCCCTGCTGGGCCTGGGCCTGCTGGTGCTGGTATGGGAGCTGGTCTTCATGGGCACGGGCGGCAGCATTCCCTCGCCCAGGGACACCTTCACGCAGGCGGTGCAGATCTTCAGCGACCCCTTCTACAGCAAGGGCCCCAACGACCAGGGCGTGGGCTGGAACGTGCTGTCCTCGCTCAAGCGCGTGGCCATGGGCTTCGGCATGGCGGCCGTTGTCGGCATCCCGGTCGGTTTCATGATCGGCCGCTTCAACTTTTTGAGCCGCATGTTCAACCCGCTGATCAGCCTGCTGCGCCCGGTCTCACCGCTGGCCTGGCTGCCGATAGGCCTGCTGGTGTTCAAGGGCGCCAACCCGGCCGCCATCTGGACCATCTTCATCTGCTCGATCTGGCCCATGATCATCAACACCGCCGTCGGCGTGCAGCGCGTGCCGCAGGACTACATGAATGTGGCGCGCGTGCTCAACCTCAGCGAATGGAAGATCGTCACCAAGATCCTCTTCCCCGCCGTGCTGCCTTACATGCTGACCGGCGTGCGCCTGGCCGTCGGTACCGCCTGGCTGGTGATCGTCGCGGCCGAGATGCTGACCGGCGGCGTCGGCATCGGCTTCTGGGTCTGGGACGAGTGGAACAACCTCAACGTCAAGAACATCATCATCGCGATCTTCGTGATCGGCATCGTCGGCCTGGTGCTGGAGTTCGCCCTGATCAAGCTGGCCACCGCCTTCACGTTTGAAGAAGTCAAGAACTGATCTCGAAAGGAACCAAGCCATGACATCCTTCACCACCAAGTACATCGAGATCCAGGGCGTAGCGCAAACCTTCAAGACAAAAAAAGGGCCGTTCCGTGCGCTGCAGAACATCAACCTGACGGTCGCCAAGGGCGAGTTCGTCGCGCTGATCGGCCATTCGGGCTGCGGCAAGTCCACGCTGCTGAACCTGATCGCCGGCCTGACGACGCCCACCGAGGGCAGCCTGCTGTGCGCCAACCGTGAAATCGCCGGACCCGGGCCCGAGCGCGCCGTGGTGTTCCAGAACCACTCGCTGCTGCCCTGGCTGACCTGTTTTGAAAACGTCTACCTGGCAGTCGAGCGCGTCTTCTCGGCAACTGAAAACAAGGCCCAGCTCAAGGCCCGCACCGATGCGGCGCTGGCCATGGTCGGACTGACCGCGGCGGCGCAAAAGCGCCCCGGCGAAATATCGGGCGGCATGAAGCAGCGCGTCGGCATCGCGCGCGCGCTGTCGATGGAGCCCAAGGTGCTGCTGCTCGACGAACCCTTCGGCGCGCTGGACGCGTTGACCCGCGCCAAGCTGCAGGACGAGCTGCTGCAGATCGTGGCGACCACGCAGAGCACGGTGGTGATGGTGACCCATGACGTCGACGAGGCGGTGCTGCTCTCGGACCGCATCGTGATGATGACCAACGGCCCCTCGGCCACGATCGGCGAAATCCTGCAGGTCGAACTGCCGCGGCCCCGCTCGCGCGTGGCGCTGGCCGAGGACATCCGCTACCTGGGCTACCGCAAGGCCGTGATCGATTTTCTCTACACACGCCAGGGCCACGTCGAAAAAGCGGCCTGACAGAGCCCACGGGAACCCGCGCCGCGAAAGGGCGCGGCGACCGCCACAAAAATTAGCATAGGGAGGGTTTCCATGTCTGCTGTTTTGCCTGTTCGAGGCGCCGACAGAATCGTTGTCCCCCAGGGCACGCGCACCGCGCCTTCGCAAGGCCTTGCCTCGCTCGGAAAGTACCGCGAAATCATCATCGCGGTCGCCTTCTTCCTGCTGTTCGACCTCGGGGTGCTGGTCCTGAACTTCTACACCTCGTTCAAGATCGACCAGGACACCGTGGCCATCAACCTCTCGGGGCGCCAGCGCGTCGTCTCGCAACGCGTCGCGCGCACCCTGCTGGAGCTTGACGCCATGCGCGTCTCGGGCGCAGCCTACAAGCCCGAAACCCTGGCGGAGCTGCGCGCGGGCGCCAAAATCTTCCAGGTGTCGCAACTGGCGTTTCGCGAAGGCGGCACCATTCCGGGCGGCGACGGCAAGCCGGTCTACCTGGAGCCCGTGGTGTCCAGCCGCGGCCGTGAGCTCGAGGAAAAGGTGGAGCTGGTCTGGAAGCCCTACTTCGCCCTGCTCCAGCCGCTGCTGGCCGGCGACAACTTCACGCAGCAGGAGCTGGCCGCCGCGCTGGCCTACAGCCAGGCCCACAACATCCAGCTGCTGGGTGCGGCCAACGACTTCGTGACCGAAACACAGCAGATAGGCGCATCGCGCGCCAGCGTGCTGCGCATGGTGCAGACCGGCGGCATCGTGCTGGCCCTGCTGAATTTCGCCTTCATCCTGTTCAAGTTCCTGAGGCGCCTGAAAATCTCCGACGCCGCGATTGAAGCGGCGACCGAGGAAACCCGTGAAATCCTCACCAGCGTCCGTGAAGGCCTGTTCCTGCTGACGCCGGGGCACCAGCTCGGCTCCCAGCTGTCCCTTTCGACCCACGCGCTGTTCGGCAAGACGCTGGCGCCGGGCCAGAATTTCTTCGAGGTGCTGTCCACGCTGGTGTCCGCCAAAGCCCTGACCGATGCGCGCGACTATGTCGAGCTGCTGTTCTCGCCGCATGTGAAGGAGCAACTGGTCCAGGGCATCAACCCGCTCTCCGAAGTCGAACTCACCGTCAGGAACCGGCTGGGCCAGGACACGGCCCGCTACCTGTCCTTTCATTTCAACCGGGTTCAGGACGGCGCCGCCGTGCGGCACCTGCTGGTCACCGTGCAGGACATCACGCAGAAGGTCGAACTGCAGGCCAGGCTGGCCGGCGAGCGCCAGCGCTCGCAAAAAGAGCTGTCCATGATGCTCAAGGCCTTCGAGACCGAGCCGGCCATGATGCGGGCCTTTGTCGAGCGCGCCGAGGCCTCGCTGCTGGAAGTCAACGACCTGCTGCGCAGCACCTCTTCAGCCGCCTCGGAAGCCCAGGTGCTCAAGGCCGTGGACGGCGCCTACCGCCGCATCCACGCCTTCAAGGGCGATGCCGCTTCCCTGGGCCTGGAAATCCTGGCCACGCTGGCGCACCAGTTCGAGAGCGAACTGCAAAAACTCAAGGACAACGGCGCCGCCACCGGTGACGCGCTGCTGGCCCTGCCGCTGCCGCTGGAGGACCTGCTGTCCAAGGTCGGCGCCTTCAAAGCCCTGAGTCGCAAGCGCTCAGGCGATAGCGCAGCGTCCGGCTCAGGCGACTCGCCACAGGGTCTCAACACCGCGCTTGCGCAACTGGCGGCCGAGGTGGCCGCTGACTGCGGCAAACGCGTGAACACCGACCTGCGCATGGCCGGCACACCCGATATACCGCCGGCCAAAATGCACCTGGTGCGTGAGATCGCCATCCAGCTGCTGCGCAACGCCGTGGTGCACGGCGTGGAAAAACCCGCCGCGCGGCAGGCCGCCGGCAAAGCCGCCGAAGGCCAGGTCAGCGTGGCGCTGGGCCAGGACGAGGCCGGGCAGTGGCAGCTCACCGTTCGCGACGACGGCGCCGGCCTGAAGGCAGCCGACATGCGGCGGCGCCTGCTGGAACTTGGCTGGTACAACGCCGAGCAGTTGGAGAGTTTCAGCGACAGGCAGATCGTCGCGAACATCTTCAAGCCCGGGTTCTCCACCGCCGGCGGAACGTCCCGGCATGCCGGCCGCGGCGTCGGCCTGGACCTGGTGCAAGCCAACGTGCAGAGCCTGGGCGCGCGCCTGCTGCTGTCCAGCACGCCCGGCCAGCACACCGAGTTCCGGGTCGTGTTTTCCTGAGGCCGCATGACATGACCCACATCCCAAACCAACCCCCACCTCAATCGCAAAAGGAGGCTCACCATGCGACTGCTGATTGTTGACGACTCCAACATGATCCGCACGCGCATCTCGCGCGTGGTGCAAAACGGCGGCATCAAGGGCATCGTGCTCGCGGGCCTGGCCAAAAACGGCCACGAAGCCGTGCGGCTGGCCCGGGCCACGCGGCCCGAAGTCGTCACCATGGACCTGACCATGCCCGAGATGGACGGCATCGAATGCATTTCCGCGCTGCTCAAGCTGGACCCGACGGTCAAGATCCTGGTGGTCAGCGCGCTCAGCGACAAATCGACGGCCATCCAGGCGCTCAAACTGGGCGCGCGGGGCTTTGTCGCCAAACCTTTCACCGATGAAGAGCTGCAGATGGCATTGCTCGACATCGCCGACATGCGTTAAGGAAGACCGCTGTGGCCACACTCAACGAAACCGACCTCAAGCTGTTTGTCGACTCGATCCGGCATTACCTGAAAGTCACGACCCGGCAGGAGCCGCAAATCACCTCGGCCTACCTCGGCACGGGCGATATCGAAGGCTTTGAATTCAACGGCATCGTGGCCTTTTCAGGCAGCCACAACGGCCATGTGATGGTCTCCATGCCGGGCAAGCTGGTGCGCGAGATTTTGCTGCTGCAGCATGAGACCGACCTCAGCGACGGCAACCTGCTGGACGCGGTGGGCGAGATCGCCAACACGCTGGCCGGCAACGCGCGCAAGGCCCTGGGGTCCGAGTTGCAGATCTCGGTGCCGGTCAAGATGCAGGGCACGCAGGGCATGAAAGCCCGGGTGCGCACCCGCCCCTATGTCATCACGCTGCGCTGGAACCACTATTCGGCCATGGTGTGCGTCGACATGGACCGCAAGAACTGACTACCCGCCAGGCCTGCCAGGGCGGCCTTGGTGCACGTATTTTGTGCGGCGCACCAAAATAAACAGGAACCAGGGCCAAAACCGCGCTTCAAGGGTGCGTTTTGCATGCCCCATGGTGGCACCCTTTTTGCACTGATTCTGTGAATCAACCATCTTCACAGAAAGAACTTGCACCATGGCGGGGTTTCGTAGTTTTCTCAAGGCCGGTCACGCGCCCACGCTGGGGGCGGCGTTTTTTTACTTCGCCTTCTCATGTTGCATCTGGGTCATGAACGGGGCCATGGCGCCCTTTATTTCCGAGACCTATAACCTTTCGCCCACCCAAAAGGGCGTGATGCTCTCGGTGCCCATCTTCGCCGGCGCGCTGATGCGCTTTCCGCTGGGCGTGCTGGCCCAGTACATAGGCCGCAAAAATGCCACGCTGGTGGAAATGGGCCTGATCATGGTGGCGCTGCTGTTCGGCTACTTCGTGGTCGACTCCTACAGCAGCCTGCTGGCCATGGGCGTCCTGCTCGGCATCGCCGGCGCCAGCTTCGGCGTCGCGCTCAGCCTCGGCTCCGGCTCCTTCCCGCCGCGCTACAAGGGCCTGGCCATGGGCCTGGTCGGCGCCGGCAACGTCGGCACCGCCGTCTCGGTGCTGGTGGCGCCCGCGCTGGCCCAGCGCTTCGGCTGGCAGTCGGTCTACGGCATCGCCGCCGTGGCCATGCTGCTGCCGCTGATCGCCATGATCGTGTTTGCCAAGGAACCCGACGACGTGGACAGCCACGCCACGCTGCGCGAGCACGTCGCCTGCCTGTTCGAAAAAGACGGTTGGGCCTTCAGCCTGATCTACGCGGTGAGCTTCGGCGGCTTTATCGGCCTGGCCACCTTCCTGCCCTCCTACTACTACGACCAGTTCGGCGTCAGCAAGGTGCAGGCGGGCCAGCTGTCCATGCTGGCGGCCTTCATGGGCGCCGCATTGCGAATCTTCGGCGGCTGGATTTCCGACCGCTGGGGCGGCGTCAACACCCTGAGCGTGGTGCTGCTCACCATCGCCGCCACCCTGGTCGCCTGCGGCCTGGCCGGCGGCTCTCTTGTGGCCACCACGCTTCTGGTGATGCTGTGCTTTGCCGCCCTGGGCGCGGGTAACGGTGCGCTCTTTCAACTGGTGCCTTTGCGATGGCCGCTGGCTACTGCGGTGGCTGGTTCGATGATTGGGGAGATCGGTGCGCTCGGCGGTGGGTTGGTGCCCAATGCCATGGGGGTGTCCAAGCAATATGCTGGTACCTATATGTGGGGGTTCTTCTTTTTTGCCGCGTTGGCTTTGGGGATGCTTGTCATGTTGCGGGTTATGCAGATTCGGTGGACGAGGACCTGGGCTGAGAAAGGTGGACGTGCTCGCGGCGCATGAAATTCGGGTTCTGTTCCCCAGTGGGCTAGGCTGGTCCGCGTTCCGACGGCGCGCTCTCGGCTGAGTGCTGCTGGCCGGGGTTGCCGGCAGCAAGTAACTTTCTTTTGCTTCGCCAAAAGAAAGTCACCAAAGAAAAGGCGACCCGCAGTCTGGGTCCCTACGCTGCGCTACGGGCAACCTGCGGTGCTCGACTACGGCGGGGTCTCGCGCAAACTCGCCTTCGGCTCAGACAAGCGCGATCCCTGATCCGCCTACGTCTGCGCTCCTCGGCCCAGCCAGGACGGGGCAATCGGGAGCGGAAGCGGGAACGGAAGATAGAAATACAAAGAACAAACCAAGACAACAAGGACTCGCCGTGGCGAGTCCTTGTTTCTTAGGTATTGGTATTCCTTCCCCACCCCTTGTGGATGCGCCGAGGAGCGCAGGTTCAGGCGGATCAGGGATCGCGTTGTTTGAGCCGAAGGCGAGTTTAGCGAGACCCCGCCTGAACCG
>NZ_JBFUCN010000032.1:0-46904 GCF_056405195.1 Polaromonas sp. P1_H6
TGAACCGAGCACCGCAGGTTGCCCGTAGCGCAGCGAAGGGACGCAGCAACCAGGGTCGCCTTTTCTTTTGCTTACTTTTCTTTTGGCGAAGCAAAAGAAAAGTGAGTAGCCGCCGGGCTACCCCCGGCCAGCAACACTCAGCAGAGGGCAAAACGCTAGAACAGGAAACGGCCTAAGGAATCAACCCCAAAGCATGCATATACGCCGGCTGCACCATCAACTCATCCCACCCAACCCCCCTCCCCTGCGGCAGCAACGCCAGCCGCCGCAACTCGCTGGCCTCCATGGCTTCCCACTGGCCCTTGAGCAGGGCCTCGGCCATGCCGTCCAGCAGTTCGTCGACGGGCTGGCCCTCGCCCACGGACTGGTTGCACAGCAGCACCATGTCGCAGCCAGCGTTGAGCGCCGTCACCGCGGCTTCGGTATAGCTCACCTCTTTGCCGCCGATCAGGCGGGCGCCGGCCATGCTGAGGTCGTCGCTGAAAATCGCGCCGCCGAAGCCCAGCTGGCTGCGCAGGATGAAGTTCAGCCACTGGCTGGAAAATCCGGCCGGCCGGGCGTCGACCTTGGGGTAGATCACATGGGCGGGCATGACGCTGCTGAGTGTGGTGTTGAGCCAGCCGTAGGGTGCGGCGTCGTCGGCCAGGATGGCTTTCAGGCTGCGCTTGTCGACCGGGATGTCGGTGTGGGAGTCGGCCTTGACGAAACCATGGCCGGGGAAGTGTTTGCCGCAGTTGGCGACGCCGGCCTGCAGCAGACCGTGCATCAGGCTTTTGGCCAGCAGCGTGACGACGCGCGGGTCGCGGCCGAAAGCACGGTCGCCGATCACGCCGCTTTCACCGTAATCGAGGTCCAGCACGGGCGTGAAGCTGAAATCGACGCCGCAGGCGCGCAACTCAGCGCCCAGCACATAACCGCAGGCGGTCGCGGCATTGGTGGCGGCCAGTTGGTCTTTCATCCACAGCAGGCCCAGTTCGCGCATGGGTGGCAGGTGTGTGAAGCCATCGGTCTTGAAGCGCTGTACGCGGCCGCCTTCGTGGTCGACGCAGATCAGCAGATCTTCGCGGATGTCCTTGATCTCGGTGCACAGGTCGGACAGCTGCCGGCGGTCTTTCCAGTTGCGGGCAAACAGGATGATGCCGCCGGTCAGCGGGTGTTTGAGGCGCCGGCGGTCGGCTTTGGTGAGCGATAGACCGTCGATGTCGATGATGAGGGGGGCGTGCTGGGTCATAAGGAAATCCGGAGGTTGGGGTCAGGTGCGTTTTTCCACCACACAGAAGCTGGCGGCGTAATCGGTCTCGTCGGTCACGGTGACATGGGCCGTGAGCTCGCGCGACTCGAACCAGGCCTTGAGCGCGCCGTGCAGCACTATTTCGGGTTTGCCGCTGGCGGCCTTGGCGATTTCACAGGAGCGCCAGGTCATGGGCATGCGCATGCCCATGCCGATCGCCTTGCTGAAGGCCTCCTTCGCGGAAAAGCGCGTGGCCAGGTAGCTGACACCGCGGTCCGGCCAGCGCGCGCTGCGCTCTTTCCAGGTGGCCAGCTCGCCGTCGGCCAGGATTTTTTTGGCAAAGCGCTCGCCGTGCTTTTCCAGACTGGCGCGAATGCGGCGCACGTCGCAAATATCAGTACCGATTCCGTAGATCATGCCGGTGCAAATGCGCGGTCTATGCAGGCCAGGTAGCCCCTGACAGTGGCGGCATAACCCAGCTCCAGCGCGTCGGCGACCAGGGCGTGACCTATGGACACTTCCAGCACGCCGGGCACTTCGCGCACGAACTCGGTGAGGTTGTCGCGGCTCAGGTCGTGGCCGGCGTTGATACCCAGGCCGGCGGCCGCGGCGGCCTTCCCGGCTTCGGTAAAGCGGGCCAGGACTTGCGCTTTTTCAGGGCCTCCCCAGGCGCGCGCATAGCTTTCCGTATAAAACTCCACCCGGTCGGCGCCCACGGCTTTGGCGGCTGCCATGGCTTCCGGCACCGGGTCCATGAAGAGGCTGACGCGCACGCGGCGGTCATGCACTTGCTGGATCAGGGGCCGCAGCCGCTCGGCATCTTCGGGGAAATTCCAGCCGTGGTCGCTGGTGAACTGGTCTTCGCTGTCGGGCACAAAGGTGCACTGGTGCAGCGGCAGGCCCCGGGCGGCCAGGTCATGCACAAAACCCATGAGGTTCTGGAAGGGGTTGCCTTCGATGTTGAATTCGCGATCCGGCCAGTCTTTCATCAGTGCAGCGAGCTCAAAAACGTCGTCGGGGCGGATGTGGCGCTCGTCGGGCCGCGGGTGCACCGTGATGCCCTGGGCGCCGGCCTCCAGGCACAGCTCGGCGGCGCGGCGCACGCTGGGGATGTCCAGGTGACGGGTATTGCGCAGCAAGGCCACCTTGTTGACGTTGACCGACAGTGCGGTCTTGCCGTACGCATGGGACACGATGGGAACGGGCGAAAGGAGTTTCATGGGTGGCTCGTTAAAAAGCTTGCAGATCCATCATCATTTGCCGGGTTTTCAGGACCTTCACGCCGCAATGGTAGTGCAGCAGGGCGCGCAACTGGGTTTTAAGCTCATTGAAGCCGGGGATACAGGCCCGCACAGTGTCGGAGAACAAGGCTTCGTCGCCCAACGCCTGCTGCAGCGCCTGCCACTGCCCGCCGGGCAGGCTGACGCGGTCGTCGTCGTGCGCCTGGCGCAGGCCGGCTTCGGGCACCAGCACGTAGCGGGTGTCCGGGTCCAGCGGCGCCAGCGTGGCGGTTTCGGCGTCCAGCAGGGGCAAAAGGCCGATGTCGCGCAGCAAGCGCAACTCAAACGCGCGCAGCGCCAGCTGCAGGGTCTCGGCGCTCTGCGCGGCAATCAGCTGCACCGTGGCCGCATAGGCGTCAAACAGCACCGGGTGCGGATCGTCACGGGCCATCAGGCGCATCAGCAGCTCATTGAGGTAATAACCCGACAGCAGCGCATCGCCCGTCGGCATCACGTGGCCGCCCTGCCATTCGGCGCTCTTGAGGGTGCGGATTTCAGCGTCGCCGCCAAAAGCGATGTGCAGCGGCTGCAAAGGCAGCAAAATCGGCCGGAAACTGGAACTCGGCTTTTTGGCTCCCCGCGCCACCAGCGCCACCCGCCCGTACTTGCGCGTGAACACTTCCAGGATCAGGCTGGACTCGCTCCAGTCGTAGCGGTGCAGGACATAGGCAGGTTCATCTCCTATACGTTTGGTGACCATGCGCACCGCGACCCCACTCACTCGTAGCCAAAAGTCTTGACTCTGGCCTCATCGTCGGCCCAGCCGGAGCGGACTTTCACCCAGATCTCCAGGAAGACCTTGCCGCCGGTCAGGGTCTCAAGCTCATGCCGGGCTTCGGTGCCTATGCGTTTTAGCTTTTCGCCCTTCTCGCCAATGATCATGCCCTTGTGGCCGTCGCGCTCGACCACGATGGTGGCGGCGATCTTGCGCAGGGCGCCCTCCTCCTCGTACTGGTCGATGATGACGGTGGAGGTGTAAGGTAGCTCGTCGCCGGTCAGGCGGAACAACTTTTCGCGGATGATTTCAGCGGCCATGAAGCGGTCGCTGCGGTCGGTCAGCTCGTCGGCGCCGTACATCCAGGGCTGGACCGGCAGGTATTTTTCGCAAATGCCGAACAGCCGCTCGATGTCCTTGGCGTTGTTGGCCGACATGGGCACGAATTCGGCGAAATTGTGCCGCTCCTGCATTTCCTTAAGCCAGGGGGCGATCTCTGCGCGCCGGTGTATCAGGTCAAATTTGTTGGCCAGCAGGATCGCGGGCGTTTTTTCAGGCAGCAGGGCCAGCACCTTGGCGTCGGCCTGGTTGAACTGCCCGGCTTCGACCACAAAGACAATCAGGTCCACGTCGTTGACGGCGCCCACCACGGTGCGGTTCAGCGAGCGGTTCAGCGCGTTGCCGTGCCGGGTCTGGAAACCCGGCGTGTCCACGAATACATACTGTGTTGCCTTGACCGTGCGCATGCCGGTGATGCGGTGGCGCGTGGTCTGGGCTTTGCGCGAGGTGATGCTGATTTTTTGCCCCACCAAAGCATTGAGCAGGGTGGATTTACCCACGTTGGGCTTGCCGACAATGGCGATCAGGCCGCAGCGCTGCTCGCCGGCAGCCGGCGTGCCGGGGGCGGGCACGGCCGCGCCGCGCGAGGACAGGGCTTGCGCCAGCATGGCTTCAAGCGCGTCGGGCGGCTGCGCAGCCTCCAGGGCTTTGGCCTGCCGCGCTTTGGGCTTGGCGGCCGGGGCGACTGCCGAGGCCGTCGCGGGTTTCTTGGGTTCTTTTTTACCTGTACTCATAATCTTGGTGTGTTGGCCTGCGTCCCCGGGCGGCCGCGGGCGCGGAGTCAGGATTCCAGCGTCTTGACAAACATCAGCATGGCCGCGGCGGCGGCCTGCTCGCCGGCGCGGCGCGAACCGCCTATGCCGCGCTCGGCCCGCCCGAATTCGGCGATTTCGCACTCGACGTCGAATGTCTGCTTGTGGGCGGCGCCCATGGTGCCCACCACGCGGTAGATGGGCAGGTTCATTTTGCGCCCTTGCAACCACTCCTGCAATTCGGTCTTGGGATCCTTGCCGATGGCCTGCATCTGGGGGTTGATCTCGACGTCCTTGAAAAGGCGGCGCACCAGCTGATTGGCGGTTTCAAAGCCCGCATCGAGGTAAACAGCACCTATCACGGCTTCCAGCGCGTCGGCGAGGATGGAAGGCCGCTTGTGGCCGCCGGACTTGGCCTCGCCCTCACCCAGGCGCACCATGTCGGGCAGACCCAGCACCACCGCCAGCTTGTGCAGGGTGTCCTGCTTGACCAGGTTGGCGCGCACGCGGGACAGGTCGCCTTCGGGCAGCTCACTCAGCTGTTCATAGAGCAAGCCGGCCACCGCAAGGTTCAGGACGGAATCGCCCAGGAACTCGATGCGCTCGTTATGGTCGGACGAAAAACTGCGGTGCGTCAGCGCCTGCAGCAGCAGTTTGGGATTGGAGAACTCATGCTCCAGGCGCTTTTGCAGCGCTGGCAGGCCCGGACTCGATGTGGCGCTGGCTCGCACTTATTTGGATTTGCCGCTGTACTTGAGCAGCAAGAAGGCGGGGCCGGCCATGTGGATTTCCTTGGTGTAGGCGAAAGCCACCACGGTTTTATCGCCGTCCTTGGTCACTTCCAGGTCCTTGCCAGTGATCGATTTGATGTCGTCAATCTGGGCCGCCTTGTCGAAAATGATCCGGACTTCGGCGACGGTATTGCCGTCCCTGGCCTTGTTGGCGGCCTTGGTGATGGCCTGGAGCTCCACCAGGGTGGGGAAAACCTGGGCGGCCACAATACCCGCGCAGACCAGGATGACGCAGAAAAACAGAAGGCCGATGAAGGAAAGGCCGCGTTGCTGATGTTTCATTTTTTCTCCGCTCCGACTAAAAAATCTTCCGGCTCACTATCGGGACGGCGACACCGCCCATGACCTTATTCGAAAGAGCCGATACGTTTGAGGTTGCCGAAATTCATCCAGACAAAAAAGGCCTTGCCCACGATATTGGCCTCCGGGACAAAGCCCCAATAGCGCGAATCCTGCGAATTATCGCGGTTGTCGCCCATCATGAAGTACTGCCCCTCAGGCACCTTGCAGACCATGCCCTCGCTACTGTAACGGCAATTTTGCTTGAAAGGAAAGTCCATGACCTCACGCTCATCCAGTCCGGCGCGCCGTGTGTCGTCATTCAGCAACCGGTACTTGCGGGCGCCGTTGACCTCCTCGAACTGCTTGGCGTAGCGCAGCACGTCTTCATCGAAGAAATCCGGCAGCGGCGTCTTGGGCAAGGGCTTGCCGTTGATGGTCAGCTTCTTGTTGATGTAGGCAACCTCGTCCCCCGGCACGCCGACCACGCGCTTGATGTAGTCCAGGCTGGGTTTTGGCGGGTAGCGGAACACCATCACGTCGCCGCGCTGCGGGCTCTGGTTGTTAATGACCTTGATGTTCAGCACCGGCAGGCGCACGCCGTAGTGGAATTTGTTGACCAGGATCAGGTCGTTGACGAGCAGGGTCGGGATCATCGAGCCCGAAGGGATCTTGAAGGGCTCGAACAGGAAGGAGCGCAGCAGGAAGACCACCACGATCACCGGGAAGAGGCCCGCCGTCCAGTCCAGCCACCAGGGCTGCATGATGAGCCGGGCCCGGGCCTCGCCGAAGTTGATGTTGTCGATCTGGGTAATGCCTTTTTTGGCCAGTTCGGCCTGCCGGCTGGCGGCGCTTTCCTCGAGCGCCGCGGCGGCCTTGTAGCGCTGCGGCAGGAAATAAAAGCGTTCGGCCAGCCAGTAAATGCCGGTGACCACAGACGCCAGGAACAGCAGCAGGGAGAAATTGCCTTCGACGGCGCCGAAGTACCAGGCGGCGCCGTAGCCCACAAAGGCCGCCAGCACCACGGCGGTGATCGTGCTCATTGCGCCGCGCATCAGTCTTCCACCTGCAAAATGGCCAGGAAAGCTTCCTGGGGTACTTCAACGGAACCGATTTGTTTCATGCGTTTTTTACCCGCTTTTTGTTTCTCTAGGAGTTTGCGCTTGCGTGAAATATCGCCGCCGTAGCACTTGGCGATCACGTTTTTGCGCAGTGCCTTGATTGTCTCACGCGCAATAATGTTGGCCCCGATGGCCGCCTGGATTGCGACGTCGAACTGCTGGCGCGAAATGATCTCGCGCATCTTGGCCACCACCGCCCGCCCGCGATAGGCAGACTGGCTGCGGTGGACGATGATGGACAGCGCGTCCACCTTCTCGCCGTTGAGCAGGATGTCGACCTTCACCACGTCGGAGGCCCGGAATTCCTTGAATTCGTAGTCCATGGACGCGTAGCCGCGGGAGACGGATTTGAGCTTGTCGAAAAAGTCCAGCACGATCTCGCCCAGCGGCATCTCATAGGTCAGCATGACCTGCTTGCCGTGGTAGGCCATGTTCAGCTGGATGCCGCGTTTCTGGTTGGCCAGCGTCATGACGGCGCCCACATAGTCTTGCGGCATATATAAGTGCACGGTGACGATGGGTTCGCGGATCTCGTTGACTTTCCCGGCGTCCGGGATTTTGGACGGGTTCTCGACCTTGATGGTCTCGCCGTCGGACCTGAGCACCTCATAGACCACGCTGGGCGCCGTCGTAATCAGGTCCTGGTCGAACTCCCGCTCCAGCCGCTCCTGGACGATCTCCATATGCAGCAGGCCCAGGAAACCGCAGCGAAAGCCGAAACCCAGGGCTTCGCTGACTTCCGGTTCATAGTGCAGGGAGGCGTCGTTGAGCTTGAGCTTTTCCAGCGCATCGCGCAGGGACTCATACTCGCTGGCCTCGGAGGGGTAGAGGCCGGCGAAGACGGCGGGCTGGATTTCCTTGAAGCCGGGCAGCGCCTCGGTAGCGGTGAAAGCCGCGCCGCCGGTGCCGGGCTTGATCAGCGTGACGGTGTCGCCCACGCGGGCGGCCTGCAGTTCCTTGATGCCGGCAATCACGAAGCCCACTTCGCCGGACTCCAGCGCCTGGCGCGGCTCGGTGTGCGGGGTGAAGACCCCCAGCTGCTCGGCGTTGTACATCGCCTCGCTGGCCATCAGCTTGATGCGGTCGCCCTTGGCGAGCCGGCCGTCCACCACGCGCACCAGCATAACCACGCCCACGTAGGCGTCGTACCAGCTGTCGATGATCATGGCGCGCAGCGGACCGTCGGGGTTGCCCTTGGGCGGCGGAATCCTGGCGACAACGGCCTCCAGGATTTCATCGATGCCCATGCCGGTCTTGGCGCTGCAGGGGATCGCGTTGGTCGCGTCGATGCCGATCACTTCCTCGATTTCCTGCTTGGCGTTCTCGGGGTCGGCCTGCGGCAAGTCCATCTTGTTGAGCACCGGCACGACTTCGACGCCGAGGTCCAGCGCGGTGTAGCAGTTGGCGACGGTCTGCGCTTCCACGCCCTGGCTCGCGTCCACCACCAGCAGCGCGCCCTCGCATGCGGACAGCGAGCGGCTCACTTCATATGAGAAGTCGACGTGGCCCGGCGTGTCGATCAGGTTGAGGTTGTAAACCTCGCCGTTGAGTGCCTTGTATTTGAGCGCGGCGGTCTGCGCCTTGATGGTTATCCCACGCTCTTTTTCGATGTCCATCGAATCCAGAACCTGCGCGCTCATCTCGCGGTCCTGCAAACCACCGCAGCGCTGGATGAGTCGATCGGCCAAGGTGGACTTGCCGTGATCGATGTGCGCAATGATCGAAAAATTTCTGATGTGATTCATCAACGAGAACGCCTAAGTACTTGAAAGTATTGCGAAGAGATTGGACTCAATTCGCGAGGGGCCATAAAAAAGGGCGCGTCGATTGCGACGCGCCCTGAACCAACAATCTATGGCAACTGCGATAGTTGGAACTTCATTGTAGGCAAAAAGCCAGAGCCGAACAGTCCCGAAATCGCCATATTTTTGTCGTTGCAGGCTAGCAACAGGAATCTTATACACAACTTATTCACAATTTTAAACTGCTTGTCTCTGGACAACTTGTGGGTGATCTGTGGAGCGATGGGTATTACCCAAAATTAAGATCGAAAGTGGGATTTTGGGCTTCCCGATATATCCAAAAGACGCAGAGGCAAGCCGGTATTCTACCGAAAACCGTCCTTGACCCATTTATTGTTAGTGGTCACCAACAAAAAGCAGGCAGGAGGCCTCTCAAAAATATATTTTTCGGGGAGCCAAAAAAGGCCTGAACCCCGGCAAAACCCACAAACCCCAGCAGGGTATGGGGGCCTTGAAGGCCGGTACCGACCTCCCCCGACACCCTTGCCGGGGCCTCACCCGGGGTTGTTTGCGGTTTAGCGCGAAGGCCGGATCAACGCGTACTGCGCCCATTCACCGCGGCGGAACAGCACATTGATGGCCTTGGTCTTGTCAATTTTCGCGAGCGCAGCCTCAAATTCCTTGACGCTGGTGACTTCGGAGTTGGCGATTGCCACGATCACGTCACCCTCCTTCAGCCCGGCGCGTGAGGCCGCGGCTTCGGCCGTATCCACCTTGACGCCGCCCTTGATCTTGAGTTCCTTCTTCTGCGCGTCGCTCACTTCGCTGACCACCAGGCCCAGCGCCTGGGCCGCGCCGGCGACAGGCGGCTTGGGCTCGGGGCCCGATGCTTTTTTGGCCGGTTTTTCAGGCTCGACCTCGCCGATGGTGACCGAGAGGTCCTTGCTCGCGCCGCGCCTGAAGACGGTCACCACGGCCTTGGTGCCGGGCTTCACATTGCCGACCATGCGCGGCAGGTCGCTGGATTTCTCAATGGCCTTGCCGTCGAACTTGATGATGATGTCGCCGGCTTCGATGCCGGCTTTTTCCGCAGGTGCGCCGCCTTCAACCCCGCGGACCAGAGCACCCTGCGCCTTGCCCAGGCCTATGGATTCCGCCACCTCCTTGGTGACCTGGTCGATCTGCACGCCGATACGGCCCCGCGTCACCTTGCCGGTGCTGCGCAGCTGGTCGGATACGCGCGCGGCCTCGTCGATGGGGATGGAAAAGGAAATTCCCTGGAAGCCGCCGGAGCGCGAGTAGATCTGGCTGTTGATGCCGACGACTTCACCACGCATGTTGATCAGGGGGCCGCCGGAATTGCCGGGGTTGATGGCCACGTCGGTCTGGATGAAAGGCAGGTAGTCGCCGGTGTCGCGCTGTTTGGCGCTCACGATGCCCGCGGTCACGGTGTTTTCAAGGCCGAAGGGCGAGCCGATGGCCATCACCCATTCACCCACCTTGAGGCGGTTGATGTCGCCGATCTTGACGGCCGGCAAACCCGTCGCCTCGATCTTGACCACGGCCACGTCGCTGCGCTTGTCGGCGCCGATGATCTTGGCCTTGAATTCACGCTTGTCCGTCAGGGTGACGAGGACCTCGTCGGCGCCCTCGACCACATGGGCATTGGTCATGACGAAGCCGTCCGCCGTCAGGATGAAGCCGGAACCCACGCCGCGCGGTTGGTCTTCGTCGGGCTGACCGCGGTCGGGCCGGGGGGTGCGCGGCATGTTGGGCGGAACCGGAATGCCGAAGCGCTTGAAAAACTCCAGCATCTGCTCGTCGGCGCTTCCGCCGGCGGAAGGCTTGGCTTTTTCCAGGGTGCGGATGTTGACCACCGACGGGCCCACCTGCTCCACCAGATCGGTGAAGTCAGGCAATGTGCGGTTTTGCGCCCAAGCAGGGGCTGCCGGCACCAGTGTGGCGACGGCAGCGGCGGCCACCAGGCCGGCAGTCAGGCAGGAGCGCAGGGGATTCCAGTTCAGTTCAAGCATCGTCAGCCTCGTCAAAAATTTGGTCATCAGGCCATCCAGGCCGCCGCCGGAAAGAGCCGGCCGCCGGAACGCCAGGGGCATATTATTTCCTGCGCTCCAGGCCGTTGGCAAAGAGCTTCAGCGTTGCCATGGGGACTTCGCCCATGACGGTGACCCAGTAGGCGTCCAGTTGCCGGGTGATGGTCTGGGTGGCGCCCATCGACAGGCTGGATTCGCGCTCATGGCGTTGCCGGTCGAAAGGCTCTACAAAAATGGAGACCGAGGCCAGGCCGTCGGAAAAAATCCATTGCAGGGGCTCCTCGCCGGGCGCCGGGCTGGCCGTCACCGGCCGCTTGTAGCAGCTCATGGGCTTGAAACCCGCCACCGGCGCCTTCAGCACCCAGCCTTCAGCACTCGCGGAGGTCTTCACCAGGACCGGTTTTTCCACGCGGTAGCCCTCGACCTTGCCCATCATCTGGAGCAGCTTGTCCATCTTGACCGGCGCGTCGAGCTGCAGTTCGGAAAACGCCGCCTGCTCCAGCACCTTGCCATCGGTGTCCAGTGTCTGCAGCTTCACGACCAGGCCCTTTTTCTGCTCGGTCCAGACACGGTAGCCGAAGCGCATGCTGTCCTTGGGCACCAGCAGCACGATGTCGGCTTCGACGCCGGCCACGCGATCGGTGCCCTCCTGCTTGACCTTGTAGAAATCGGCGATGCGGCTGTCGGTCGATTGCAGCAGTTGCGGGAACATGCCCAGCGACTCGCGCTTTTCACTGCGGACCACCTTGTGGTCGGGCATGAAGGTGACCACCTGGTCGTTGTGGCGGAAGATGGAGCGCGGCGCGCCGGTCAGCGTTTCGACCCGTTCCATCTGCTGGTCGCCTTCACAGACATGCCAGATCTTGGCGCTGGACATGGCGCCGCCCGACGAGACCACAAAGGTGCCGATATAGGAACGCTTCCTGGAGGCCTCATGCATGCGCATCAGCCAGTCGTTGATGCTGCGGGATTCCACGGCCGATGCCGCAGGAGGCGAGGCCTGCGCCGCCACGTGCCCCATGGCCGGCAACGTGCATCCTGCCAGGGCGAGAAGACGAAGAAGCTTGAGGTTCATGGTGTCGCCAAAGCCCGGTCGCGGCGCAGCGCGCGTTCAGCGCCCGGCATTGCGAGGGGTCTCAAAAGTGGCATTGCGCAGGAAGCCCGAGGGCTCCTGCAGGGCCGAGGTGCCGCCCAGCTGCTTGTGCGCGGCCAGCAGTTCTTCAAGCCGCGCATCGCGCACCATGGGGCCTTGCGGCGAAGCGACCACCACCTGCTGGGAGGAGGCAGGCGCTTGGGCCAGTTGCGGCGCGGCGGGGGGCGACAGCAGGCCGGCGGCGTTCCACGCAATGGCGGACACCGCCGCGAGCGACGCGAAACCCGCCACCAGCTTCCAGCGGAATTCTCCGTCGTTGGAAGCCTGGCTGCGGTGAGGAGGCAGTACCAGGGGCAAACCCTGGACGGCCGGCTGGGCGGGACGGGACTGCGCACCCGGCGAGGCTTCCTGCGCCAGGCGCTGGTTCAGGCGGCTCAAAAATGCCGTATCCACGCCGCGCAGGCCCTGTGAAGGCGATCGCAACGCATCGCCGATCAGGTGATAGGTGTCCCAGCAGGCCACGGCCGAATCATCGTGCCGGCTGGCATGCAGCGCGGCCGCAAAGTCTTCCCCGCCCAGCTGGCCATCGGCCAGTGCGGACATGAGTTCGCTGGTTTGCATAGACGGTTTCATGATGTTCGTGGTGTCCGTGGTGTTCGGGGGTAGCGGGGCTGCCGTGGTGACGGGCTGAAAATACCTGGTTTGCTTCGTGGCTTCATGATTGGCTCCTGGGTGCTGCGGCCTCACCAGCGCTTGCCGCTCTGGTTTTCCAGCAGGGGTTTCACCTTCTGTGAAATCGCTTCACGCGCCCTGAAAATCCGGGACCGCACCGTGCCTATGGGGCAATCCATGGCCTCGGAAATCTCTTCATAGCTCAAGCCCTCGATTTCACGCAGGGTGATGGCCTGACGAAGTTCCTCCGGCAGGGCCTCCATGGCGGCATTGATGATTTCCGCGATTTCCTTGCTGGCCAGCACGGCTTCCGGCGTTTCCGAGCTTGTTAGTTCGTTTTCCAGCGGGGAAGTTTCATCGCTTTCCTCGCTTTGGCCTGATTTGAAGGAATTTTCGGAAACAGTCGGGTCCCGTTTGAGGTCCATCAGGGCTTTTTTCGCGGTATTCACGGCGATCCGGTACAGCCAGGTGTAAAACTGGGCCTCACCCCTGAATTGCGCCAGGGCCCGGTAGGCCCGGATAAACGTCTCCTGGGCGATGTCTTCCACCAGGTCCACGTCGCGAACCATGCGGCCTATCAGGCGCTGGATGCGCCGCTGGTATTTGATGACCAGGAGCTCATAGGCTTTCTGGTCACCCGCGACGGTGCGCTCGACCAGCATGGCGTCGCTGTCGATGGCTTGCTCCGCCGGCAATGGTGGCAGGTCAGCGCTCATGGAAGGTTTGGCGTGCCGTCAATGGAGTGCATAGCCCCCGATACTGCCACAGCCGGTGCCCCATCCATCCGCAGTGAATCGTGCTGCCAAGGCACAGCGGCCGCCTTGTGCGGCGAAAAAGCCGCCCGGCGCAAGTCCAGCCAGCGCTCGGGCATGCTGCGCCGCTCCATCCAGAGCCACAAACAGGCATGGGCCTGGTTTTCGAGCCGCAGCAGCATGGCATGCTGGAAATCAGCCAGCACCGACAGCCCGTACTCGGCGACGCCGGCCTGGTAGCCCGGACTTTCCCAGCGCCAGACCTCGCCGTCCCAGGCGAGTTGGCCCGCCGGAGCGTTGCGCCAGCCGGTATAGGCCGCGGCGCCGGCGCCAAGCACAAAAACAAGCGCCAGCGCGATACGCCAATCGAGTGGCCTGCCACCCTGGAGAAACCAGGCCAGTGTCAGGAACAGGCCGCAAAGCCACAGGCACAGCAAAAGCGCGCCCAGGAAACGCGAACGCCCCAACGGATAAACAACCGGAGGGGCGTTGTGTGTGGTCAAGGGTTTGGCTTGCGATGCATGCGGGAAAAATCAGGCGCGCTTGAAAACCAGCGTGCCGTTGGTACCGCCAAAACCGAAGTTGTTTTTGACGGCGAGCTCGATCTTGGCGTCACGCGCGGTGTTGGCGCAGTAGTCAAGGTCGCACTCGGGATCCTGGTTGAAGATGTTGATGGTCGGCGGGATCTTCTGGTGATAAAGCGAGAGCACGGTAAACACCGATTCGATGCCGCCCGCCCCACCCAGCAGGTGGCCGGTCATGGACTTGGTAGAGCTGACCACCAGGTCCTTGGCGTGGCCGCCGAACGCCGCTTTGATGGCATTGGTTTCGTTCAGGTCACCCAGTGGCGTGGACGTGCCATGCGCATTGAGGTACTGGACCTCATCGGCGTTGACACCGGCGTTCTTCAAGGCCATCACCATCGAGCGGCGCGGGCCGTCGACGTCGGGGGCGGTCATGTGGTACGCGTCGGCGCTCATGCCGAAGCCGGTCAGCTCGGCGTAAATTTTTGCGCCGCGCGCCTTGGCGTGTTCGTACTCTTCGAGCACCAGCACGCCGCCGCCCTCGCCCAGCACAAAACCATCACGGTCTTTGTCCCAGGGGCGCGAGGCTGTTTTCGGGTCTTCGTTGCGGGTGGACAGGGCGCGGGCGGCCGCGAAGCCGCCTATGCCCAGGGGAGACACGCAGGACTCCGCACCGCCGGCCACCATCACGTCGCAATCGCCGTACTCGATCATGCGGGCCGACAGGCCGATAGCATGCAGGCCGGTGGTGCAGGCCGTGACGACCGCGATGTTGGGGCCCTTGAAGCCGAATTTGATGGACACATGCCCGGAGATCATGTTGATGATCGAGGCAGGCACAAAAAACGGTGAAATCCGGCGCGGGCCGCGATTGACCAGCTCGGTGTGCATCTGCTCGATCATGGGCAGACCGCCAATGCCAGAGCCGATATTGCAGCCGATGCGCGTGGCCAGTTCGTCGCCCAGCGCCTCACCGGTGGGCAAACCGCTGTCGGCCACTGCCTGGAAGGCCGCGGCCAGTCCCAGGTGGATGAAGCGGTCCATGTGCCGGGCTTCTTTTTCGGGGATGTAATCCGCGATGTTGAAACCCTTGACTTCGCCGGCGAATTTGCAGGCGAGATTGCTGGCATCAAACCCGGTGACAAGGTCAATGCCGGGATTGCCGGCAAGAAGATTGGCCCAGGACTCGGCCACGGTATTACCTACCGGGCTGACGCAACCCAGACCTGTCACGACGACACGACGACGGCTCATTCAGAAATCCTGAAAAGAACCTGAAAAGGCCCTGTGGCTTTTCAGGCTTGATGACGGCAGAGTCACAGGCGAAAACCTGCGGCCTCAGGCCTTTTGATGGGTGTTCGCGTAGTCAATCGCGTTCTGGACGGTGGTGATCTTCTCGGCGTCTTCGTCGGGAATCTCAATGCCGAACTCGTCTTCCAGAGCCATAACCAGTTCTACGGTGTCAAGGGAGTCTGCGCCCAGATCGGCCACAAAGGCTTTTTCATTGGTGACCTGGCCTTCTTCCACGCCGAGTTGTTCGGCAATGATTTTCTTAACACGTGCTTCGATATCGCTCATAGTTCCCTCTGAGGGTTGTAAATTAATCCGTGATTTTACCGCGTTAGAGTCGTTTCCCTAAGCACCGCGCCGGACGGATAAAAACCAGCTTCGATTTCCCGTGTTTTACCACTGTCAACCCGCGGTTTTCATGAAACCCCAGGTTGACGGCCCCAAGGGCTACATATACATGCCGCCGTTGACGTGAATCTCCTGGCCGGTAATGTAAGCCGCCTGCGGGCTGGCCACAAAAGCCACAGCGTGCGCAATGTCTTGCGGCTTGCCGAGATGGCCCAGCGGAATCTGCCCCAGCAGCGCTTTTTGCTGCTCTTCGGGCAGGCCGGCCGTCATGTCGGTCTCGATAAAGCCGGGCGCCACGCAATTGACGGTGATGTTGCGCGAACCGAGTTCGCGCGCCAGCGCGCGCGTCATGCCGGCCACGCCGGCCTTGGCGGCCGCGTAATTGGACTGGCCTGCATTACCCGAGGCGCCAACCACCGAGGTGATGCTGATGATGCGGCCGTAGCGCTGCTTCATCATGGTGCGCATCACCGCGCGGCTCATGCGGAACACAGCCTTGAGATTGGTGTCCAGCACCGCATCCCAGTCGTCGTCCTTGAGGCGCATCGCGAGCATGTCGCGCGTGATGCCGGCGTTGTTGACCAGCACCTGCAGGCCGCCGTGCTCCTTGACGATGGCCTCGATCAGCGCTTCGGCGGCGGTGACGTCGTTCACGTTCAGGTTTTTGCCGGCGCAGCTTGGGAAAGCCGCGAGGGCCTGGCCGATCTTGGCCGCCCCTTCGTCGCTGGTCGCCGTGCCTATGACCTTGAGGCCTTTCTGGGCCAATTCGAGTGCGATGGCCGCACCGATTCCGCGCGAGGCACCGGTGACCAGCGCGACCTGGCCTTCAAACTTGACTTCACTCATGCCAGTAACTCCTTCACTTCCGCCAGCGAGGCGGGATCAAACAGGGCGACACCCGTCAACTCGGGATCGATTCTTTTGGCCATGCCGGCCAGCACCTTGCCCGGCCCGCACTCGACCAGCGTCGTGAGGCCGCGCGCCTTGATGGCCTGGACACATTCCACCCAACGCACCGGGCCGAAGGCCTGGCCGTAGAGCGCCGCGCGTATGCGGTCCGCGTCGGTTTCGACGGCCACTTCGATGTTGTTGATGACCGGAATTTGCGGCGCCGCGAAATCGACGGCGGCCAGCTTTTCGCGCAGCTTTTCGGCCGCGGGCTTCATCAGGCTGGAATGGAAAGGCGCCGACACCGGCAGGGGCAAGGCGCGCTTGGCGCCGTTGGCCTTGAGCACTTCACAGGCTTTTTCGACCGCGGCCTTGCTGCCCGCGATGACGGTCTGCATCGGGTCGTTGAAATTGACGGCTTCCACCACTTCGGAGGTGTTGGCGCCGAAGCTGCGCGCGGCCTCGGCGCAGCCCTCGATCACTTTGGAGGCTTCCATGCCCAGGATGGCCGCCATCGCGCCCACACCGACCGGCACGGCGTCCTGCATGGCCTGCGCGCGAAAGCGCACCAGCGGCGCGGCCTGCGCGAGCGTCAGCACGCCGGAGGCTACCAGCGCGGAGTACTCTCCCAGCGAGTGGCCCGCCACCGCGGCGGGTGCGCTGCCGGTCTCGGCCATCCAGGCGCGGTAAGCCGCCACGCCGGCGACCAGCATGACGGGTTGTGTGTTGGTGGTCAGCGCCAGCGCCTCCTTGGGGCCTTCCTTGATCAGCCGGCCGACATCCTCGCCGAGCGCCTCGGAGGCTTCGGCCAGCGTCTGCGCAACCACCGGATGGTCGCCCCAGGCGTCCAGCATGCCGACCGACTGCGAGCCCTGGCCGGGAAAAACAATAGCAAACGATTTCAAATGATTACTCCATGGGTCGAATTCTTGGATCGCTGAAAAGCATCCGCCTGCATTTTAAGAAGATGAGCAGCCATTTTTTAAAGCGCGGCCGGTCAGGCTGAGGATGGCATGGCGCCATGGTGTGTGCCCCGCAGCCGCGCAAGCCCCCAGCCGATCGCCGATTTGGTGCACTGGTAAATCGCCGCAACGGCCAGCCAGGGGTCCACAAGGTAATCCCACAGGTTGGTCGACTCCAGCGCACCGGCCACCCAGGCCAGCAGCGCCAGGGCCAGCAGCGCAGGCAACAGCCGAAAACCTTGCGCCCAGCACGCCAGCGACAACGCCAGGAGCGCCGCCCAGAGCGCCCACGAGCCCCAGCCCAGCCGGTAGGCATCCCAGTCACCCCAGCCCAGGGCCAGCGGATACAGGAACAAGGCGCCGGCCGCGAAGGCCAGGTTCACCGCCATGCGCTCACGCTGCGCCACCAGAGGGAGACCGCGCAGCCGCTGGTACATGCCCAGGCAGGCGATGGCCACCAGGGAAATGCTCAGGTCCGAGCTGATGCCGCGCACATAAGCCACGAGCGGCAAACGGGCGGGGCCGACCGGGCACCACAGCAGTACAAACACTGCTGCGGTAATAACTTTGGTCCACGGCGTGACGCCACGCCGCCAGCTCAGCAGGCGAAGGCAAGCGGCGCTGAGCACCAGGTTGATGCCGAGCAAGGCGATCAGATCATTTACCGGGGGGAACATAGCCGGGCGCCGCTTGTGCGGCCTCAAGGGTTTGCAAGGGATCCAGCCGCACATGCTTGATGCGCGTGCGGTGCCAGGTATAGACCAGGTGCAGGTAGCCGTCGCGGCTTTGCAGCAGGTAGGGATAGGAAAACTCCTGCGAGCAGCTCTGGCCGCCGCACAGCTGGCGCCGGGCGCTGGCCAAATAGGCCTGGGCTTCGTCGTCCCGGGCGCCGCGGGCCTTGAGTTCCTGCGTCAGCAGGCGCTCGTAATCAGCGAGGGACGTGCGTACCTCTGGATTGGCGGACGACTCCACGATCCATGGCTCCACCCCGTCAAAAGAGCCACCCGCCCCCGTTTGCAGCAGAGCCAGGATTTCGCGGTTGCGGGGCGCCGGGTTCAGGGCCAGCCATTGCGCGCCGGTGTTCGTCACGGCGCCGGCCACAGCGGAGTCCGGGTTGGGCCAAGTGCCGGCATGGGTGGGCGACCAGGTCTTGCCGGCATCGGTGGTGCCTGAAGCCATCAGCGCCACCGCATTGCCCGAGCGCATATAGACCTGGGCCTTTTCCGGCCCCGAGACCAGGACAACCGGCTGCAGGCTGGTGCGGCTGCCGGGAATGCGGATTTTGTCGACCACTTGACCCATGGCGTTGACACGCAGGACTTCGCCGAACTTGGCGATGAACTCGTGGTACACGGGCAAGCCGGTTTCGCCGTTCTCGAAGCCGATGGGCGCGCCTTTGACCAGGGTGCTGATATTCAGGAAGGGCGAGGTCACCAGGCGGCGCGGGGCGCTCCAGGTCGCGCCTTCGTCGGTGGAGCGCGCCCAGGTGATGGAGCTGCCCGCCCACCCGCCGAGCGAAACATTGACCATCCACAGCGTTAGCGAGCCGTCGGGCGCGCGGGCGATCACCGGATTTCCCAGCTTCTTGACGTAACGCCACAGGCCTTGCTGGAGGGTTTGCCGATCGAACAAGGTGTTTTCCGCGCTCCAGCGCGACCCGGTGGCGTCCGTGACGGCGCTCTGGATGGTGACGTCCCCGGCGCCCTCCCGGGAGCCTGAGAACCAGACCGCCCGCAAGCGCCCGTCGCGCAACTCCACTACGGAAGCCGCATGCACGGCCTGGCCGGGGGAAGAGGAGACAAACTGCGCGTCGAAGCGAAAGCGGCCGTCCGGCGAGCGCTGCTGCGCCAGCGGGACCGTGCGCGGCGAGGGTTGGATCGCCGGAGCCGACAAAAACGGCGAAGCCGGCGGGTGCTGCAGGATTTTCCATCCAGCCAGGGCGAAGGCCAGCACCAGCAAGGCAGCTGCGAGGCGCTCCAATGCACCGGACGGTTTGAAATTCAATTGCCCACCTGTCTGTGAAAGCCTGGCGGATGGGTGGGAGCCGCTCAGTAGTTGAGAAGCACCGCACCCCAGGTAAAGCCACCGCCCACGCCTTCGAGCATGAGGGTGTCGCCTTTTTGGATCTTGCCGCTGCGCACGGCCACATCCAGCGCGAGCGGGATGGAGGCGGCGGAGGTGTTGCCGTGCTGGTCGACAGTGACCACCAGCTTCTCGAGCGGCATCTTCAGTTTTTTGGCCGTGCTCTGCATGATGCGGATATTGGCCTGGTGCGGAATCAGCCAGTCGATGTCGGCGTCGGTCATGTTGGCCTTGGCCAGCGTGGCGCGCGCCGCGCTTTCGAGCACGCCCACGGCCAGCTTGAACACAGCCTGGCCGTCCATCTTGAGCAGGGGGTCGCCGAGAATCTGGCCGCCGGAGACATTGCCGGGCACGCAGAGGATGCCGACGTGCTTGCCGTCGGCATGCAGGTCGCTGGCGAGAATGCCGGGTGTCTCCGAAGCTTCGAGCACCACGGCGCCGGCGCCATCGCCGAACAGCACGCAGGTGGTGCGATCCGAAAAATCCAGGATGCGCGAGAACACTTCCGCGCCTATCACCAGGGCCTTGCTGGCCGAACCGGTGCGTATCATGGCGTCGGCCACGGTCAGCGCATAAACAAAGCCGCTGCACACGGCCTGCACGTCAAAGGCCGCGCAGCCGGCAATACCAAGCTTGTTCTGCAAGATGCAGGCGGCGGACGGAAACACCATGTCGGGCGTCGAGGTTGCCACGATGATGAGGTCGACGTCGGATGCCTGAAGGCCCGCGGCCTGCAGCGCGTTTTTGGCCGCTTCGACGCCCAGGTCGCTGCTGGTCACGTCGGGCGCGGCGAAATGGCGGGCCCGGATGCCGGTGCGCTCCACAATCCATTCGTCGGAAGTTTCCACGCCTCGGGTGGCCAGGTCGGCGGCCAGTTCGGCGTTGGTCAGTCGGCGCGGCGGCAAATAACTACCAGTGCCGGTGATGCGTGAGTAACGGGTCATTAATGAGTGGCCGGTGTTGAAACTGCTGAGTCAACTGGCATTGAGAAGGCCTCGGTCGGCGTATCGGCGGAAGGTGCCGCCTGCGCCGCAACCAGCAAAGGGGCCGCATGGGCAATACGTTCGCGGACTCTCTCAAGCAAATTGTTCCGAGCCGCATCATAAGCCCGATTCAGCGCCCTCTCGAACGCGAAGGCGTCCGCCGAGCCGTGGCTCTTGAAGACCAGGCCTTGCAGGCCGAGCAGCGCCGCACCGTTGTACCGCCTGTGGTCAACCCGATTTTTAAACGCATTTAGCACCGGATAGGCGATGATGGCCGAAATTTTCGTGAAGATATTGCGGGAGAACTCGGTCTTCATGAAGCCGCCAATCATGCTGGCCAGGCCCTCGCTGGCCTTGAGCGCCACATTGCCGACAAAGCCATCACAGACGACGATGTCGGTCGTTCCCTTGAAAATATCGTTGCCCTCGACATTTCCATAAAAATTCAGATCACCGGAATTGGAGGCAGATCGCAGCAATTCACCAGCTTTTTTGATCATTTCACTGCCCTTTATCGCCTCTTCGCCGATATTGAGCAGCCCGACGCTGGGCGTGGGGTTGGCAGTGATAGCGGCTACCAGGGCCGAGCCCATGACGGCAAATTGCAGCAGATGCTCTTCGGTGCAGTCGACGTTGGCACCCAGGTCCAGGACCGTGGTGGCACCGCCCAGGGCATTGGGCAACTGGGTGGCAATGGCAGGGCGGTCTATGCCATCAAGTGTTTTGAGGACGTAGCGGGCAATCGCCATCAGGGCGCCGGTATTGCCGGCCGACACCGCCGCCTGGGCCGCGCCATCCTTGACCTGGTTGATCGCGACCCGCATTGAGGAATTCTTCTTGCGCCGCAGTGCGATCTCGATCGGATCGTCCATGGTGACGATCTCGCTGGCCGGGACGATCTGGCAGCGTGGATGAGCCTGGAGCCGCGCGTGCAACGGATGCGTCGCCAGCGTTTCGGGCTGGCCGACCAGCACCACGGCGGCATCCGGGTGGCCGTCCAGGAACGCCAGGCTGGCCGGCAGCGTCACGGCGGGGCCGATATCGCCGCCCATGGCATCGACAGCGATCCTGATCATGAGGCGACCGGTGCAGTCAAAATGAGGAGTTCAGGCAAAAGAAAGGCCCGCAGGATGAGTGCGGGCCCATGCTCAAAGCGTGAAATTACGCTTCGGATTTGGTTTTCAGCACCTTGCGGCCACGGTAGAAACCGGTGGGGCTGATGTGGTGGCGCAGGTGGGTTTCGCCGGTGGTGGATTCCACGGCAATGCCTGGCACGGTGAGTGCGTTGTGCGAACGGTGCATACCGCGCTTGGAAGGTGACTTTTTGTTTTGCTGGACGGCCATGATCCGCTCCTGATGGGGTGTAAGGTTGGTAAATTACGCACCAAATTCCGAGTTCAGACAGCTGGACCTGAATATCGGCCGATGGCAGCCTGGGCGCCATGTCACCGTATTCACCGCATTGGTACGCGAAGCCTTTGATTATAGCTTGATGCGGCGTCATTTTCACTACGCCACCTTGTTGCGTGTGAAATGTCGGCTTATTCAAAGGGTTTGTCGCCTGAGTATGTAATACCAAATTACTATTTTTTGGTTTTAAGCTGTGCCAGCACGGCAAACGGGTTGGGCTTTTTCCCGGGCTCGCTCACTTCATCCGGCTCCGCAATGTCACCCGCCTGCAGCTTTGGCGCGATCGGGCATTCCTCGTGCATGGGCACCAGGGGCAGAGCCATCAGCAATTCATCTTCCAGCACGGCGAGCAGGTTGAATTGGGGCTCCATCACCAGCAAATCCTCTTCGGATTGGTCGTCTTCGGCCATGGCGATGTCTTCGCTGGCAACAAAACGGTACCGCTGGTCGACCTCCACCGGTGTCTCGACCACGCCCATGCAGCGCTGGCAGGTCAGCGGGACGGTGGCTCGGGCCTGCAGGTGCAGCCACACCTCGTCGTCGGCGCCGGTGCGCGGGCGCAACTCGCCGAGCGCCTCCCACTGCACCGTTGAATCGGCCTGCAGCCCTTGCGCCTCCTCGGCAAGGCGCTCCATATTTTGTAGCGGAGTGGTTTCAGTGAGCGCCACGCCTTCCTGGGCGAACGCTTTCATGTTGAGCCGGCTGGGCTGAAGGGATCTGGACATGGATGCAGTGTAAGAGAATCGGAGGCATGACCCTTGCCCCCGCTCCCGCCACAAACCGCCCTCTCGTCCTCGGTTCCACCTCACGCTACCGCCGCGAATTGCTGGAGCGGCTGCACATCCCGTTTGAAGTCGCCGCGCCCGACGTGGACGAAACCCCGCAGCCCGGTGAAGCGCCGCGCGCGCTGGCCGAGCGCCTGGCCCTGGCCAAGGCCCGCGCGGTGGCCGCAGCCTTCCCGGGCGCGGTCGTCATAGGCTCCGACCAGGTGGCCGACCTGGACGGCGAGCCGCTGGGCAAGCCGGGCAGCCATGAGAAAGCCGTTGAGCAGCTGCACCGCATGCGCGGGCACACGGTGATTTTCCAGACCGCCGTGGCCGTGGTGTGCCTCGAAAGCGGCTATGAGGCGCAAAGCCTGGCCCCCGTGAAGGTCAGGTTCCGCGATCTCAGCGACGAGGAGATCGAAAACTACCTGCGCATCGAGCAGCCTTACGACTGTGCGGGCAGCGCCAAAAGCGAAGGCTTGGGCATCGCGCTGCTGGAGTCCATCGACAACGACGATCCGACGGCCCTGGTCGGCCTGCCGCTAATACGCACTTGCCGGATGATCCAGGCAGCCGGCGTCAAGCTGCTGTCGGGAGGCCGGCCATGAGCGCCGCAGCAAAGGGCAAGCTCTACCTGGTGCCCGCGCCGCTGGATTTCGGCTGCGACGTGCAGGCGCCGCTGCAGGACGTGATGCCGCTGCAGACGCTGCAAGTCGCTTCGCGGCTGTCCTGCTGGATTTGCGAGAACGCCAAAAGCACGCGCGCCTACCTCAAGCGCATCGACGCACTGCACCCGCTAGTCGCGCCGCTGCAGTCGCAGCAGATCCAGGAGCTGCCGCGCGAGGTTCACAAAAAAGGCGACCACGGCGGCAACTTCGACGCACGCCCCTTGCTGGCGGCTGCCATGGAAGGCCGCGACATGGGCCTGGTCAGCGAAGCCGGCATGCCGGCCATCGCCGACCCGGGATCGTCGGTGGTGCGCGCCGCGCATGACCTGGGGCTGGAGGTCGTGCCGCTCACCGGACCAATGTCGCTGATGCTGGCGCTGGCCGCCAGCGGCCTCAATGGCCAGAGTTTCGCCTTTGCCGGCTACGTACCGCAAACGCCGGCCGAGCGCGTGCAGCGCATACGCGAGCTGGAATCGCTGGCCCTGAAATCCGGCCAGACCCAGCTCTTCATCGAGACGCCCTACCGCAACGCCGCCCTGCTCCAGGCGTTGCTGCAAACTTTGCAGGGCAACACCCGGCTGGCATTGAGCTGCGGCCTGACCCTGGGCGCCGGCTGGTCGCGCAGCGCGCAGGTCAGCACCTGGAAGCGCGACAAGCCGCAGGCGCCGCTGGACTTGCCGACCGTGTTCGGCATAGGCCGTTAAAAAAAGCCCCACACCAATAAAAAAGCCCGCATGGTGCGGGCTTTTAAACGGGGTTTCGATGGCTCAGCGCAGCGCGGGAATCGCCTTGAAGGCCTTCATCGCACCCTCGCCCATGGCGGCGCCGAACTTCTTGGCCAGGCGCTCGGCCACGTTGTCGCGGCGCGTGTAGTCGATGATTTCGTCGGTCTTGACCACTTCGCGCGCGACGTAGTCGAGGTTGCCGAGCTGGTCGGCCAGGCCCAGCTCCACGGCCTGCTGGCCGCTCCAAAACAGGCCGCTGAACATCTCAGGCGTTTCTTTCAGGCGCTTGCCGCGGCCGGCTTTCACTACCGCGATGAACTGCTGGTGGATCTGGTCCAGCATGGCTTGGGCAAACACGCGCTGCTTTTCATTTTGCGGGCTGAAGGGGTCCAGGAAGCCCTTGTTCTCACCGGCGGTCAGCAGGCGGCGCTCCACACCCAGCTTGTCCATCAGGCCGGTGAAACCGAAGCCGTCCATCAGCACGCCTATGCTGCCCACAATGCTGGCCTTGTCGACGTAGATCTTGTCAGCCGAGACGGCGATGTAGTAAGCGGCGGACGCGCAGGTCTCTTCGACCACGGCGTAGACCGGCTTCTTGTGCTTGGCCTTCAAGCGCAGGATCTCGTCGTTCATCATGCCGGCCTGCACGGGGCTGCCGCCGGGGGAATTGATCAGCAGCACGACGGCCTTGGCGCCTTCGTCTTCAAAGGCCGCGCGCAAGGCCGCATTGACAAATTCAGCGCTGGCGTCGGCGCCCGCGGCGATCTCGCCCTTGATTTCCACCACGGCCGTGTGCGGAACCGTCGCGTCGCTGGCGGGCGTGCCGCGGTGCAGCGCCATCCAGACCAGCGCGACAAAAAAGGCCAGCCAGGCCAGGCGCACAAAAGTCTTCCAGCGGCGTGTGGCCTTTTGTTCGTTGAGGGCGGCGAAGGCCAGTTTTTCCAGTGTGGCGCGCTCCCAGCCGGGAGTGGCGGAAGGGTCGGCGGCGGATTTTTTGGCTTGGGCGTAAGGCGGAACGGACTCCGGCTGGTTGGGCCGGAAATCCGACTCGCGCAGCGAATCAGAGTCCATGGGAGGGTCGGGGCGATGGGGGTCGTTCATGGGCGTTAGTTTAGAGAGGTATTAGAACTGTAGCGGTTTAAGGTTGTAAGCAGAATGCCAATAAACAATCCCCTTCGCCTCGGAAAGCTGGATTTTGATCAGGCCGCCCTGGCAGGGCCCGCCCGCACATTGGCCGGTGTCGGGACGGTAGGCGGCGCCGTGGCTGGCGCACAGCAGCCACTGGCCCTGGTCGTCGAACACACGGTTGGGCTGCCAGTCCAGCTCCATCGCGACGTGGCTGCAGCGATTGAGGTAGGCATGGACCACGCCTTCAAAACGCACGGCGAAGGCGCGGCAGGTCTGCCCCGCGTAGACCACATCGAAGGGCACCGCCAGCCCGCCTTCGAGCAGGTCCCGGCTGTTGCACAGGGCTAGCCGTTCGTCCATGGCCTTAACGCCCGAGATCAACCATGGACCAGCAACCAGTCGTGCAATTCCGGCACCGAATGCGCCACATGGCGCGGCGCCAGCACCGCGAAGGTGTCGGGCTCATGCGCGCCGTAGCTCACGCCCACGCTGGGGCAGCCGGCATTGAGCGCCATCTGCAGGTCGTGGGTGGTGTCGCCCACCATCAGAACGCGCTCGGGCATCACGCCGAATTCCGCCATCAGCTCGTGCAGCATCAGCGGGTCGGGTTTGCCGGCCGTCTCGTCGGCGGTGCGCGAACCGTCGAACATGCCCTTGAGTTCCACCGTGCGCAGCACCTCGTCGAGGCCGCGGCGCGACTTGCCGGTGGCCACCGCGAGCAGGTGGCCGCGCGCCTTCAGCGCGTCGAGCAGGGGCAACACGCCGGCAAACAGGCTCAGGTCGTCGTAGTGCGCGGCGTAGTGGTGGCGGTAACGCTCGCCGAGCTGCGGGTATTTTTCTGGCGGCACATCGGGCGCGGCATGGGCCAGGGCCTGCATCAGGCCCAGGCCTATGACGTAACCGGCCTCCTTGTCGGTCGGCACCGTGCCGCCCACGTCGCGCACCGCGGCCTGGATGCAGCGCACGATGATGCTGGTCGAATCAAACAGCGTGCCATCCCAGTCAAAGGCGATCAGGTCGAAATTTCGGGTTTGCATGGGGATATTGTCTTAGGGAAGGCCGGCCTATGCGCGCGCATGGGCAAAAGTTGAAGCGCAGGCCTCAGTTGCCCAGGCTTTTGCGAAAGTACCAGGACCAGAGCCCGTAAATTGCACCGAGCAGGGTGCCTGCCAAGCCGAGCAAAGTCAGATGGAAAAGCGGCCCATAGCTGTCAAGAAATCCCCATTCCGAGTCTTCGTACGGAGACCGGATACGGGGATTGTAAAAATACAGCGCGTCCCACCCTTGCGTCACTGTCGACGGATTCAGGACCACAAAAGCGCACACGCACACCACCAGGCAGGCCGCCGACCTGGACACAACAAAACGGAAAGCGGACATGGCGTTCAAGGAAGGCATCAGCTTCCTGTTCAGCAGCCAGAAAGCCACGGCGGCCAACACGGTAGGGAGCGGAACCTGGAATAGGGACCCAAGATTCCCGAACGACAGCCAGAACAGGAATTCCATCAGAAGCGGCCAGAACATCAGCGAGGGCGCCTCACTCCAGCGGAATTCGTTGCGCCCCAAGCCACCCCCCACCAGGCAATAGGCCACACCATATAAGGCAGGACCGGCAAAGACGAACATCAGCACCGTCGCACCCAGGCCGCTGAGCTTCCCCCGGGCCGGGCCGGCTACGCTCTTTGGATCAAGCGCTCCAGGAGCATCGTGAGTCATGAGGAAACCGACGCCGGTAAAAACTGCTGCAGCTCGGGCGGCAGGGGCGCCTGCAGGTGCACCACCTTGCGCAGCTTGGGATGGTTGAACTTCAGGCTCCAGGCATGCAGAAACATGCGTTTGAGCGGCACCGCGCCGGCTGCGGTTTTCTGCAGCGCCCGGTTCAGCTCGAAATCGCCGTATTTATCGTCGCCGGCGATCGGGTGGCCCTCATTGGCCAGGTGCACGCGGATCTGGTGCGTGCGGCCGGTCTTGATGGTCACTTCCAGCAGGGTGAAGGGCGTGGCGGGGGCCAACGGGCTGGCCGGAACCGCCGCCTTGACTTTCACCAGCGTCACCGAGCGCATGCCGTCGGGATGGTCGTTGTCGACCACTTTCACGCGCCGCTCGCCGTCAGGCAGCAGGTATTTGTGCAGCGCCTTGTCGATCACGCGGTGATTGGCGGGCCATGCGCCGCCGGCCAGCGCCAGGTAGACCTTGTCGGTTTCGCGCTCCCGGAACTGCTCCTGCAGCAGCTTGAGGGCCATGCGCCGCTTGGCGATCAACAAAATGCCGCTGGTTTCGCGGTCCAGCCGGTGCACCAGCTCCAGGAAGTCGGCCTCCGGCCGCGCCATGCGCAGCTGCTCGATCACGCCAAAACTCACGCCGCTGCCGCCGTGCACCGCCACGCCGGCCGGTTTGTCGATCGCCAGCACGAAGTCGTCTTCAAACAGGATGGGAAATTCGCGGGACGGCGCATAGCCGCCCGTGGTGGAACTGGCGCCATGGCGGGCGATTTCCTGTGCCATGGCCTCGGCTTTCTGCCCAGCCCGCTCCGAGGTGCGCACCGGCGGCAGGCGCACCACGTCGCCGGCTTCCACACGCGTATCGGCCTGCGCCCTGCCCTTGTTCACCCGGACCTCGCCGCTGCGGATGATGCGATAGACATGGGTTTTGGGCACGCCCTTGAGCTGGCGGATCAGGAAATTGTCCAGGCGCTGGCCGGCGTAGTCCTCGTCCACGGTCACCAGCGTGGCCTGGGGCGCTGCGGGGGCTGCTACCTGGGGAATGGGCGCCGCCGGGGTGGCAGGTGCAGACGCGGCCGCGGACGCCCATACCGGTGTTTTCCCGGGTTTCCTTGCCAAGCCCTTTGCTGACCCTATAATGTGTTTCACTAGCGATGCGCTGTAAGTGGTTGATTTGCCTGGAGTTTAGTCCACGCAAGTCCCCGGCCCTGAAAAGGCGAACAAGCAGCCTCGCTGGAAGGTCGATGCCCACGCCGGCAATTGCCCGCAAGCGACGAGTGCCAGGCACCTCGCGGCGAGCGTCTTTGCACGGTAGACGAGTCGACGTTTTGCGAACACAACTACGGAATACCATGTGTGCAGCCCAAGTCACGAACAACAGGCTGCACGCGGATCCAGCCGAGAACAAGTCCTTTAACGGGTAGCCCTCTGATGACAACACTGGTCAGTCTGATTTATATATGCCTGCGGCGCTTCACGACATTCGTGAACCCCGCATTCGGCATGAATCAGCCGCCGGCCTTTGTCCAGTGGGCGCAAGCAGCCGCGTTTTGCGCGGCACCCACCCGTTTGACCCCTGCTCGCTCCATCCACGCGCCTACGCCCAGACCACGTCGCTGACCGATTCATTTCGGTCGGCCGCGCGCTGTCAAAAGCTCTCCGGCAATTCCTCCACGTTCGCACTGCGTCCCTCCGGCGTCGTTGGCCCATTTTGGGCATGTGATTGATGTTTCAGACATGACATCAAAACGAAGAACGATAAGGAAGGCTACCCATGAAACGGATGCTGGTAAACGCCACTCAGGCTGAAGAACGCCGCCTGGCGATCGTCGACGGACAAAAACTCCTCGACTACGAAATTGAAATCGAAGGGCGCGAACAGCGCAAGGGCAACATCTACAAGGCCGTCGTCACGCGCGTCGAGCCCTCGCTGGAAGCCTGCTTCGTCGACTACGGCGAAGACCGCCACGGCTTCCTGCCGTTCAAGGAAATCTCCAAGCAGTACTTCGCCCAGGGCGTGCCGGTCAGCCAGGCGCGCATCAACGACGTCATCAAGGAAGGCCAGGAACTGCTGGTCCAGGTCGAAAAGGAAGAACGCGGCAACAAGGGCGCGGCCCTCACCACCTTCGTTTCCCTGGCCGGCCGCTATGTGGTCCTGATGCCCAACAACCCGCGCGGCGGCGGCGTGAGCCGGCGCATCGAGGGCGACGACCGGGCCGAGCTCAAAGAAGCGATGGACCAGCTCGAGTACCCCAACGGCATGAGCATCATCGCCCGCACCGCCGGCATCGGCCGCAGCGCGCCTGAGCTCCAGTGGGACCTGAACTACCTGCTCAAGCTCTGGACCGCCATTGACGGCGCCGGCAAGGGCGGCAAGGGCGCTTACCTGATTTACCAGGAATCCAGCCTCGTGATCCGCGCCATCCGCGACTACTTCAACAGCGACATCGGCGACATCCTGTTCGACACCGACGACGTCTATGAGCAGGCCAAGCAGTTCATGGCACACGTGATGCCCGAGCACGAGCACCGCGTCAAGCGCTACCGCGACGACGCGCCGCTGTTCAGCCGCTTCCAGATCGAACACCAGATCGAATCGGCCTATGCCCGCACCGTGCAGCTGCCTTCCGGCGGCGCCATCGTGATCGACCACACCGAGGCCCTGGTCTCGGTCGACGTCAACTCGGCCCGCGCCATCAAGGGCGGCGACATCGAGGAAACCGCCACCCGCACCAACCTGGAAGCCGCCGACGAAGTCGCGCGCCAGATGCGTTTGCGCGACCTCGGCGGCCTGATCGTCATCGACTTTATCGACATGGAAGAGTCGCGCAACCGCCGCGACGTCGAAAACCGCCTGCGCGACGCGCTGCGCCAGGACCGCGCCCGCGTGCAGTTCGGCACCATCAGCAAATTCGGCCTCATGGAAATGAGCCGCCAGCGCCTGCGCCCGGCCCTGTCCGAAGGTGCATCGATCCCCTGCCCGCGTTGCGGCGGCTCCGGCCACATCCGCGACACCGAAAGCTCGGCGCTGCAGATCCTGCGCATCATCCAGGAAGAGTCCCTCAAGGACAGCACGGCCTCGGTGCTGTGCCAGGTCCCGGTCGACGTGGCCTCCTTCCTGCTCAACGAAAAGCGCTCCGAGATCGCCAAGATCGAGGTCAAGCAGCGCATCAACGTGCTGCTGGTGCCCAACAAGACGCTGGAAACCCCCAACTACCGCCTGGAACGCCTGAAGCACGACGACCCTCGCCTGGACAACATCGCTGCCAGCTACAAGATGGCCGACGAAATCGAGGACCCGACCACCGTCACGCGCCGCAGCCAGGAAAAGCACAACAAGCAGGAGCCCATCATCAAGGGCGTGCTGCCCGATGCGCCCGCCCCCGTGGCCCCGCCCAAGCCCGAAGCCGTGCCGCACGCGGCGCCCAAGGCTGCTGCCGCCCGTCCCGTCCCTGCGGCCGCGGCACCCGCTGCTGAAAAAGGCTTTTTCGGCTGGATCAAGGGCTTGTTCGGCGGCGCCGAAGCACCAGCCCCTGCGCCTGCGGCCAAGGAAGTGAAAAAAGACGAGCGCGGCGAAGGCCGGCGTGACGGCCGTGGCGCTGAAGGCCGCGGCGGCGAGCGCGGCGAGCGTTCGGACCGTGGTGGCGAGCGCGGCGGCCGTGACGGCCGGCGCGGTGGCCGCGGCCGCAGCGAAGGACGTGGCGAGGGCCGCGGCGCTGAAGGCCGTAGCGAAGCCCGCCCCGAAGGCCGTGGTGAACGCGGTGAAGGCCGCGGCGGCGAGCGCCGTGAGCGCAATGCCGAAGGCCGCCAGGAGCGCCCAGCCGGTGAAGCCCGCGCCGAAGGCGCAGTCGACCAGCCACGCAGCGACACCCCCAACCGCGAAGGCGGCCGCAACCGCCGTGAACGCGGCGAGCGCGGCGAGCGCGGCGGTGAACGCACCGGCGAGCGCGGTGAGCGCATCCAGCGCGACGCCGTCGAGCAGGACCTCGCACTGGCCAACCAGGCCGCCATGGCAGCCGCCATGGGCGGTGACACCGGCGAAGCACGCCAGGAACGCGCACCCCAGGACGGCGAACGCCAAGGCAACCGTGAGCCGCGTGCTGACCGCGGAGAACGCGGTGAAGGCCGCCGTGAACGCGGTGACCGCAACGGCCGCCGTGGCGAGCGCCGCGGTGCAGACCGCCCTGAAGGCGCCGAAGGCCAGAACGCCCCCGCCGAAGGCGCTGTGGGCTTCAACCCTGACGCTCCCGCGGCAGCACCTGTGCTCGACGAAGCCGGCAATGTGATCGCTCCCACGGCCAACGGCCAGGGCGACGAACAGCGCCAGCCACGCGAGCGCCGCAGCCGCGACCGCTACGGCCGCGACCGGGATCGCCGCGAACGCGGTGAAAACGGCGAGCGCACCGAGCAGCAGCCCGCCGAAGGCAGCGTGGACGCAGCCCAAGCCGGTTTTGCCGAGCCCCGTCAGCAGCCGCAAGCCCCTGAAGAGCGCGCCCCGGCAGTCGCCGACTATGCGGCACCAGCGGCCGCCGTGACCCCCGCGGCGCCTTTTGTGCCCGCAGCGGCACCTGCCCCCGCCTACACGGCACCCGTGGCCGTTGCGGCATCGGCGCCCGCGCCAGCACCTGTAGCGGCCGCTCCGGCGCCCACACCGGTCCAGGCACCAGCACCCGCGGGCATCACCTTGCCCAAGGTCCAGTCCTATGCTCTGCCCCTCGATGAGCTGGCCCAGGTGGCCCAGTCCTCCGGCCTGCAGTGGGTGAATTCCGACGCAGCCAAGATCGCCGAGGTCAAGGCTGCCATCGCCGCCGAAACCAAGGCCGTGCACGTGCCGCGCGAGCGCCCGCCGCTGGTCGTGGCCGACGAAGGCCCGCTGGTGCTGGTCGAGACCAAGCGCGACCTGGGCGCGATGTCCCTGCCCTTCGAAAAGTCGGCGGGCCAGTAAACGCCCCGACCCCGGCCGCCKCGGCGGCCACCCCCTGAAAAAGCCCGCGAATGCGGGCTTTTTTTATGCCCCGAAACTGGCCCTAGAATCAGTCCAACAAAACGACAAAGGGGGGAAGACGATGGACAACCCGACGCATGATGCGCGTTACGCGCCGCCACAGGCCGTGGTGGAAGACGTGGCCGACGCGAACCAGGGCCTGCAGCTGGCCAGCCGCGTCGAACGGCTTGGCGCCGTGATCCTCGACACGGTCTTCCAGAGCCTGGTGCTCTGGCTGGTGTCGCTGGTGACACCCTACAACCCCTGGGCCACGCAAGGAGTCGGCGCGTGGTCCTTCAACCCGATGAGCATGGCCATCGGCGCCCTGATCTTCATCCTGCTCAACGGCTACCTGCTCGCGACACGGGGCCAGACCATCGGCAAGGTCCTGCTCAAGATACGCATTGTCCGGCCCTCGGGCGAAGCCGTTTCCCCCACGCGCCTGGCCTTGCGCTACGGCGCGGGCTTTGTGGCCGGCCTCGTCATGGCCGTGGTCTGGGTGTATTCGCTGATTGACTGCCTCATGATCTTTCGCAAGTCGCGCCGCACCCTGCACGACGAGATCGCCGACACCATCGTCGTCAAGGCCTGAGACCCACGCCTGTGGCCACCGCGCGCCTTGACACGCTTTACACGGCCGAAACGCCGGAGGGCATCACCCTGTCCCTGCGGCCCGCCGGCATCGTCGCGCGCGGGCTGGCCTACCTGATAGACCTGGCCATACGCGGCTGCCTGTTCATCGCCGTGGCCATCACGGTCGGCGTGATGGGCAAGGCCGGGGTGGCCGTGCTGCTGCTTGCGTATTTCGGCCTCGAATGGTTTTATCCCGTGGTGTTCGAGCTGACGCGCGCTGCCGCCACCCCCGGCAAGCGCGCCATGGGACTGCGCGTGGTGATGGATTCGGGCTTGCCGGTGACGCCCGCTGCCTCGCTGACCCGCAACCTGCTGCGCGCCGCCGATTTCATGCCCGCGCTGTTCGGCGCTGGCCTGGTGTCCATGCTCTGGCGGAATGACAGCAAACGCCTGGGCGACCTGGCCGCCGGCACGCTGGTGGTCTTCACCGATGCCGTCAAGCTGCACGGCGAGGTGCCCCTGTCGCCGCCGCAGGCGCCCGCGCGGCCGCTGTCCGCCGCCGAGCAGGCCTCGGTGCTCGCCTGGGCCGGCCGCGCCACGCGGCTGACGCCCGAGCGCCTCGGCGAACTCGCCGCCCTGGCCGAGCCGGTGCTGGCCACGGGCACGCCGGGCAGCAGCGCCACGCAACGCCTGCTGGGCGTGGCGCAATGGCTCATGGGCCGGCGCGAAGGGGATGCGAGGCGATGACACCCCTGCAATTTGAAGCGGCCTATGCGCCGCTCTGGACCGAGCTCGAAACCGTCATCGGCGTCGCCGAAACCGAGCGCAAGTTCGACGGCGCCCGGCTGGCCACGCTTTACCGCCGCGTCTGCGAACACCTGGCGCTGGCGCAGGCCCGCGCCTACCCCGTGCACCTGACGCAGCGGCTGGAGACCCTGACGCAAAGCGCCCACCGGCTGATCTACCGGCGCCACGACTACGGCCTGGCGCGCCTCGGATGGCTGGTGCTGGTCGACTTCCCGCAGGCGGTGCGCGCGCACCGGGCCTACCTGCTGGTGTCGGCCCTGCTGTTCGTGGTGCCGCTGCTCGCCGCGGGCCTGGCCACCTACCGGGACCCGGGCTTCATCCTGCACCTGCTGGACGCGGCCCAGGTGCAGAACTTCGACAGCATGTACAGCGACGGCGCCAAGTCCTTCGGGCGCAACCGCGACGCCAGCGGCGACTGGCAGATGTTCGGCTTTTACGTCATGCACAACATCGGCATCGGCTTTCGCTGCTTCGCGGCCGGCATCTTCGGCGGCGTCGGCAGCGCCGCCGTGCTGCTGTTCAACGGCGTGCAGATAGGCGCCGTCGGCGGCTACCTGATCGCCTCCGGCCACGGGCAGAACTTCTGCTCCTTCGTCGTCACACACGGCGCCTTCGAGCTGACCGCCATCGTGCTCGCCGGCGCGGCGGGGCTGCGCCTGGGCTACGCGCTGATCGCGCCGGGCCGGCACACGCGGCTGGAGGCGCTGCGCCTGGCCGCCCGCCACGCCATCGTGGTGGTCTACGGCGTCATCGGCCTGCTGCTGATCGCCGCCGCCGTCGAAGCCTTCTGGTCCTCGGCGCGCTGGGTCACCCCCGCCGTGAAATACGGCGCCGGCGCGGCCTGCTGGGCCCTGGTGTTCGCCTACCTGGGCTGGCAGGGACGGCCGCGCGCAGGCGCCGCGCCCGCGGGCGAAGGGCAGCGCCATGCAGGTTGATGCGCTGGCCGTCGCGCTGCGGCCGCGGCCCATGGCCGAAGCCGCCGACCTCGGTGTCGCGCTGGTGCGCCGCCACGCCGGCTCCATCTGGCGCACCTTCCTGCCCCTGTATGTGGTGGTCATCGCGCTGGTGCTGTGCACCATCGAGTTCGCCTACTGGCTGCCCGGCCTGTTGATCTTCTGCCTCAAGCCCTGGTTTGACCGCAGCCTGCTGTTCATCCTGTCGCGCGCGGTTTTCGGCCAGTCCACGCGCTGGAAAGACCTCTGGGAGCAGCGTGCCCAGGTGTGGGGCGGGCAGTTGCTGCGCACCCTGCTGTGGCGGCGGCTGTCGCCCTGGCGCTCCTACACCCAGGCCGTGGACCAGCTCGAAGGCCAGCGCGGCGGCGCCAGGCGCAAGCGGCGCGACCAGCTGCTGCGCGGGCGGCGTGGCGCGAGCGCCGGCATGCAGCTGATTTTTTCCAACGTCGAGATCGCGCTGGAATTCGCCCTTCTCTCCATCCTGTTCTGGTTCGCGCCCGAGGGCACTCTCTCGGAACTCTGGCGCTGGCTGATCGCTTCCGAGTCCACACTGCAAAGCCTCAGCCTCGCGCTGGTCTACGCCTTCGCCGTCGGGCTGGTCGAGCCCTTCTTCGTGGCGGCCGGCTTCGCGATGTACCTGAACCGCCGCGTCGAACTCGAAGCCTGGGACATCGAGCAGGAATTCCGCCGCGCCTTCACACCCGCGCCGGCCGGGGGCAGCCCATGACTGCCGCGATACGCGTTCCCTGGCGGCGGACCGTGGCCTGCGCCGTGCTGGCGGGCTGTGCCATGGGCATGCCCTCGTGGGCCAATCCAGCCGCCGCGGCGCCGGGCGAAGCGCCCTCGCGCCAGCAGGTGCAGTCGGCCGCCGACCGGGTTCGCGCCGATCCCAACCTGCCCGGCAGCAAGAAAGAAAAAACCCTGAGCTTCAAGGACCGGGAGAAAAAACCCGAAGATAAAAAGAAGGAGCGCGACAGCTTCGGCTGGCTCAAGGATTTTGTGACCACAGTGTCCGAAGGCGCGCGCCTGCTGGTGTGGGCGCTGGGCGCGCTGGCCCTGGCCTGGCTGGTGGTGGGCATACGGCGCTGGGTGAAGGTACGGGCCGGCGGCGGACGCCACCGCATGGCGCCCCTGCCCAGCCACATCGGCAGCCTGGACATACGCCCCGAAAGCCTGCCCGACGACGTGGGCTCCGAAGTCGCCTCGCTGTGGCAGCGCGGCCAGCGGCGGCCCGCGCTGTCGCTGCTCTACCGCGGCGCGCTGTCCCGCCTGGTGCACCTGCACGAGGTGCCCATACGCCATGCCAGCACCGAGGGCGAATGCGTGGCGCTCAGCCAGGGCCGGCTGGCGCCCATGTCGCTGGAATTTTTCGCGCGGCTGGTGGCGGCCTGGCAGCTGGCGGCCTACGGCGGGCGCCTGCCGCCCACGGCTGGCGTGCTGGCGCTGTGCGATGAATTTGACGCGCGGCTGGGCGCGCCGGCCGGGCCGGCGAAGGCGGCGCCATGAGGGACCGGCTGATCCTCATCCTGCTCGGCGTGCTGCTGCTGGCCGGCGGCGCCTGGCTGGTGTCGGCCACTGAATGGATCGACATCGACGTCCCTACGCCGGCCAAGGGCGAGGCCCTCACCAACCCGCTGTACGCGACCGAGAAACTGCTGGGCGCCCTGGGGGCGAAAGTCGTGCGGCGCACAAGCCTGGACGCCATGCCGCCGCAGCAGGCGCGGCTGGTGCTGGTGTCGCGCAACTGGGACCTGTTTCCCGAGCGCAGGCAGCGCCTGCGCGCATGGGTGGCGCAAGGTGGACACCTGGTGATCCCCGGCTTCCTGGCCGGCCACGAATCGCTGAAGGGCTGGCTGCCCGTTACGGAGCAACGCCCCCTCAAGTTTGAGCCGCCCGCGATGCCGCCGCGCCCCTTAGGCAAGCCCGCCAAGGACACGGATTGCCGCGCGCTCGAGGAACCCGCCGACGTCGTGCCCAGTTACGGCGACAGCCGGGTGTTTCGCGCCTGCGGCGCGTACTTCAGCTCCCAGTACCTGCCGGTGAACCGGCAGGCCGCGCCGCTGTGGGCGCTGCAGGGCATGGCCGGCACCGAGGCGGTGCGCGTGCAGGTCGGCCAGGGCACGGTCACCGTACTCGGCGGCTGGGGCCTGCTGAACAACAGCAACCTGCTGCGCGCCGACAACGCCCTGCTGGCCGCCGCGGCGCTGCAGGCGCGCCCCGGCGCCGAGTTCTGGTTTGTGGCCGAAGAGGCCAGGGAACCCTTCGCGCCCTGGCTCTGGCACCAGGCCTGGGCGGCGCTGCTGCTGGGCTTGCTGGCCCTGGCACTGGCCCTGTGGCGCGCCGGCGTGCGCTTCGGCCCGCTGGCGCCTTCGGCCCCCGCCCACCGGCGCTCCATGGCCGAGCAGGTGCGCGGCACCGCGCGCTTCCTGCACATGCACGGGCCCAAAGCCCTGCATGCGGCCCAGCTTCGCGCGCTGCACGCGTCGGCCGCGCGGCAGCTGCCTCGCTTCTCGCAGCTGGACCCGGCGCGCCGCACCCAGGAGATCGCGCGCGCCACCGGCCTGGACGCGCAGGTGCTGGAACGCGCGCAGGCCGACAGGGCGCGCAACCGCGGCGCGCTGGCCGCCGACCTCGAACTGATAGAAACCGCCCGCCGGCGGCTCGATGCGCGCGAACCCGCCGCTTCACCGGCCCCTCCATCCGCTTCTTCATCCGCCTCTTCACCCTGAACCCGAGAAACCACCATGTCATCAATTCCCAACGAAGAACTGATACGCGCGGCCGAATGGCTGCAGACCCTGCGCCACGAAGTCGGCAAGGCCGTGGTCGGCCAGAAGGAAGCTGTCGACCAGACCCTGGTGGCGCTGGTCGCGTCCGGCCACGTGCTGATCGAGGGCGTGCCCGGGCTCGGCAAGACGCTGCTGGCGCGCGCGCTGGCGCAGGCCATGAGCCTGCGCTATGCGCGCGTGCAGTTCACGCCCGACCTGATGCCCTCGGACATCACCGGCCATTCGGTGCTGGACCCGTCGACCCGCGGCGAAACCGGCATAGGCACGCTGCGCGTGCACCAGGGGCCGGTCTTCACCCACTTGCTGCTGGCCGATGAAATCAACCGCGCGCCGGCCAAGACGCAGAGCGCGCTGCTTGAGGTGATGCAGGAATACCAGGTCACGCTGGAAGGCCGGGCCATGCCGCTACCGCGTCCCTTCATGGTGATGGCCACGCAAAACCCGATAGACACCGAAGGCACCTACCCCCTGCCCGAGGCGCAGCTGGACCGCTTCCTGCTCAAGATCAACATCGCCTTCCCCAGCCATGCCGAAGAAAAGGCCGTCGTGCAGCTCACCACCGGCCAGCGCGCCGGCAACCAGCTGCCGCTGGACGCCGTCAGGCCCTGCCTGGACGACGTGCAGGTGCTGGAACTGCAGCGCCTGGCCAGCCTGGTGCAGGCGCATGAACAGGTGATCGACTACGCGGTGCGCATCGCCCGCGCCACGCGCGACTGGCCCGGCCTCTCGTCCGGCGCGGGGCCGCGCGGCACCATGGCGCTGGTGCGCGCCGCGCGCGCCGCCGCGCTGATGGCCGGGCGCGACTTCATCACCCCCGACGACGTGGCGCGCCAGACCCTGCCGGCGCTGCGCCATCGCGTGATGATTTCGCCCGACGCGCAGCTCGAAGGCCTCAGCGTGGACGACCTGCTGCGCAGCGCCCAGGGCAGCGTGCAGGCGCCCCGCCTCTAAAGGCCGGCACGCATGCGCTGGCTGGTGATTCCCACGGCAGGCACGGTCCAGGCGCTGGCCGGCGCCGCCGTGGCCGCCACCCTGGCCCTGCTCGCCGGCCTGCCGGTGGGCACGGTGGCCATGCTGGCCGGCGCCGTGCTGCTGCCGGCGCTGGCCTGGGCCTTGTTCGACCTCTGGCGCAGCCTGCGCCTGTGGCGGCAGGCGCCGCTGCGCATAGAGCGCACCCTGCCCGGCGCTTTTTCGCTGGGCGTGCCGACCGTGCTCACGCTGGTGCTGGTCAACGAAGGCCCGCGGGCCTGGGCCGTCACCGTCTTCGACGAAGTGGACCCGCGCTTTGCCTTTGACGGCTTGCCGCAGTCCCTGCGCATCCCCCCAGCTTCGCGCGCGGAACTGCGCTACACGGTGACCGCGCGCGAGCGTGGCGTGGCCCTTTTCGGCATCACCCAGCTGCGCTGGCGCAGCCGCGGCGGCTGCTTTGAAGTGCAGCAGCCGCTGGGCCAGCCCGGCAAGCTGCGCGTGTACCCCAACTTCGCCGCGCTGGCGCGCTACGCCTGGCTTTCCGGCGACCGGCGGCTCGCCCAGATCGGCATCAAGACCTATGTGCAGCGCGGGCTGGGCACCGATTTCCGCCAGCTGGCCGACTACAAGACCGGCGATTCGCTGCGCCACATCGACTGGAAAGCCACGCTGCGCCACCAGCGGCCCATCGTGCGCGAATTCCAGGACGACCGCGACCAGTGCGTGTTTTTCCTGCTCGACTGCGGCCGCCGCATGCGCGCCGATGAAGGCGGGCCCGAGCAGGACGGCCAGGGCAGCAGCCATTTCGACGAGGCCCTCAACGCACTGATGCTGCTGAGCTATGTCGCCCTCAAGGAGGGCGACGAGGTCGGCGCCATGACCTTCGGCGGCGTGCCCGGGCAGCGCCGCGACTTCGCGCCGCGCAAGGGCGCGGCCACCCTTAACGCTCTGATGAACCGCCTGCACGACATCCAGCCCGGCGCCATGCATTCCGACTATCTGCTGGCCGCGCAGGAACTGCTACGCGTGCAGCGACGGCGCGCGCTGGTCATAGTGCTCACCAACTTCCGCGACGAGGACGCGGCCGAACTGCGCCCCGCGATCAAGCTGCTGCGCCGCCAGCACCTGGTGCTGGTGGCCAGCCTGCGCGAGCGCGTGCTGGGCCGCATCGCCGGCCAGGCCCTGTCCACCCCCGCGGACGCGGTGGACGTGGCGGCCGCCCACCTGTTCGCGCAGTCACGGCGCGACGCCTTCGCGCGCGTGGTCGGCCAGGACCCGCTCTCCATGGATGTGGAGCCGGCGCAACTGGCCGTTTCGCTGGTCAACCGCTACCACGCGGTCAAGCGCGCCGGGCTGCTTTAAGAACACGCTCCAGGGGGCTCCACACAGGCCCCGGCAACGGTTATCCTTCGGGTCTCAACAACAGGAGGGATGAGATGTCCGAAGCAGTGAACCCGTATGCCGCACCCAAGGCCGTGGTGGCCGACGTTTATGCCGATGAAGCGGGCGTGCAGCCCGTCAAGCTGTTTTCCGCCAAGGGGCGGGTCGGCCGGCTGCGCTACCTGGCCTACAACCTGGGCAGCTACATTCTCATGGTGGCGGCGGCCCTCGTGCTGGGCTTCATCGCCGGCGCCCTCGGCTTCCCCAAAGCAGCCGGCGTGCTCGGCGTGCTGGCGGTCATCCCCTATTTCATCTTCATCGTGCTGATGACGATACAGCGCAGCCACGACATGGGATGGACCGGCTGGACGGCGCTCCTGGCCCTGATTCCTTTTGTGGGGTTGATCTGGCTTTTGAACCCGGGCACCAAGGGCGGCAACCGCTTCGGCGCACCCCCGCCGCCCAACACCACGATGGTCAAGATCGGCGGCCTGGCCTTCCCCGTCATCATGGTCATAGGCATCATCGCTGCCGTCGCCCTGCCGGCTTACCAGGGGTACACGCAGCGGGCCAAGGCGGCCCAGGTGGTCAAGCCTTAATCTTGAAAAGCGCCGCTCAGATCTGCGCGGCGCGCTTGTAGGCCTGCGCGGCGGCGGCTTCGTCCTCACGCTGCTCGGCCAGCAAGGCCAGCGCGCGCCAGGCATTGCGGTGCAGCGCCACATCCTGCAGGGCCGGGGCGGCCTGCGACAGCAGTTGCCGGGCCTTGCCCCAGAGCTGGCGGTTCAGGCAGGCCATGCCCGCCAGGTACTGCAGGTTGGCGTCGCGCGGGCGGCTCAGCTGTGCCGCCTCGATGCGCGCCAGCCAGGCCGCGTCCAGCGAATCCAGGCCGGCTTCCAGCACGCTGATCAGCTTGATGCGCAGGTTGTCGCCGATGTCCGAGCGCGGCTGCATCATCGCGTCCCAGACCTGCAGCAGCCAGGCACGCGCCAGTTCCGGTTCGCCGTGCAGCGCCATCAGGCGCGACGCGGCGTGCACCACCAGCTCGGGCATGGCGCGTTCGCCCTCGTCGAGTGAGAACCAGGCCTGCTGCAGCTGCGCCGGGTCGTGCGCGTCGTTGAGCAGTTCCAGCGCCAGGCCGCGGACGATGCTTTGCGCCGCCGCCTGCGAAAACGCGCGGTGCTTGGCCAGCAGGCGCGCGGTTTCCAGCGCCTGCGAAGTCCGCCGCGCATGGCGCGAGGCGCGCAGTTTCATGCGCAGGGCCAGCGTGCGGCGCGATGCGCCCTGCGGCAGCTGGGCCAGCCAGTCGAGCGCGGCGCCGGCATCGCGGTCGTCCAGCGCCCAGCGCGCCGCGCGGAACTGCACGCCTTCGCGCACTTCCTGCGCGTGGCGCGGGGCCGAGCTTTGCAGCGCCTGGTGCAGGTGCTGGTCGCGCAGGCCCTTGTTCTGCAGGGACTGCGCGGCCTCGGCCACCAGCAGGTGGGCCAGCGCGCGCAACTGGCTGCCGCGGCTGGCGCTGTGGCCTGTCACGTGGCCGTAGTGGTCGGCCAGCGGGCGCAGGCTTTTTTCCTGCGCCAGCGCGTTTTGCGCCGATTTTGTGGAGCGTATGTAGCGCCCGGCCAGCAAGTGGGCCAGCGAATCCATCAGGGCGCCGTACATCGCGCGCTCTTTTTGCTGGGCGCGCCAGCGCCGCGCCTCGGCCGGCAGCGAGAACACCGCCGACACCGCGCGCAGCGCCAGGTACAGCACGAAAAACAGGCCGGCCAGCAACAGCACCATCAGGTTGAAGGAAATGTCGACCCGGTGCGGCGGCCAGAAGATGGTCACCACCGCCTGGTTGTTGCCCGCGAACAGCGCCACGGCAACCGCCACGCCAAAAAGGGCCAGTAGCCAGAGAGCGGCGCGCATGCGTGTGTCCTGCCTTTGGGAAATCAGCGGCCCGCGGCCGCCGTGGCCAGCGCGGCCATGGTTTCGTCAAGGCGCGGCAGCTCGCTGGTCTTGAGCTGGCCCTGCACCTGGGCCAGCAACTGGGCCGCGGCCTGTGTCTTGCGTGAGCTGGGGTCGAAATACTTGCCCAGCCAGGCGCCGGCGCTGGCAAGGTCGGCGCGCACGGAATCGGTCTGGCGCGACAGCAACGCCAGGCGCGCATTGAGCAGGCGCAGCTTGAGGTTCTCACGCAGGAAGAAAGACTGCTCGGGCGACAGCAGCGCCGCCTCGGGCTGCTCGATGCGGCTCACGCGCAGCAGCTTGCGCCCCTCTTCGCGCAGGTTGTCCAGCGTGCGCTGCGACCAGGCGTCGAACGAAAGTTTGTCGAACAGGCTCATCGAAGGCTTGTCGGCCGCCGGGGCGCTGGCGCCGGGGCGCACGGCGGGGGCGTGTGCCGGCGCACTCAGTGCCGGCGCCGCGCGCGGGGAATTGTTGGCCACCATGGCATTGGCCACCGGCAGCTCGTCGGCCATGCGGGCCAGCTCGTCGAGCTTGAGCATCAGCACCGGCACATCGGTCAGCGTCGCGGCCTTGATGCGGTCCATGTCGCGCGCGATGGCGCGCTGCAAGGGGTTCAGGCGCGGCTGGGCGGCGCGCGCCAGGCGCTGGTCGGCCGACTTCAGCGCGGCCAGCAGCGGCTCGGCGCTGCCCGTGAGCTGGGCTTGTTGCTGCGCCAGGCGCAGCGCGGACTCGACGTCCACCACCAGGTTTTCATCGCGCGAGCGCGACAGGCTCTGCATCAGTTCTTCGAGCTGGGTGCGCTGCAGGCTGACCTCGCTGATGCGGGTTTCCTGGATGGCCAGCCGCGCCGAAAGTTCGCGGGTGGCTTCCTGGGCCTGGCGCGCCAGGGCGCGCGCTTCGATGGACTGCGTGCCCGAATCCATGCTGCGGCGCGCCAGCTCTTCCTGGATGTTGCCGAGCTTCTGCCACAGCAGGCCGCTGGCCAGCAGGCCGCCGGCCGCCAGCACACCCACCCCCAGCGCCCACTTGCGGGGCACCAGCCAGACATCGGGAGCCGCGATAGGCGGTTCGGCCACGACCAGCGCACGCTCCAGCACAGGCTGGTTGTCGGGCGTGGGGGGCGTGGGCTGGGCTGTGTAGGGATCGCTCATGGATAAAGGGATTCTATCGAGGCCAATGTGTCCCTGATGTCCTTCAGGGCGGGACGTGACGCCACAACAACACCCCAGCCGGCGGCCCGCACGGCCTCTTCAATCCGCGGATGCGTGGCCACCGCGCGGGCCTTGCGCCAGTCGACGCCGGCCAGCGCCGGCAGGCGCGTGAGGTTGGCCAGCGCTTCCGAACTGCTGAACAGCCAGACCGAGCCGTCCGCGCTGGCGGCGCGCGCGCGCGCCAGTTGCTGCTCACTGAATTGGGGTGCCCTGCGCTGGTACACGCTGACAAAATCCACCCGCGCGCCGGCGGCTTCCCACTGGCGGGCGATCCAGTCGCGCCCCGACGACACCGCGGCGCCCGCGGCATCCGGGCTTTCGCCGCGCACCACCAGCACACGCCGGCCGCGCCAGTCACGCTCACCGACCACGGCCCACAGGGCTTCAGAGTCAAACTGCCCGGCGGAATCGTCCGGCGCGTCGACCTGCGCGGCGGGCACGCCCGCCGCCAGCAGGGCCGCCACGGTGCCCGGCCCGGGCGCCATCAGGCGCAGGGAGGGCGGCAAGCCTTCAGCGCCTGCCAGGGGAGTTTTGAAAAAATACTCGACCGCATTGCCGCTGACGAACATGCAGGCCGCATAACGGCCCAGCGCCTGCCGCGCCTGGGCCAGCGCGGCGCTGTCGGCCGCGGGGGCGATAGCGATGAGCGGCAGGGCCTCGGCCGCGAAGCCCTCCTGCCGCAACTGCTCCACCCAGTGCCGCGCATCGGCCGCCGGCCGCGTCACGATGACGGGGGCCGCACCGGCCGCAGGCACCGGCATCCGCGGCATCAGGCGTCCGGGCCTTTGCCGGCCCACACGGCGCCGCCGGCGCGCAATTGCGCCGCCACGGCTTCGCCCAGGGCCTCGGCCTCGGCGAAATTGCGCACCTGGGCGGTCCGATTCACCTGCACCAGCGGGGCCAGCGGGCCGGCGGCGGCCTGGGTGGGCGCCTCGGCCGTGGCCGGGTCGCCCCAGGCGGCGTTGAGTTGCATCACACCGCCCGCCGCCGCGCCCGGCGTGAAGGCCGCCAGCGGCATGGAGCAGCTGCCGCCCATGGCGCGCGAGACGGTTCGCTCGGCCGTCACGGCCAGCCAGGTCGGCATGTGCGCCAGCGAGGCCAGCGCGGCCAGCAGGTCGGCACGGTCGGCGCGCACTTCAATGCCGAGCGCGCCCTGGCCCGCGGCGGGCAGCATCTGGGCCGGTTCGAAGGTGGCGCGTATGCGCGACTCCAGGCCCAGGCGTTTCAGGCCCGCGGCCGCCAGCACGATGGCGTGGTACTGGCCTTCGTCGAGCTTGCGCAGGCGCGTATCGAGGTTGCCGCGCAGCGGCTGTATCACCAGGTCGGGCCGCAAGGCCTTGAGCAGCACCAGCCGGCGCAGGCTGGAGGTGCCCACCACCGCGCCCTGCGGCAGGTCGGCCAGGCCGGCGAATTGATTAGACACAAAAGCATCGCGCGGATCCTCGCGCTCCAGCACGCAGGCCAGGGCGAAGCCCTCTGGCAGGTCCATGGGCACGTCTTTCAGCGAATGCACGGCGATGTCGGCCCGGCCTTCGCTGAGCGCCACCTCGAGTTCCTTGACGAACAGGCCCTTGCCGCCGACCTTGCTCAGCGAGCGGTCCAGGATCTGGTCGCCCTGGGTGGTCATGCCCAGCAGTTCGACCTGCCAGCCCAGGCGCGCCTGCAGCAGCGCCTTCACATGCTCGGCCTGCCACAGGGCCAGGCGGCTCTCGCGCGTGGCGATGACCACCTTCTTGATACCAGGGGGGTTGGGTTCAGACACAGCGGACACTCGTAACCTGCTTGTAATACATGGGGGGAAGTGAATGCTAGCATGCGAGGATCAAGAACTAGAGGGTAGAGATGGTCACTTCCGCGCGCGCCAAGAAGCTACAACAACACGCCGGTGAGGGCGCCAGGGACGGCACCGCAGCCGCCGTTCCCAAGGCCTCCACCCGCTCGCGGGACAACGAAAGGCCGCTGGTTGAAGATATTCGCCTGCTGGGCCGCATCCTCGGCGACGTGATCCGTGAACAGGAAGGCGTGCCCGCTTACGAGCTGATCGAGCAGGTGCGCAAGCTGTCGGTCACGTTCCGGCGCGACGCCGACCCCGAAGCCGACAAGGCGCTCAAGAAGTTGCTCAAGGGTCTGTCGGGCGACCAGACCGTCAGCGTGATCCGCGCCTTCACCTATTTCAGCCACCTGGCCAACCTGGCCGAAGACCGCCACCACATACGCCGCCGCGCCGTGCACGAACGCGCCGGCGACACCCAGGAAGGCAGCATCGAAGTGGCGCTGGCCCGGCTGCGCTGGGCCGGCATCTCGACCCGTACGATCTCCAACACGCTGGCGCACAGCTTTGTCTCGCCGGTGCTCACCGCCCACCCCACCGAAGTCCAGCGCAAAAGCATCCTCGATGCCGAGCGCGACATCGCCCAACTGCTGACCGCGCGCGACGACATCAAGGCCCTGGCGCTGGCCCACAACGCCGCCAAGGACGCCCTCACGCCGCGCGAGCTGGCCGCCAACGAAGCGCAGCTGCGCGCCCGCGTGATGCAACTGTGGCAAACCCGGCTGCTGCGTTTTTCCAAGCTCACCGTGGCCGACGAAATCGAGAACGCGCTCAGCTACTACGAAGCCACTTTCCTGCGCGAGATTCCCAAGCTCTACGCCAACCTCGAGCGTGAACTCGGCAACCAGCCGGTGCACAGCTTTTTGCGCATGGGCCAGTGGATAGGCGGCGACCGCGACGGCAACCCCAACGTCAGCGCCGAGACCCTCAACTACGCCCTGGGCCGGCAGGCCGAAGTGGCGCTGCGCCACTACCTGACCGAGGTCCACTTCCTGGGCGGCGAACTCTCGCAGTCGGCCATGCTGGTCGATTTCAGCCCCGAAATGCGCGCCCTCGCCGAAAGTTCGCCCGACACCAGCGAGCACCGCAAGGACGAACCCTACCGCCGCGCCCTGACCGGCGTCTACGCCCGCCTGGCCGCCACCCTGAAAGACCTGACCGGCGGCGAGGCCGCGCGCCACGCCGTCGCGCCGCAGAACGCCTACCTGAAGTCCGAGGACTTCCTGGCCGATTTGCGCACCATAGAAACCTCGCTCCGGGCCCACCACGGCGAAGCCATCGTCGCCCAGCGCCTGCGCCCGCTGATACGCGCGGTCGAGGTCTTCGGCTTTCACCTGGCCACGGTCGATTTGCGCCAGAGCTCCGACAAACATGAGGAAGTGGTGGCCGAATTGCTGGCCGTCGCGCGCATCGAAGCGCACTACGCCAAGCTCGATGAAGCCGCCAAGCGCGTGCTGCTGGTGGGCCTGCTCAACGACGCGCGGCCGCTGCGTGTGGTCGGCAGCGACTACTCGGCCCATGCGCAAAGCGAACTGGCGATTTTCGAGGCCGCACGCACGGCGCGCGCGCGTTTCGGCAAGGAGGCGATACGCCACTACATCATCAGCCACACCGAAACCGTGAGCGATTTGCTCGAGGTGCTGCTGCTGCAAAAGGAAGTCGGCCTGATGCACGGCACCCTCGACGGCAACGCCACCAACGACCTCATCGTGGTGCCACTCTTCGAAACCATCGAAGACCTGCGCAATGCCGCGCCCATCATGCGCGAGTTCTACGCGCTGCCCGGCATCGCCCAGCTGGTCAAGCGCAGCGGCGCCGAGCAGGACATCATGCTCGGCTACTCCGACAGCAACAAGGACGGCGGCATCTTCACCAGCAACTGGGAGCTCTACCGCGCAGAGATCGCGCTGGTCGAGCTGTTCGACGTGCTGGCCAACTCGCACAACATCCAGCTGCGCATGTTCCACGGCCGCGGCGGCACCGTGGGCCGCGGCGGCGGCCCCAGCTACCAGGCCATCCTGGCCCAGCCACCCGGCACAGTGCGCGGGCAGATACGCCTGACCGAGCAGGGCGAGGTCATAGGCTCCAAATACGCCAATCCCGAGATCGGCCGGCGCAACCTCGAAACCCTGGTGGCCGCCACGCTGGAAGCCACGCTGCTGCAGCCGACCAAGCCGGCCACCAAGGCCTTTTTGCAGGCTGCGGCCGGCCTCTCGGAAGCCAGCATGGCGGCCTACCGCGCGCTGGTCTACGACACCCCCGGCTTCACCGAATATTTCTTCAGCGCGACACCGATACGTGAAATCGCCGAACTCAACATCGGCTCGCGCCCGGCCTCGCGCAAGGCCTCGCAGAAGATCGAAGACCTGCGCGCCATCCCCTGGGGTTTCAGCTGGGGCCAGTGCCGCCTCACCCTGCCCGGCTGGTACGGTTTCGGCTCGGCCATCGCGCAGATGCTGAACGAAGGCGGCACGCCCGCCGCGCGCAAGGAAGCGCTGGCCCTGCTGCAGAAGATGTACAAGCAGTGGCCCTTCTTCCGCACCCTGCTCAGCAACATGGACATGGTCCTGGCCAAGAGCGACCTGGCGCTGGCCTCGCGCTATTCCGAACTGGTGGGCGACGCGCGCCTGCGCAAAAAAATCTTCAGCGCCATCGAAGCCGAATGGCACCTCACGGCCGAAGCGCTGGGCCTGATCACCGGCGAAAAACAGCGCCTTGCCGGCAATGCCGCGCTGCAGCGCTCAATACGCCACCGCTTTCCGTACATCGACCCGCTGCACCATTTGCAGGTTGAGTTGGTGCGGCGATATCGGGCTGGGCAGGCTGACCAGCGGGTACAGACGGGGATTCATATTTCTATTAACGGGATTGCTGCGGGCCTGCGCAATACGGGGTAGGGCCGGTTCTTGCTCCGGCGGTGCGCTCTCTGCTGAGGGCGGTTGGCCGGGGTTGCCCGGCAGCAAGTAACTTTCTTTTGCTTCGCCAAAAGAAAGTCACCAAAGAAAAGGCGACCCGCAGTCTGGGTCCCTACGCTTCGCTACGGGCAACCTGCGGTGCTCGACTACGGCGGGGTCTCGCGCAAACTCGCTTCGCTCAGACAAGCGCGATCCCTGATCCGCCTACGTCTGCGCTCCTCGGCCCAGCCAGGACGG
>NZ_JBFUCN010000033.1:0-51573 GCF_056405195.1 Polaromonas sp. P1_H6
TGAACCGAGCACCGCAGGTTGCCCGTAGCGCAGCGAAGGGACGCAGCAACCAGGGTCGCCTTTTCTTTTGCTTACTTTTCTTTTGGCGAAGCAAAAGAAAAGTGAGTAGCCGCCGGGCTACCCCCGGCCAGCAACACTCAGCAGAGGGCGAGGGCGCGGAAAGCCGGCACAAGACCCGGCTAGGCATCCCCCAGCCCGATGGGAGCCGGCGCCTCCCTCACGATGCGCGAGAAGAGCCGGTCGTACACCGGGTCGGCCGCCTGCCGGCTGGCCAGCGGATCGCGGTTCTGCAGGAAGTCCGCGTCCAGTTCCTTCCAGTCGGCCTCGCCCAGCACCTTTTCCGCCTCCGGCAGGATGACCGATTCTTCCAGCCGCATGTGTTCCAGGTAGAACTCCACATAGCGTTTGCAGTGCAGCTCAAAAGCTGGCTTGCGCGGCTCGCCCAGCAGTTCCCAGGCCAGCAGCAGATGCTGCAGTTCGCGCACGGCCTTCTCACCGTTCATGTGGTCGCGCTCCAGCCGTTCCACGATGGGCATGACCGCCGGCGCCAGTCGCACCACGCGCGGGAACAGCAGGTTCGATTCTTTGGGGTGGTGCAAGCGCTCGGGAAATTCATCGATGTAGAACAGCATGGCCCGCAGCACGTCGAAGAATCTCTGCGCATGGTCGCCCGGGCCGCGCGCCACCATCATGAGCATGGAGCGGAGCATGGCGGAAAGGGATGCGTGCTCATCGAGGATGATCTGCACGCTGGCATGTTTATGGATGGCGGCCTCCGGCGGGTGGGGTACTCCGCCAAGAATGCCTGAAACACCGCCGTCGGCCTTGACGAAGATCAAGCGCCGCGCATCCGCTCCGCAAATTTCAGGATTCGCCGGAATCTCCGGATCGGTCCGGCCGCGGAATCTTCTTGAACTTGATCAGCCGGTTGGTCTCAATCTTGTCTTTCTTCACCTGCCGCTCGGCATCGAGCAACCGGCCGGCGGCCAGCCATTCCGCGTATTCGGCGGGCGTCTCCAGCGTGATGCGCCCCAAAGTGGCGCCGCGGAATTCGTAAATCACGATCTCGGCGGCTTTTTGCAGGTTGACCCGGCCCTTGGACAGCACCGCGCCGCGCTTGCGGCCTATCTCTTCGAGCAGCTGCTCGTCGGTGATGCCGGGCGTCACCTCCACCTTGTAGCGCGCCTCCAGCAAGCCGGGGTAGTGCTTGATGAGGTAGTCGAGCAGCTCGAGCGCCACCTCTTCCTCATCGAAGGCATTGCGGCCGATCGCGCCGCTGGCGGCCAGGTTGTAGCCGCTCTTGGCAACGATGATGCGCGGCCACAGCATGCCGGGCGTGTCCCATAGGTAAAAACCATCGGCCAGCACCAGGCGCTGCTCGACCTTGGTGATGCCGGCTTCGTCACCGGTCTTGGTGGCGCGCTTGCCGGTCAGGGTGTTGATGAGTGTGGACTTGCCGACGTTGGGAATGCCGCAAATCAGCACCCGCATGGGCTTGACCATGGTGCCGCGCGTGGGCGCGAGCCCGTGGCAGGCGTCGATGAGGCGGCGCGCGGGCGTGGTCTCGCTGGCGTCCAGCTCGATGGCGCGGGTGTTGGGCAGGCTGTTGTAGTGGTCCAGCCACAGCGGCGTGCGCGTGGGGTCGGCCAGGTCGCGTTTGTTGAGCACCTTGAGTGCGGGCTTGCCGCTGGTGAGTTCGGCCAGCATGGGGTTGGCGCTGGAGCCGGGCAGGCGGGCGTCGAGCAGCTCTATGACCACATCAATTTCCTTGATGCGCTCGCTGATGGCTTTTTTGGTCAGGTGCATGTGACCGGGAAACCACTGGATGGCCATCTGGATCGTTTCTTTCTTGGGTTCGGGGGTTGGCGGGCATGAGCGCCGTGGCGATGCCCTATTGTCGCCGCTGCGGCCCCGGTGCCGCCATGCCGCAAAATACGCGGCGTCCTACGCCTGATTTGTTGCCTGAACTGTTAATAAGTGATTAATCGGCCCTCGGCACGATCAGTGCCTGCCGCCCCACGGCCCCGCCCACCCCAAGCAAACCCCGATAGAGGATTTTCCGTGCACCTGCTGCTGGTAGAAGACGACGCGATGCTGGCCGAAGCGGTGTGCGACGCCGCGCGCCAGATCGCCTGGACGGTGGACCACGTCGGCGACGCCACATCCGCCCGCCTGGCGCTGGTCGACCATGTCTATGAAGCCGTGCTGCTGGACCTGGGACTGCCCGGCGATTCGGGCCTGACGGTGCTGCGGGCCCTGCGCGGGCGCTACGACGTGACGCCGGTATTGATCCTGACGGCGCGCGGCCAGCTCAGCGAGCGCATCCTGGGGCTGGACGCGGGCGCCGACGACTACCTCGTCAAGCCCTTCCAGGTCGACGAACTCTGGGCGCGGGTGCGCGCCGTGATACGCCGCAGCCAGGGCAAGGTGGTGCCGGTGCACACTTACGGCGACATCAGCCTGGACCGCAGCAAGCGCGCGGTGACGCGGGCCGGCGCGCGCGTGGCCCTGAGCGCGCACGAATACCGCACGCTGCTGGCGCTGCTGGAGCGCCCCGGCCACGTGGTCACGCGCGACCACCTGGAAGACGTGGTCTACGGCAGCACCTCGGCGATTGAAAGCAATACGATCGCCGTGTTCATCCATCAGCTGCGCCGCAAGCTGGGCGAGCACCTGATCACCACCGTGCACGGCCAGGGTTACATGATCGGCGAGGCCAAGCCGTGAAGTGCCGCTTCGCCGCGTCGCTCAAGGGCCGCGTGCTGGCGGTGCTGGGCCTGGCCATCACGCTGTGCTGGGCGGTCGCGCTCAGCGTGCTGCTGGTGTACACCCTGCGCGGCCAGGGAAGCCATTGGGACAGCAAGCTGCAGGCCATAGGCACCAAGATACTGATGGCCATTCCCAGCGGCGCGAAGCTCAAACCCTCCTTCAGCCACGGCCTGCAATTGCGTGACGAGAACATACCGCGCGACGTCAACCTGACCTTCCAGGTCTGGACGAACCGCAAGGAGCTGATCGTGCGAGCGCCGGATTCACCGCGCGTCCCGCTGCTGCCGTCCTTCCAGGACGGTTTTACCAGCGCCGCCGTCAACGGCGAGCGCTGGCGCATCTTCTCGGTGTCCGACAGCACCGGGGAGGTCAGCGTGCAGGTGGCCGTGCGGCACAGCGTGATCGACCAGGAAATACGCCACAAGATCTTTGCGATGATGGGCCTGACGACGCTGCTGCTGACCGTGGCGGGCCTGCTGATGTGGTTCGCGGTGGGCAAGTCGCTGCGCCCCCTGACGGCGCTGGAAGCGGCCGTGCGCAGCCGCCGCAAGTTCGACCTCACACCGCTGCCGGTGGCGCAGCTGCCCACCGAGATCCGCCCGCTGGTCAAGTCCTTCAACCACCTGCTGGACCAGCTGGACCAGGCCATGCAGGGCGAGCGCCGCTTTATCGGCGACGCGGCCCATGAACTGCGCACACCGCTGTCTGCGCTGCAGGCGCAGGCCCAGGTGGCCTTGCGCGCCTCCACGCTGGCCGACAAGGACGCCGCCCTCGTCAAGCTGCTGGCGGTGGTTGAACGCAGCACGCGCCTGTCCGACCAGTTGCTGGACCTGGCGCGCATGGACGCAGGCGTGAACGCGCCGCAGAAAAGCCTGGCCGACCTCAGCGAGCTCATCCTGTACGTGAGCCAGGAGTTCGACATGCAGGCGCAGCAGCAGCGGCGCGCCATCATCCTGGCGCTCACGCCCTGCCCGATTGAATGCGATGTCGACGAGATCGGCATCCTGCTGCGCAACCTGCTGGACAACGCGCTGCGCTACACACCCGAGGGCGGTCGCGTGAGAATCAGCTGCGGCTACCGCCAAGCGGCCGGCCGGGACCAGGTCTGCCTGGAGGTGGCCGACAACGGCCCGGGCGTTCCCGAAGCCGAGCACCAGGCGATCTTCCGGCGCTTTCACCGCGTCGCGGGCAACGGCGGCCGCGGCAGCGGCATAGGCCTGTCGCTGGTGGCCGGCATCGCGCAGCTGCACGAGGCCGCCATCGAGACCGGGACCGGGCTGGACGGCAGGGGCTTCAGCGTGCGGATTCTGTTTCCGCTGCCGGCAGCAACCGCCGGCTCAGGTGGGGATGGCGTGGCGCCTGCGCAACCGGCTTAGCGTTCGTATCCAGCCACGCCAGGCAATTTTCTTCACAAGGTAGAGCGTGTGGGTTTGCATGCTTCATGACTCCTTCAGATTGCGGGCCGCCGATTGAAGTGCAGGGCCGCGGCCCGGTCTGGGCCCTGCGAGCTCTGCGCTACTTAGAAGCGATAGAGGTAACCGACGCGCACACCCGTCTGGCTGGATTTGTCGACAAGGGGGCTGTCCTTGATGCTGGAACCGAGTTTGGTGGTGCTCAGGTCCAGAAAGACGCTTTGCCGAGGCGCGATCGCATAACCCACACGCAGCCCGGCCTCCAGGTTGACGGCCGAGCTGCCCTGGTAAAAGGGCCGGCCGGCGCGCACTTCGGCTGCATTCACGCCGTAGTAATAAGACACGTATTTGTCGTCGAGCCGGGTCGCGGACAGGCGCGGCGTGATGTCGAAGCTGCCGGCCTGGAAGCGGCGGTCCACGGTCAGCTTGAGCTTCGTGCCCTTGCTGTTGCCCGAGGCATCGCCCAGCAGTTCAGCCGAGAGGTTGGCGACGTCGTTGCGCCAGATCGCCGCGCCGCCCAGCCAGATGCCGTCCTTGCGCTCGTCCATGCCGGCCAGGAAGGGTGAATCGGAAGCCTCATAACCTTCCATCGAGTAACGCGCGCGCAGGCGGAAGGACACCGGGCCGGCCGAGGGCAGCTTCAGGTCGGCGGAGAGGCCGGAGAGGCTGATCCATTTGCTTTCATAGGTGAGCAGCGGGAGCAGTTTGGTCTTGTTGTCAAAGTCGCGGTAGGGCTTGCGCTCCGCGCCGACGCCGACGCCCAGGCCCCAGGAAGAGGCCTCCTCGGCCTGGCCCTGTACGGCTTGCTGCTGGGCTGCGGCTGGTTGCGCGAAGGCCGCCAGCAAGAAAAGCGAGAACAGCGGGAGCGAGGCTTTGGCCGCCGCATCGCCGGGCTTGGCGGCCATTGGCTTCACGGCGGGCTTGGCGCGGGTCGATGCGGACTTTTCGGCGGATCGCGATAGGCGAGAGGTCATCTTCAGTTTCTCCAGGTGGTTAAGCTGGAACGGATCATGCCGACGCGAATTTAAGGACTTCTTAGCGCTATTAAGAAATCGTTAAGCGCGGCTGCTCCAGCACGGGAGCCGGCCGCGCCGCGGGTCATGGGCCTGTTACATCCAGGTCCGGCGTGATGAAGGACAATCGGGGAATCGCGGCGCCAAATCTGGCAGATCCGCCGGAACGCACAGCAGGGCCATCGAGCGCCCCTGCAACCCATCCACTTATCGAGCCCCTCATGCCCCTGCCCGCCGCACCTGACCAGAAACCCGTGATTCCCGCTCGCCGCCTGGCCGCTTCCGCCCTCAAGGCCAACAACGAACTGATGATCAAAGGCGTCCTCTGCGTGCTAATAGGCCTGGGCGTGCTGGTCTCGCCCTACTTCATCAGCTCACCGGGCATGCAGGGCATCGTGGCCAAGTCCTCACTGGTGGGCTGGTTCGCGCTGGTGCTGGGCTGCGCCTTCATCGGCCTTTACGCCCGCCGGCGCATGGCGGCGGCGGCCAAGGCCTGACATTTCCCCGGGCCGATGCCGGACAACACCGACCGCGACGCCGCGATGGCGACGTTCGCTGCCTTGCAACGGCGTGCCGCCGAAGCCGGCATCACGCTGCGTCAACCACCTTCCGAGCCCGACAGCTGCTGCGGCCGCGGCTGCAACGGCTGCGTGTGGGAGGGCTGGTATGAGGCTGTGGACTATTGGCGCGAAGAGGCGCTCCTGAAGCTGGCCGATTAAACGGCCGCGCGGCCCAGCTCGCCGAACATTTCGCCCTGGCGGAACAGCACGGGCGCCGGTTGCACAAGCTCCAGGCGCCGGCCTCGCGCAGCATGACGACCTTCGGCTGCCTGGCTCCGGCGTCGCCCAGCATCGCTTCAGGCGTGCCCTGCTTGTGCTCAACCTGTGGGTGCCGCTGGGCGCTAACGGTATCATGCGAGCCTGCAGAAGTTAAACAAAAACATGACTACAAGGTAATCGGATGGGCGGGCTTCGTCTTTTATTGGCACTCATGGTGGCAATCAAACATCTTGAGTTGCGGCAGCCATTGTTTGACTCGCGATTCGCAGTACAGATGTTTTTCTTGATCTCTGGCTTTTATATGGCCATGGTCTGGAATGAGCGTTACCGCCACTATAAAAATCCCGTGCGTTCGTTCTACATATCCAGAGCACTGCGGATCTACCCCGTCTATCTCCTTGTCCTGTTAACGACGATTCCAATCGCCTGGTACGGCCTCATCCAAGGTTACGAATCCCCTTTAGTCGCCCCCATAGATGCACCTTTGACCGGATGGGCGTGGGCTTTTGTTTATGTCCCCCAAATCACATTGTTTGGGATGGACTTTCAGATGTTTGCATACCGAATTGCGGATGGAACTTTGCAACTAACCAGTGATGTTCGTAGCCACCCCTTACCTTGGCTTCTTCACTATCAATTTGTCCCACAGGCCTGGACGCTGGCCTGCGAACTGACTTTCTATCTGATTGTCCCGTTCGCTATCCTCCGTTGGAGAGTAGCCGCTGCATTATTTGTCCTGTCTATTTTGTCGCGGGTAATCTTCTGGACTTATCACTCATCGCAAGAGGCATGGGGCACGGGATTTTTTCCATTCGAGCTTGCACTTTTTTTGGCTGGATCGCTGTCTTACACCATCTGGACCCATTTAAAGGAAAAAGTACTGAAAGCGTTCAGTTCCAGATTTTCCGTAGCGCTGGTGGCCATGTCTCCGATTTTGATGGCTCTATCTTTCAATGTCATTCACAACAAGTTGGGCGAAGCCGCGTATTGGGTTTGCTACGCTTATGCGGCCCTGACTATCCCTCTGCTGTTTGAGTGGTCGAAGCATTCGGTACTTGACAAGCAACTTGGGGAGTTCTCTTTCCCCGTCTACATCTCCCATTTTTTAGTGATTGATGCTCTTTTGTCAGTTGGGATTAACCGCCCCCCACTACAGGTGTTGCTTTTCACTTTCCTGCTCAGTATTTTGCTTGTTGCGGTCCAAAGGAAGATCGATGCTTATCGCACATCGTTAAATCGAAAAGCTGCAGTTTGTTGAAACGGCACCGCATACCAATAAATCATCCGTCCTTTTCAATAGGCGTCCGAGGTTTCGATCTTCTTTTGCGCCTGGACGGACTCCTCGGTCAGCACGGCAAAGCGGGCAAGCTCGTCCGCGCCCAGGGGCTGGGCCTGCAGAAGGGCCTGCGTTTGCAGGGACTGCGCGCGCGAACTTGACGAAGGAGTTGTCGTGCTTGCCGGCCATGGCCGCCAGCACGCGGGCCGAGGGCAAGGTGGAGGGGTCGAGCAAGGCGGCGCTGGCGGCGGTCAATGTGTCGCTGTATTGCGTGCCGCCGTGCGCGGCGTCCAGGGCGGCGGCAGGCAGTGCAGCAGGAACACATCGAGGAAACGCATGGTCTGCGCGTTGATGCCGACCGGCTCGAAMGGGTCCAGGTCCACGCGGGGCCGTCGCCGGCGTCGCGCTGCGTCAACCACCTTCCGAGCCCGACAGCTGCTGTGGCCGCGGCTGCAACGGCTGCGTGTGGGAGAACTGGTATGGGGCCGTGGACTATTGGCGCGAAGAGGCGCTGTTAAAGCTGGCGGACCAGGCTGAAGCCTGCCAGCTCCCGGCGGGCCCTTCGCGAGCGCCTCTGCAAAGTCCCCCGCATAGGAGATTCCAATACCCTCATCGAAACTTCCTGCTTGAGCCGGCTGCGGATCGCCCGCACCATCGGCATCCTGTTCAACCACCTTTTACAGGATCAAAGTGGATACATCATTGAGGGGCAGTCATGTTGTGGTCGTCGGGGGCAACTCGGGCATGGGCCTGGCCCTGGCGCAGGAACTCCTGACCCAGGGCGCGGCGGTCACGGTAGTCGGAAGATCGCTTGCCAAGCTGGAAGCGGCGCGCGAGCAGCTGCGGGCCCACGGAACACCGCAGCTTCAACAGGCCGACGTAACCTCCGAGCAGGAAGTGCAGACCCTGTTCGAGCGTATCGGCCGCCTGGACCACCTGGTCTGCACCGCCGCCGATATCGGCGGCTCTTACGTCATGCTGCAATCGCTGGAGCGTAGTGCGCTGGAGCGCGCCATGAATTCAAAAATCCTGGCCCCTATCCTGCTGGCCAAATACGCGTCACCCCGGTTGCCGGCGCGGGGATCGATGACTTTCGTGTCCGGTATCGCGGCGTACCGCCCCAGGCCCAAAGGCGTTGCGGTCGCGGCGATCAACGCGGCCCTTGAAGGCGTTGTGCGCGCGATGGCGGTTGAACTCGCGCCCATCCGGGTCAATGCGGTTTCGCCGGGGTGGGTTAGAACGCCGATCTGGGAAGACGTTGCCGGCCCTGACGCCGACCAGATGCTGGCCGCTATGGCGCAGCGCCTACCTGTGGGGCGTGTCGGCACACCCGAGGACATCGCCCACGCCATGGTCTTCCTGCTGGGTAACGGCTACACCACGGGGACCGTGCTGCATGTCGACGGTGGGCATCGCCTGGTCTAACCCCGGTATCCGCGCCCGCAACATCCCAACGAAGGCCGACACGTGAAGAGGCTCGCGCCGATGCGTCCTGGCGGGCCTGACCAGACACACCGGCAGGTCCCGAATGGCGCCGTCCAGGCGCACAGCCCTGACACCGGCGCCGGGCAAGGCGCTTCTGAAGGCCAGCCGCGGCAGCACGCAAACGCCGAGCCCGGCGGCCACCATGCCAATCAGGCTCCGAACGCTTTCCGCTTCAAAGCTGATACCGGGCATGTCCCGGTCTGATGGCAAAAGCGCATCCAGGTAAGCGCGGTAGCTGCAACCCGGCGTTGTCGCACCCAGCCTCTCTTCAGCGAAATCGTGGATGGAGACGCTTTGGCGCCGGGACAAGGGGTTCCCCGACGGCACGACCAGCACGGGCTCGTCACGGCTGAGAATTTCGCTGGTCAACGAGGCGGTGTGCGCGGGCAACCCATGCAGCAGGCCGAGATCCGCCGAACCGTCCTTGACTGTTGACAGGGTGTCCGTCGAGTTCCGGGTCAGGAGCGTCAAGCTGACATTGGGGTAGCGTTGGGCGTAATCGGCCATGACCGGCGTAAAAACCGTGAGGGTGAGCGTCTCAGGCGCAACCAGTGTGAGGCTCGCCGCGGTGGCCGCTGCATCGCCCTTCACCGCGTGAAGGGTGTCATCCGCCATGGCCAGCAGTTCGCGCGCCCGCGTCAGGAGCTTGCCGCCGGCGTCCGTCAGCGCCAGCGCGTTGCGTTGCCTGGCGAAAAGGGGGCGGCCGACGGCATCTTCCAGCGCGCGGATCTGCTCGGTCACGCTGGGCTGCGTTAGATGCACTCGCTCCGCCGCGCGGGTGAAGCTCAGCGTTTCGGCCGCGGCGACGAATGTCCTTAACTGTCTAAGCTGGAACATGGCAACTTCCGTCGCAGAGGCGGTTTCTCAGCAGTCATATGGACGCCATCCGGCTGCGCCGCTCCGAAGCGTAATCAGATGGCCACGGCCTCGCGGCCCGGCATGCCCAGGCGCTCGGCCGAGACATACTGCTGCCGGTAAATCTCGAAGGGCATGGTGTCCGAGGCTTCGATCTTCTTTTGCGCCTGGATGGACTCCTCGGTCACTACGGCAAAGCGGGCAAGCTCCTCCGCGCCCAGGGGCTGGGCCTGCAGAAGGGCTTGCGTTTGCAGGGACTGCGCACGCGCAAACTTGACGAAGGAGTTGTCGTGCTTGCCGGCCATGGCCGCCAGCACGCGGGCCGAGGGCAAGGTGGAGGGGTCGAGCAAGGCGGCGCTGGCGGCGGTCAATGTGTCGCTGTATTGCGTGCCGCCGTGCGCGGCGTCCAGGGCGGCGGCGCCGACCGGCTCGAACGGGTCCAGGTCCATCAGGCGCACTTCGATGTATTCGACGCCGCGCTCGCGCAGCGCATGCAGCGGGCGCTCGCCGGGATGGATGACGCGCTTGGGGCGGATGGTGCCGTAGAACTCGTTTTCGATCTGCAGCAGCGTGGTGGCCAGCTGGTTGTAGTCGCCGCCCGGGTTGCGGATGCCGACAGCCTCGTAGGCCGGGTAAGGCCGGGTCAGCGCGTCCTGCAGCGAGGCGCCGTAGCCGTCCAGGCTGTTGTAGCTGACGGCCAGAGAGGCCTGCGCATCGCTCTGGTAGCCCAGCCGACCCATGCGCAGCGAAGTGCCGTGCGGCATGTACATGGTGCTGTCGCTCAGGGTCTGCAGCTCATGCTGGCGGCCGGCGACAAAGGTCGAACACACGGCGGGCGAGGCGCCGAACAGGTAGAGCAGCAAAAACGCCTGGCGGCGGAAGTTGCGGATCAGCGCGAAGTACTGCTCGCTGCTCACGTCGGGCAGCGACCAGTTGTAGTGGATGCCCGAAATCGTCTGCATGCGCCGCCCGTAGCGGTGCGACAGGCCCATGCGGTAGACGCTCTTGGCGCGCCCGACGTTGGACGAGCCGAAACGCGCGATCGGGATGGTTTCGTCGGTCGGCAGGCCGCAGGGCATGCTGGAAACCCACAGCATCTCGTCGCCCAGCGCCTTCATGGTGCTGTAGGTGAACTGGTGCAGTTGCGTGAGTTCCTGCAGTGTGGCTTCGGGGCTTTTGTGGGCGCCTGTGACCAGTTCCACCTGCGACTCGCTGAAGTCGGTGGTGATGGTCGGGTGCGTGAGGGCCGAACCCAGGGCGGCGGGATGCGGCGTGAGGGCCAGGCCGCCGCCGGGCTGGGCGCGCAAGCTTTCCTTCTCGATGCCGCGGCGCATGCCCTTGAGCCGGGCGGGGGTGAGCGCTTTCAGGCGGCCCTGTAGCGCGCCCGCAGGCGCCTGCAACTTGGTCATATCGTCATTCCCCCAGGTTCTTGAATTGGCGTGGAAGTTATCACAGCCCGCCGCTTTACGCTGGCACGGGCGGGCTTGCCAGCACAGGCCGGGTGGGGTCTGGCGACCCCGCCGGCAGGCCGGCCGGATTTCGGCCATGCATCTCCGTTTCGGGCACAAATCCACACTTTAGCCATTTGGATGTGGAAAGCGAGCGACGCCTTCCCGCCAACTTGTTGAAACTTCCTTGACTTGTCAGTCAAGCTGGACGACGATAAAAAACATTCAGTAACACCTCTGTTTTCACTTCATACGCTTCCAGACTCACCGGTTTTTCGAGGGAAGAGTTGGGGTCAAACTGCGAGGAGCCGCACCAAAAATGAAAAATTTGATAACCAAACTGTTTGGCGGGTCACCTCATGGGACCTCGGCCAAACGCCCGCCCGCTTCCAGCCGGGACAACCCGCTGACCATTGAAGACGGTTCGGACAACGCCACGCGCCGCCAGCTGGTGCAGGTGCTGCTGCGCGACGCGCTGCGCAAATACGGCATTCCGCCGCGCTGGATCGACTGCCAGATGCTGCTGGTAAACAGCCGCAGCAGGGGACCGGGCATGTATGTGCGCCTGGTCGTGCGGGAATGGGACGCCCGCCTGATGGACTACGCCTTCGCGTTCCAGAATGCGCTCATGGTCGAGATCACCCGCTTTGAGCCGCAGGCCAGCCAGTGGCTGCACGGCATTTCATGGCAGCTGGACGTGGCGCAAACCTGCCCGCACCGCAGCATGCCCGACAAATCCTTTTGGGCCGACCCGGTCGTCCCCCCAGTCCGGCCGGTCCGCCCCGCCCAGCCCCTTGTCCAGCCCATCGCTCCATTGTTCGAACCCATGAGCGCGGCCACTGCGGCAGCCGCCGCAGCCCCCATCCTCGCGTCGCTGGGCCAGGCGCAGGCGCCACAGGCTGAGCACACCACGGCGGCCGCATCCGCCGAAGCGGCCGCCCAGCGCGCACCCGCGGCGCCTGATGGCGACGCCATGAAGGATCTTGAGCGCCTCTTCCGCATCCGTGACCAGGAACTGGGCATGCGGGCTGATGGCAACCCTGCACCCGTCGGCTACGAAGCCACGCAGCCTTCGCCGCTGTAGGAACGGCCAGCCCGCCGCATCCATGCGGCGCGCCGGCAAAATTCGCGCAAAACCGTCGCCGCTCCACGGCGCCATGACGTCGCGCACTATTTTCAGCAATCAAAGTCCAGCGGCGGACAATTGACCCGCGCATACGCGGCGGCCTCCAGTACGGTCCAGATGTTCCCAAAAAACATCCAGACCCGCCGCCATGAATTTGCAGCACCAGGCTGTGGCCGCCCCCGTCGCGACCCCATCCAAAATCCCCCGCAGACCCCCTTCACGAACCAAGCCACCGGGCACCGGCGCGCACCGCTTTGCAGCGCACCCGCTTCCGCGCGGTATTACCCTGATCGAACTGCTGGTGGTCCTGGCCATCATCGCGATTGTTGCGGGCTTTGCGATTCCCTCTTTCCTTGGATTGGTCGCCAGCACCCGGATCTCCTGGACTGTCAACGCCTTCGTCTCTGACACCCGCTATGCACGCGGCGAAGCCATGCGGCGCGGGAAAACCGTCACCCTCTGCAGAAGCGCCGATCCGGCGGCCAAGCCACCCAAGTGCTCCACCGGAACCGGCCTTGCCGCCGGCGGCTGGAAGGAAGGCTGGGTCGTTTTTTGGGACGAAGACGGCGACGGCGCATTCGACAGCGCCATCGACACCGTGGTTCGGGTGCAGGAGGCTTTCGCGAACACCGGCAATTTTCTGGCGGTCAACAATGCGGGTAGCCCCGTCAACAACCGCAACCACATCAGCTACGACGCCACCGGCCGAGCCGTGGGCCTGCAAAGTCGCTGGCTGGTGCAGGCGCCAGGCTCGCTGGGCAAGAACAGCAGCTACACCCGCACCCTGTGCATGAATATAGTGGGCCGGGTGCGCGTGCAGGCCGGCGAAGCCGCCTGCGCATAGGTATCGGGCTGCAGCGCTGCCTCGCCCCTGCGGCGCGGCAGCGACTGGTGTACGCTAGGCCGATGAGCCCTCCCTCTCCATCCACCGCCCCCACAAGCAACGCCCCCGAGGCCGCCTCTTCCCTCATCGATTCCCGCTATGCCGTGATGCGGCTGATGGTCACGCTGGCCATCATGACGGTGGGCGCCTGCGGCATGTATGTGGTGGCCGTGGTGCTGCCCGCGGTGCAGGCCGAGTTCGGCGTCTCGCGCGCCGATGCGTCCATTCCCTATACCTTGCTGATGATCGGTTTCGGCGTGGGCGGCGTGATGATGGGGCGCCTGGCCGACCGCTTCGGCGTGATGGTGCCCCTGCTGATTGGCGCGTGCGGGCTGGGCCTGGGTTTTGCGCTGGCGGCCATGGCCACCAATGTGTGGATGTTCTCGCTGGCGCATGGCCTGCTGATCGGCTTTCTCGGTTCGGCCGCCACCTTCGCGCCGCTGCTGGCCGACACCTCCCTGTGGTTTGTGCGCCGCCGCGGCTTCGCGGTGGCGGTCTGCGCCAGCGGCAACTACCTGGGTGGTGCAATCTGGCCGCCCATCGTGCAGCACTTCGTGGAAAGCGTGGGCTGGCGGCAGACCTACCTGGGCCTGGGCATTTTCAGCTTTGTGGCCATGGCCTCGCTGGCCCTGCTGATGCGCAAGCGACCGCCGGTGGCCGTGGCCTCCAGCGTTGGCAACAGCGCCCTGGCGGCCACGACCAGCAGCATGCCTTTCGGCCTGACGCCGGGCTCGGCGCAAACACTGCTGTGCGTGGCCGGCGTGGCCTGCTGCGTGGCCATGGCCATGCCGCAGGTGCACATCGTGTCGTACTGCACCGACCTGGGCTACGGCGCGGCGCGCGGCGCCGAGATGCTGTCGCTGATGCTGGCGTGCGGCGTGGTCAGCCGCCTGGTGTCCGGCGCGATCTGCGACCGCATAGGCGGGCTGCGCACGCTGATGCTGGGCTCGGTGCTGCAAGGCATCGCGCTGCTGCTGTTTTTGCCCTTTGACGGGCTGGTGTCTCTTTACGTCATTGCCGCGCTGTTCGGCCTGTTCCAGGGCGGCCTCGTGCCGGCTTACGCCATCATCGTGCGCGAATACTTCGAGCCCGCCGAGGCCGGCGCGCGCGTGGGCACGGTGATCATGGCGTCCTTGCTGGGCATGGCGCTGGGCGGCTGGATGTCGGGCAAGGTGTTCGACCTGACCGGCTCCTACCACGCGGCTTTTCTGAACGGCGTGGCCTGGAACCTGCTGAACTTCAGCATCGCATTTTTCCTGCTGTGGCGCGTGCGGCGCATGGCGCGGGATGCGCGAGGCGCGCAGCCGGCCTGAGCGTTTGTCCTTTTTAGGCCAAGACCTTTAACAGCCACTTCTCGAGGTCGACGATCTCCTGCGGGCACACCGAGTGCTCCATGGCGTACTCATGCCATTCGACGGGATAGCCCATGGCCGTGAGCGCATCGCGCGTGGCGGTGGCGCGCGGCAGTACGACCACGCCGTCGCGCGTGCCGTGGGCCAGGAAAATCGGCACATCCTGGTTGACGGCGCTGCGCTCGGCGGCGGTCTTGTCGGCCAGCGGCAGGTAACCTGACAGCCCTGCGATGCCGGCCAGCCGTTCGCCGTGGCGCAGGCCCGTCATCAAGGCCATGGCACAGCCTTGCGAGAAGCCCGCGATCACGATGCGGCTGGCAGGAATGCCGCGCGATGTTTCATGGGCAATCAGTGCCTCGATGTCGGCCTGCGACTTGCGCAGCCCGGCCTCGTCCTGCCGGCTCACCAGGTCGGCGCCCAGCAGGTCGTACCAGGCCGGCATGACGTAGCCGCCGTTGATGGTAACGGGGATGGACGGCGCGCTCGGGAACAGGAAACGCACATCACCCACGCTGGAGAGATTGAGCTGCTCGGCGATCGGCAGGAAGTCGCGCCCGTCGGCCCCCAGGCCGTGCATGATCAGGATGGTGGCGGTGGGCTTGTCGCCGGTCTGGGCTTCAATGACTTCGAGGGACATGGGTGGCGGGTCCAGGTGATTTAAGGAGCATGGGGTTTGAACACGGCGGGCTTGCGGCTGCAAGCAAACCAGTCGGGATTTTAGGCGCGTCTTCCCGAGCCCTTTCTACGCTTAAGGCCGGCCTAAGCCGACCCGCGAACAATGGTTTCCAGCGGCATGGAACACCCGGCGCGCAAAGCCTGATACGGTGTGACGACCCTTTTTGCGGAAGGAGCCTGTTGAAATGAAAACCTTGACACGCAAGGCCACCTCTGTGGCCGTCCTCGGTGCGCTGGTGACCCTCGTAACGGGCGCTGTGCTGGCCCAGGCCAGCGCGCCCTTGCCGCCGGTGCAGACCAGCGGCCCGGTTGAATACCTGAGCGGCGGCATAGGCGCCGACGAATCCGCGGCGATGCGCCAGGCCAGCGCGCAGTGGCCGCTAGCGCTCGAATTCGCCATCCAGGACAAGCAGCGCGCCGACTTCGCCGCTGACGTGAAGGTGCGGATACGCGACGCCCGGGGCCAGGAAGTTCTTCAAGCCACGTCCGAAGGCCCCTTCCTGTTGGCGCGGCTGGCACCAGGCAGTTATGCCGTGGAGGCCACACTGGCCGGCCAGACCCTGCACCGGAAAGTGGACGTGAAGGCGGGTCAATCCTCCAGGGAAGTGTTTCTCTGGGCCGCGGGCGCGGATAAAACCAGGCCGTGACACGCCGGACCTGATCATTCTGAAAAGGCAAACCATGCGCACCCTCACCGAACTGGTACGCGCAATAGACGACGGCACGCTGCAGGATGCCGAAAAGCGGCACCTGCTGGCGGCGGCAACCGGTATCGCCGCCGGCGCCGGCCTGCTGGCCGCGGCCTACCCCTTCGCGGCCAGCCTTGCGCCCTCTGAAGCGGCGCGCGCCGAAGGCGGGCCGGTGCTGGTGGATATTTCCACCTTGGCGACGGGCGAACTGCGCACCGTCGCCTGGCGCGGCAAACCCGTCTGGCTGATGCGCCGCAGCGATGACATGGTGCGCGCGCTGCAACAGCCCAACCCGGCGTTGGCGGACCCGCAGTCCAAGCGCTCCGAGCAACCGAAATCATGCGCCAACCCGACCCGCTCCGAGCGCCCGGAACTCCTGGTGGCGATCGGGGTGTGCACGCACCTGGGCTGCTCCCCGAGCCTGCGCCTGGACGACAGCGCGCTGAACGCCGAGTTGCATGCGCCCGGCGGTTTTTTTTGCCCCTGCCACGGCTCCCGCTTCGATCTGGCCGGCCGCGTGGTGAAAAACGTGCCGGCACCGACCAACCTGGAGATCCCCGACTACCGCTTCATCGGTGATTCCCAGCTGCAGATTGGCTAGCCGGCGCTGCGGGCAACCGCCCTTGTGAGCAGTCTCGCGGCTTGCTAGTATCTGGCGTCAGCATCTTCTGACGCAGCCTGGAGATTCGCATGAAACTCATCATTGCCGCCGTGGCACTTGCCACTTCCTCACTGGCTTTTGCCCATAACTGCCCCAACGAGATGAAGGCCATAGACGCCAAGCTGATGACCAACCCCAAGCTGTCGCCCGCCGACATGAGCAAGGTCAAGGAACTGCGCGCCGATGGCGAGAAGTTCCACAAGGAAGGCAAGCACGACGACTCGATGAAGGCGCTGGGCGGCGCCAAGAAGATTCTCGGGATCTGAGCCACACGGGCGTTCATCACAGCGCCCCCGATAATTCCCCTGCCGACCGCCATCGCCGGGCGGTCCCCAGGAGAAACCAGCATGACATCTTTCCCGGGCCTGGGCTACTACCAGGTCGACGTGTTCACCCATGAGGCACTGGCCGGCAACGGCCTGTCGGTCTTCCTGCCCGAAAGCCCGCTGCCGGCGCGCGCGATGCAGCGACTGGCGGTGGAGATGCGGCAGTTCGAAAGCATTTTCATCACGCCCGACGGTCCCGGCAGCCGCTTCGAAGCGCGCATCTTCACGATGGAGGAAGAGCTCGACTTCGCCGGCCACCCGCTGCTGGGCGCGGCCGGCCTGCTGCATCACCTGCATGCCGCCGGGCAACCGGCCGCCGACTGGACCCTGATGCTGGGCACGCGCGCGGTCGCCCTCAGCACCACGCGGCTGGAGGGCACTGCTGCCACCTACAACGCCCGCATGAACCAGGGCAAGGCCACGCTACAGGCCCCGCTGGGCCGCGCCGAAAGCCAGGCCTTTCTGGCCGCGCTCAACCTCGAGGCCTCGCAGCTGGACATCCGCTTTCCGCTGCAGGTCGTGTCGACCGGCCTGCCCTACCTGCTGGTGCCCGCCGCGGGCGGACTGGACCGCGCGCGCGTCGTGCACCCGGCCTTCGAGGCATTGCTGGCCACCGTGGGCGCCAAGTTTGCCTACGTGCTGGACGTGGCGGCGCGCGAAGGCCGCACCTGGGACAACGCCGGGCTGGTGGAAGACATCGCCACCGGCAGCGCGGCCGGCCCTGTGGGCGCCTACCTGCTGCAGCACGGCGCGGCGGCGGCGGGCGAGCTCATCACGCTCAAGCAGGGACGCTTTGTCGGGCGCCCCAGCAAGATCACCGTGCAGGCCAATGCGACCGGTGAAATCCTCGTCAGCGGTGGCGTCGTGGTGCTGGCGCGCGGGCAACTCCTTTAAGAGCGGCTCCAGGTCGAAGAGGTACATCTGCGGCGCCGCGGACTGCGTACTTCCAGGCAAGTTGCGGCATGATGGCGCTGCCGGCACCGCGACAAAGGCTGCCCCAGGAGGAAAACCATGAACATCTGCATACACCTTGCTTCGGCGCAGCTGCGCGGTCTGCTCACCGCCGGGGCTGCGGCCCTGGCGCTGCTGCTTGGCGCCGCGCCGACGCAGGCCGCACCGTTTACGGCGGCGGACGAAAAAAGCGTGCGCGGCGTGATCGAAAGCCAGCTCGCCGCGTTTGCCAAAGACAACGCGGCCAAGGCATTTTCATTCGCCGCACCCAATGTGCGTGAAGCCGTCGGCAACGCCGCCGGTTTCATGGCGATGGTGCGCAGGGACTACCCGGTCGTGTACCGCCCAGGCTCGGTGGCATTCCTGAAAGCCGAGGGCAAGGACGACCAGGCCATCCAGCGTGTGCAGATGACGGATGCCGGCGGCGCTTCGTGGCTGGCGGTCTACAGCCTGGAGCGGCAACGAAACAAAGCGTGGCGCATCACCGGTTGCGCGGTGGTCGAAAACCGGAACCGCATGACCTGATGCACGGACGCCGGCTCAGTGTCGGCGCCCCCGTTGGTAGAGCGCCGGCATGGGTCAGCGCCCAGGCAGGCGCCGCCGCGCCGTCGAAACTGCCGCTGCAGGATGGCTTCCTCGCGACAGGGAGTCGATACACGGTTTACAGCGGGTTACCCGCGCGGACCCCGCCAGCGGCTAAGGTGGCCGGTACTGCTGCGTTGCGGCACTTCGGAAGCCACCATGAACATGCCTGCCAGCTCACTTGAACTCCCACGCCTGCCGGTTGAACCGGCTTCACCGTCCCGCAGGGAAGGCCTGCCAACGCCGCGCCAGGCGCCGCTTCAGGGCGCCACGCTGCCCGGAGAATCGCCACTCAAAGTCAGGACCCGCTGCCCCGGCTGCCTTTCAGGCTCCCTGTCCCTTGTCTACCAGGAGCCGTACACCGGCGCGGGTATCCAGGCGTATCTCGCAAGACACTATGAAGGCCATGCGTCCGCCACAGCCGACGCGGGCGTCTATGCCCTCGCCCGCTGCGACCATTGCGGCCTGGTCTTCCAGCAACAGGTGCCCAACGACCCCTTGCTCGGCGAAATCTACAACGACTGGGTTCCGGGCACCGAGCTGGAGCGCGAACACCGCAACTACAGCCTGGACGAATACCGCTACCTCGCCGAGCAGGTCCAGTTCATCATCCAGCACTTCGGGCTGCCGCCGGGTGATCTCGACATGCTGGACTTCGGCTTCGGCTGGGCACACTGGTCGAAGATGGCCATGGGCTTCGGCTGCAATGTGTGGGGTGTTGAATTGTCCGAGGAGCGCGCCCGCCATGGCCGGTCCGTCGGGCTGCGGGTCGTCGGCCTGGGCGACCTGCCGGCCAGGAGGTTCCGTTTCATCAATACCGAGCAGGTCTTCGAACACCTGACGGAACCCCGGCTGGTGCTCGAAAAACTGCGCGACGCGCTGTCGGGCGACGGCGTCATCAAGATCAGCGTTCCCGATGCGGCGGCCGCGTTGAAAAAAATCAGCCAGGGGAAAAATTTCGGCGCGCTTTCAGCCGGCGACCAGATGCCGATCGCCCCGCTGGAGCACATCAACGCGTTCAGCCACGATTCTCTGGTGGCCTTCGGCAAGGAGTTCGGCCTCAAGCCGCTGCACCCCAGCTTTTACCGGCTCTACAACAGCGCCTCTGGGATGCTGCAACCCAAAAACCTGGCACGGGTGCTTGCCCGCCCCCTCTACCGGCACGTCTTCCCGCAGACAACCTTCGTCTACTTTGTGCGGGCTTAGAGCTCATTTTAGTTACATATAGAAACAATTAGCGGAGCAAGCGTTCCACGCAGCGCAAACGCGGTATGAGTCCTTCGGGCAGGACGTGACGTTGAGACTGACGCGCGACGATGAGGCAGCTTCCCCTCTGAGACTTCCCATTTTGACGCGTACAAAAAGACAGCGTTCAATTCATGTTTTCATGAAAAAGTTCCGGTTTTAAAAGTTCATCCGCTTGACTTGGGGACGGGGTTCGCGGACATTGTTAACACCTTGTAACATATGACGCCGACCCTCTGGCCCAGCGTGAAACACGCCCTGCCAGCCGGCCGGCGCCACAACACGATGCCCGCACATCATGAAACTCAACCAGCTCTTTGGAACAAAAAGCGAACCTGCAAGGACCGTCGGCGCCAGCCTCCCTGAATCGGAGGGTTCTCTCCCCGGCGAAGAGAATTCCGCCCTTGCCTTGCGGCGGCAGCTCATCCAGGTGCTGTTGCGCGATACCGCCCGGCGGGCGGGCATCCCGTCGCAGTGGCTGGACTGCCAGATGTTGCTGACCTCCAGCCGCCACGGTGAAGGCATGCACGTGCGCATCATCATGAAACACTGGGACCAGCGCCTGCTGACCTACGCGGTGGCGTTCGAGAAAGCCCTGATGGCCGACCTCAAGCGTTTTGAGCCGCATGCCGATGACTGGTTGCATGGCATTTCATGGCAGCTGGACGGAGGCGCCAGTTGCCCCCACCAGAAGCTGCCCGACCCCAGCGTGTGGACGCAAGCCCACTGACGCAAGGCCGTCGGCAGGCGCCCATCCGCGGGCGCCTGCGATAAATTTCAATAGCTTCCGATGTAGTCCTTCTTGCCCACTTCCACGCCGTTGTGGCGCAGGATGGCGTACGCCGTGGTGGTGTGGAAGAAGAAATGCGGCAGGCCGTAGTTGAGCAGGTAAGACTGGCCCGTGAAGCGCTTTTCCTTGGGCGTGCCGGCCTGCGTGACGATCTCGCGCGTGGCGGCTTCGTCAAACTTCGCCGCACCCAGTCCCTCGATGAAGGCCAGTATGCTGTCTATGCGCGCCTGCAGTTCGGCAAACGTGGTTTCCTTGTCTTCGATTTTTGGCACTTCCACGCCGGCCAGCCGGGCCGACACGCTCTTGGCGAAGTCGCTGGCCACCTGCACCTGGCGCAGCAAGGGAAACATGTCGGGGAAAAGGCGCGCCTGCAACAGCGCGTTGGGGTCGATGTTCCTCGCGGCCGCGTGGGCCTCGGCCTTGGCCAGGACGCCCTTGAGGCCGCCCAGCATCTGCTTGAAAACGGGAATGGAGGTGGTGTAGATGCTGCTGGTCATGGGGAAATGCTTTCTGTGAGGAGTAAATGGCCGGGGCGGCGCATGCCGCGAGACGCATTCTCGCCGGGTTCAGCCGCAGCCGCTTTCCGGGCGCCGGGTACCCGCAAATGCCGCCAACGTTTTGCGCGTACTTTTACATCCGGGTACCGGACAGCGCTTTTATGCTCATAAAGACGTAGGACGCCATCGCGACACGCACTCTGCGTACGCAGAAACTCCTAATATCAATATCAGTAAGCCATGGCTGCACCCCGCAGCCGGCGCTACCAGCGTGAGGTACCCATCATGTTCACCCTCCCCAAAACCCTTGTTGCCCTGGCGGCCAGCAGCGCCATCCTGCTGTGCGGCGGCCCCGCCTTCGCGCAAACCACCAGCAACCCCGAAGGCGCCCGGCTGGCCGCCAACTACAGCGCCTTCGCCGGCTCACCGGAAAACGCCCGCTCCATGGTCAACGGGCTGCGCACCGGCACCGCCATCACCCTGGGGCCCAGCCTGACCGGCCCCAACGCCACGGCGCCCGCCGCCAGCCTGTCGCCGTCCACCGGCAAGATGGGCTACGGCAACGTCAACATCGCCATCTCGCTCGCCAAGACCTCGCTGGCGCAGCAAGGCATCAGCAATCCGACGCCGGGGCAGCTCTCGGCCGCACTGGGCGGCGTGCTCGGGCAAAGAAGCGAGGGCATGGGCTGGGGGCAGATCGCCAAAGGCATGGGCGTGACGCTGGGCTCGGTCGTCAGCGCTTCACACACCGACAAGAGCGGCAAGGCATCCAGCCATTCCGCCAAGGCAGACAGCGTTGCCAAAGCCGACATCGCGGGCAAGGGCCTGGGCACCGGCAAAGACGCCGGCCATGGTGGCGGCAAGGGCAACGGTAACGGCGGCGGCAATGGCGGAGGCAACGCGGGCGGCAACGGAGGTGGAAACGGCGGTGGTGGTGGCGGTGGCGGTGGTGGCGGCGGGAAAAAATAAGACTGCCGGCAAGCGCCCACACCTTCCCAGCCACTCCTGGCTGCACAACACCGCTGCATCACCCGATCCGGCGGTTTTTTTTTGCCCGGGCGTAGCCAGCGGCCCGGACAGGATGGCGTGCGCGCAAAATAGTATGCTGTCATACAATTTTCCGGCAATGCCCTCGCCCTCGCTATTCCTCCGGCCGCCGCCGTTCTGAAACCACGGCATCGCGCCGCACCACAAAGGCCCACCATGAATGCCCCCCTTCCCAACGCCACCCGCAGCGCCGTGCAGGCCGCCGACCTTGCCGCCCTGCCGCTGATTGAAAAATGGGTGTCTTTTGCCTCCGTCTCCCGCGACAGCAACCTGCCCCTGCTCGACTGGACGCAGGCGAAGCTTGAAGCCCTGGGCATTGAATGCCGCCGCACCTATGACGACAGCGGCAAGAAGGCCAACCTCTGGGCCACACTGCCCGCCGAAAACGGCGAAACCAGGCTGGGCGGCCTGGTGCTGTCGGGCCACACCGACGTGGTGCCGGTCGACGGCCAGCCCTGGGACACCGACCCCTTCGCGGCGCAAATCATCGGCGACAAGCTCTACGGCCGCGGCGTGACCGACATGAAGAGTTACGGCGCGACCGCGCTCATGATGGTGCCCGAGCTGCTCAAGCGCAAACTCAAGCGCCCGGTGCACCTGGCCTTCAGCTACGACGAGGAGGTTGGTTGCATAGGCGTGCGCCGCATGATTGCCGACATGGTGGACCAGGGCTACAAACCCGCCGGCTGCATCGTCGGCGAGCCCACCGGCATGCAGGTGGTGATCGCGCACAAGGGCAAGCACGCCTACAAGACCTCGGTGCGCGGCTTCGAGGCGCACTCCTCGCTCACGCCGCTGGGCGTCAACGCGGTGGAGATCGCCTGTGAATTCGTCGCCCACCTGAGATCCATGCACCGCCGCCTGGTGGCCGAAGGCCCCTTCGACCCGATCTACGACGTGCCGCACACCACCATTCATACCGGCGTGATCGCCGGCGGCACCGCCCTCAACATCATCCCGCGCGACTGCGACGTGACCTGGGAGATTCGCCACCACCACATGAATTCGCCGGTCGAACTGTTCAACGAGGCCAAGGCCTTCGCCGACAGCCTGGTCCCGGCCATGCAGGCCGTGGCGGCCGATACCGGCATCACACACAAGCTCAACTCCGTGCTGCCCGGCTTCGCGACGGAAGCCGACAGCGAGATCGCCCGGCTGTGCTTCAAGTGCGCCGACGTTGATTCGAGCTCGGGCGCTGGCAAGGTGTCGTTTGGCACGGAAGCTGCATTGTTCCATCAGGTCGGTGTGCCGACCATCGTGTGCGGCCCCGGCCACATCGCGCAGGCACACCAGCCCAACGAATGGGTCACACTCGACCAACTCGCCTGGTGCGAGCGCTTCATGCGCCGCCTGGCCGATGAAATCTGCGTGAACTGAAAACCTGATCCGAACCGCAACCACCCTTCACCCGAAAGAAACCATTCCATGATGCAACGCCGAGATTTCCTGGGCACCGGCCTGGCCCTTGCCGCAGGCGGCGCCCTCGCCCAGTCCAATGCCAAGATCGCGCGCATCGTGGTGCCTTTTGCGCCGGGCGGCGTGCAGGACTTGCTGGCGCGCGCCATGTCCACCGAGCTCGGCCTGGCGCTGGGCCAGACCGTCATCATTGAAAACCGGCCCGGCGCCGGCGGCACCGTGGGCACGGCCTTTGTCGCCAAGTCGGCGCCCGACAGCGGCGCCATGGTGCTGGGCGCGGCCAGCCACAACATCGCCGGCACGCTGTACACCAAGCTCAGCTACGACCCGCAAAAAGACTTCGCCCCCATGGCGCACATCGGCACCGCCGACTACGTGCTGATGATCCACCCCGACGTACCGGCCAGAACCGCCGCCGAGTACATCCGTTACGCCAAGGCCAATCCCGGCAAGCTCAACTACGCCACCGCCGGCGTCGGCAGCGCCACGCACCTTTCAATGGCCTACTTCAACGGCCTGGCCGGCATCGATGTGGTGCACGTGCCGCTCAAGGCCACGGGCGAGGCGATCAACGAAGTGATCTCCGGCCGCGCCCATGCCGTGATCGCCGCCAGCATAGGCGCGCTGGCCTTTGCCAAAGACAGCCGCATACGCCTGATCGGCGTGACTTCGCCCAAGCGCTCCAAATATTTGCCCGATGTCCCCACCATCGCTGAAAGCGGCCTGCCCGGCTACCAGTTCGATTCATGGTTCGGACTGCTGGGCCCCGCCGCCACACCGGTGGGCGAGGTCAACCGCGTCAACGCGGCCATGGCCAAGGTCCTCAAAGACCCGGTGGTGCTGGAGCGCCTGGACAAGCAGGGCATCGAGCCACTGGCCATGAGCAACGCCGACTTCGCGAAGCTGCTGGCGGTCGACTACAAGCGCATGGCGGAAGTCGTCAGGGCCTCGGGCGCCAAGGTCGAATAAACGGCGAAGCGGCGCCCTGGTCGGCGGGCGCAGCCCGCCGAAGCATGGCATGATAAATGCGTCATCCATTAGCTATTTGAAAGTCGCTTCATGCGGCTTTTTGTTTGCGGGGAGCACGAGACGCCTGGTCAAGGGCGCAGTTGCGATGAAAGTCTGATACATGACCTGGTCCCTCATCGCGCGCGATTCATCGGGCGCGTTCGGCGTGGCGGTTGCCAGCAAATTTTTTGCCGTGGGCGCACTGTGCCCGCACGCACGCAGCGGCGTGGGCGCGGTGGCCACGCAGGCGCTGGTCAATCCGCTGTATGCCGCGCCGGCGCTGGACGGCCTGGCCTTCGGCCAGTCTCCCGACTACATCATCAAGCGACTGACCTCGGCCGACGAAGGCCGTGACCACCGCCAGGTGCACCTGATAGCCGCAAACGGCCAAACCGCCGGCTACACCGGCAGCGCCTGCATAGACTGGTGCGGCCATACGGCAGGTGTTGGCTACTCCGTCGCCGGCAACATGCTGGCCGGCCCGCAGGTGGTTGAAGTCACGGCGCTGGCCTATGAGGCCAATGCTCAACTCCCTTTTGCCGAACGCCTGATCACCGCCCTCGCTGCCGGCGAAGCCGCGGGCGGCGACAAGCGCGGCAAGCAGGCCGCCGCACTTTTGATTTACACCACAGAAGACTACTGCGCACTGGACATCCGCGTGGACGACCATGCCGAGCCCCTGCAGGAACTGCGCCGCCTCTATGACAAAAGCCTGGAGCGCTACCAGCCCTTCAGCACCTGCCTGCCTTCGCGCCGCAGCCCCGCAGGCATCACCGACCGTGCCGTGATCGAGGCCGAGATCACACGTTTTCACGCACTGCGCAGCGGAGCCGCCGAATGACGGTTTTGCTCGAGGTGAGCGGCCTGCGCACCAGCTTCAAGCTCGAAGGCGGCGGCGAATTCGCCGCGGTGGACGGCATCAGTTTTTCCGTCTCCTCCGGCCGCACGCTGGGCATCGTCGGGGAATCAGGCTGCGGCAAAAGCGTGACCTCGCTGTCCATCATGGGCCTGCTGCCCAAGGGCCAGGGGCGTGTCTCCGCGGGCTCCATCCGCTTTGAGGGCACCGACCTGGCCACGCTGGGCCCGGACGCGATGCGCGCATTGCGCGGCAACCGCATGGCCATGATCTTCCAGGAGCCCATGACCTCGCTGAACCCGGCCTTCACCATCGGCGACCAGCTGATTGAAGGCATACGCTGCCACCGCGACATCAGCGCGGACGAGGCCAGGGAGCATGCCATCGCCATGCTGCGCCGCGTGCGCATTCCCTCGCCCGAACAACGCATCGACGAATACCCGCACAAGCTCTCGGGCGGCATGCGCCAGCGCGTGATGATCGCCATGGCGCTGGCCTGCGAACCGCAGTTGCTGATCGCCGACGAACCCACCACCGCCCTGGACGTCACCATCCAGGCCCAGGTGCTGGACCTGATGCGCACGTTGCGCGAGGAAACCGGCACCGCCATCATCCTGATCACGCACGACCTGGGCGTGATCGCCGAGCTGGCCGATGAGGTCGTCGTGATGTATTCCGGCAAGATCGTGGAGCGCGCGCCCGTAGCCCGCCTGTTCGCCGAGCCGCAGCACCCTTACACCATCGGCCTGCTGGGCTCCATCCCGAAACTGCACCTGGCGCAGGACCGCCTTAACGCCATCGAGGGCCAGGTGCCCACCCCCATGACGCGCATGGACGGCTGCCGCTTCGCGCCGCGCTGCCCGTTTGCCATCGACAAATGCAGCCAGGAAGTGCCGCCGCTGATGGACATGGGCGACGGCCACGAAGCAGCTTGCTGGCGCGCGCCGCTGGATGCAGGCATGGCAACCCGCCGCGCCGCCGCCGCCGTCACCAGCGAGGTGATGCCGTGAGCGCGCTGCTGAAGGTCGAAAACCTGATCAAGCATTTCCCGGTGCGCCCGCACCTGTTCAGCCGCTCCAAGGCGGTCGTGCATGCGGTCGACGGGCTCAACTTTGAACTGAACACCGGCGAGACCATGGCGCTGGTCGGTGAATCCGGTTGCGGCAAATCCACCGTGGGACGGCTGGTGCTGCGCCTGCTGGACGCGACCTCGGGCCAGGTCTGGTTTGACGGCGAGGACCTGATGGCCCTGCCGGCCGGCCGCCTGCGCGCCAAACGCCGCGAACTGCAGATGATCTTCCAGGACCCGTATTCCTCGCTGAACCCGCGCATGACGGTGGAGCAGGCGCTGACCGAGCCGCTGGCCCTGCACGGCCTGGCGCGCGGCCGGCACCGCGAACGCGCCGCCGAGCTGCTGGACCTGGTGGGCCTGGCGCCGCAATACCTGCAGCGCTATCCGCATGAATTCTCGGGCGGCCAGCGCCAGCGCATCGGCATTGCGCGCGCGCTGGCGGTGGAGCCGCGGCTCATCGTCTGCGACGAGGCGGTGTCGGCGCTGGACGTGTCCATCCAGGCGCAGGTCGTCAACCTGCTGCAGGATTTGCAGCGCCGCCTGGGCCTGGCCTATGTCTTCATCGCGCACGACCTCGCGGTGGTCAAACACATCGCCTCGCACGTGGCGGTGATGTACCTCGGCCAGATCGTCGAATACGCCGACAAACAAAGCCTGTTCGCGCAGCCCCGCCATCCGTATACGCAGGCGCTGCTTTCCGCGATCCCGGTGCCCGAGCCGGGTCTCAAGCGCGAGCGCACGCTGCTGCAGGGCGACGTGCCCAACCCGATCACGCCGCCTTCGGGCTGCCGCTTCAGGACGCGCTGCCCCCACGCTCGAGACCGTTGCGCCGAGGAAGTGCCCGCCCTGCGTTCGCAAGGCGGCCACGCCGTGGCCTGCCATTTCTGGGAAGAGATCAAGGCGCCGGCCGGCATTACCGGCGGCGCCGTCGTGAACGAGAGGCTGCTCCGGCTCCAGGCGGCCTTTCATGCGCAAGCGGCCTGATGGAGACCCATGATGTTCATCCCAACCCCAGATATCTCCGGCGCAAGGCAGCCGTCCAAGCCATCCATCATCGCAATCGACAACCGTGAAGGAAGAACCATGAGCACCAAAATCCTGCTGGCCCTGACATTGGCCGCCACCGCCTGCGCCACGCAAGCCCAAACCCTGCGCATAGGCCTGGCCGAAGATCCGGACGTGCTGGACCCGACGCTGGCGCGCAGCTTCGTGAGCCGCATTGTGTTTTCCTCACTGTGCGACAAGCTGGTCGACATCGATGAAAAACTCAACATCGTGCCGCAGCTGGCCACCTCTTACACCTGGTCGGCCGACAACAAGGCGCTGACCCTGAAGCTGCGCAGCGGCGTGACTTTCCATGATGGCGAAAAATTCGACGCCGCCGCGGTGAAGTTCAACATCGACCGCCACAAAACCCTCGCGGGCTCGAATCGCCGCGGCGAGCTGGCGCCCGTCACCACGGTAGACGTCATCGACGACCTCACCGTGAAGATCAATCTGAGCGCGCCCTTCTCTCCGCTGCTCAGCGTGCTGGCCGACCGCGCCGGCATGATGGTTTCGCCCAAGGCCGCGCAGGCCGCGCCCACCAACTTCGGCACCAGGCCGGTGTGCTCGGGCCCCTTCAAATTCACCGAACGCGTGGCGCAGGACCGCATCGTGCTGGAACGCTATACCGGCTACTGGGACAAGGCCAACATCCACTTCGACAAAGTCGTCTTCCAGCCTATCGTCGACGCCACCGTGCGCCTGGCCAACCTGCGCTCCGGCCAGCTCGACTTCATCGAGCGCGTGGCACCCTCCGACATCGCCTCCATCAAGGCCGACAAAAAGCTCTCCTTCTCGCGCATCACCGAGCTGGGCTACCAGGGTATCACCATCAACACCGGCAAGAGCGACCAGGCGCAGAAGAATCCGCTGGGCCGCGACCCGCGCGTGCGCGAGGCTTTTGAGCTCTCGCTGGACCGCGCCGGCATCGTGCAGGTCGCCATGGACGGCGAAGCCACGCCGGGCAACCAGTGGGTGCCACCCGCCAACAGCTTCTATGCCAAGAACGTCCCCATTCCCAAGCGCGACATCGCACGCGCCAAACAGCTGCTGAAAGAAGCGGGTGTGCCCAACCCCGTTTTCACGCTGATGACGCCCACCACCTCTGATGCCCAGCGCGTGGCCCAGGTGGTGCAGGCCATGGCCAAGGAGGCTGGCTTTGACGTGAAGATCCAGTCCACCGAATTCGCCACCTCGCTGAACCTGGCCGACAAGGGCCAGTTCGACGCCTATGTGCTGGCCTGGAGCGGCCGCGCCGACCCGGACGGCAACCTGTTCAGCTTCTACGGCTGCAAGCAGCCGCTGAACTACAGCGGCGAATGCAGGCCGCAATGGGACGAGTTGCTAAACCGCTCGCGCAACACGCTGGACACCGCCGGGCGCATCAAGGTGTTTGCCACGCTGGCCGCGGAAGCCGACAAGGTCAAGCCTGTTGTTTACCTGTTCCACCGCAACTGGCTGTGGGCCTACAACAAGAAAATCACCGGCATGCGCACCGTGCCTGACGGGCTGGTCCGCATCCAGGGTTTGAAGATGTAAAAGCAGGCCGCGCCCGACTCACATGCTCCAGTACCTCCTCAAGCGGCTTGCCGCGATCATCCCGACCGTGTTCTTTGTCACGGTCATCATCTTCGGGCTGCAGCAACTGCTGCCCGGTGATGCCGCGTCGGTTCTGGCCGGGGAAAACCAGGACCCCGAGGTGATCGCCTACCTGCAAAAGAAAATGCACCTCGACGAGCCGCTGCCCATGCGTTACGCCTACTGGATTTCCGGCGTGTTCCACGGCGACCTGGGCGAATCCATGCGCATCCAGCAGCCGGTGCTGGGCCTGATCAAGGAGAAGCTGCCGGTCACGCTGCAACTGGCGGCCATGGCCATGGTGATCGCGCTGCTGATCGGCATCCCGGCCGGCATCGTCTCGGCCGTCGGCAAGGACTCGGCCTGGGATTACCTGGCCAATGTGATCGCGCTGTGGGGCTTGTCCACGCCCAACTTCTGGCTGGGCATTTTGATGATCCTGGTGTTCTCGGTGCAGCTGGGCTGGTTGCCGGCCTCGGGCTATGTCAGCCCCTTTGAAGACCTCGGGGCCAACCTGGCGGCCATGATCATGCCGGCCTTTGTGCTGGGCAACGCGATTGCCGCCGTGCTGATGCGCCACACGCGCAGCGCCATGCTGCAGGTGCTCAATGCCGACTACGTGCGCACCGCGCGCGCCAAGGGCCTGACCGAGCGGCGCGTGGTGCTCAAGCATGCGCTGCGCAATGCGCTCACGCCCATCATCACGCTGGGCGCGCTGGAGTTCGGCACGCTGCTGTCGGGCGCGGTGCTGACCGAGCAGGTGTTTTCGATTCCCGGTTTCGGCAAGCTGATCGTGGACGCGGTGTTCAACCGCGACTACGCTGTCGTGCAGGGCGTGGTGCTGTTCACCTCCAGCGTCTACATTTTGCTGAACCTGCTGGCCGACCTCGCGTATTTTGTGGTCAATCCACGGCTGAGGGGTTGAGGCATGAGCGCTGTCCTGCCCGCCGCCATTCCGCGTGAGGCCACACCGGCCCGCCGTGCGCTGCGCCGCCTGATGCGGCGCCGCGGCGCCATGCTGGGCCTGGCGATCGTGCTGATTTTTGTGACACTTGCGCTGTTTTCGCCATGGATCGCACCCTACGACCCGATTGCCACCAGCTGGAGCGCCGTGCGCAAGCCGCCCAGCCTGCAATACCTGTTCGGCACCGACGAAATCGGCCGCGATGTGCTCTCACGCGTGGTGTGGGGCGCGCGCGCCTCGCTGATGGCGGGCCTGGTGTCGGTTTGCATATCGATGGTGCTGGGCGTACCCATAGGCCTGCTGGCGGCTTACGTCGGCGGCTGGACGGACGGCCTGATCTCGCGCTTCACCGACGCCATGCTGGCCGTTCCCTTCCTGATCCTGGCCATCGCGCTGGCTGCCTTCCTGGGCCCCAGCCTCAGCAACGCGATGATCGCCATCGGCGTGTCGGCCACCCCCATCTTCATACGCCTCACGCGCGCGCAGGTGCTGGCCATGAAGGTGGAAGACTTCGTCGAGGCGGCGCGCGCCGTCGGCAACCCGCACTGGCGCATCGCGCTGCGCCACATCCTGCCCAATGTGCTGCCGCCGCTGATCGTGCAGGCCTCGCTGGCGATTGCCGCCGCCATCATCGCCGAGGCCAGCCTGTCCTTCCTGGGCCTGGGCCAGCAGCCACCGGCGCCCAGCTGGGGCAGCATGCTCAACACCGCCAAGAATTACGTCGACAATGCCCCCTGGATGGCGATCTGGCCCGGCCTCTCCATCTTTTTGCTGGTCCTGTCCTTCAACCTGCTGGGAGACGGCCTGCGCGATGCGCTGGACCCCAAGCACAAATAAAATAGACCTGCACCAATACGGCGCGCTTTTCCCTCATCCATCATGCCTACCTTCGACGCCCTCCACTACCCCTATGCCTCCCGCCGCAACGTGGTCTATGCCAACAAGGGCATGGTCGCCACCTCGCAGCCGTTGGCCGCGCAGGCGGGCCTGCAGGTGCTGCAGGCCGGCGGCAACGCGATTGACGCGGCGATTGCCACGGCCGCAGCGCTCACGGTAGTTGAGCCCAATGCCAACGGCATAGGCGGCGATGCCTTCGCGCTGGTCTGGCACGGCGGCAAGCTGCATGGGCTGAACGCCAGCGGCCCGGCGCCGCGCGGCATCACGCTCGACAAACTGACCAGCCAGGGCTTGACCGAAGTGCCCAAGTACGGGCCACTGCCGGTCACGGTGCCGGGCACGCCCGCCGCCTGGGCCGCATTGGCGCAGCGCTTCGGCAAATTGCCGCTCAAGACCTCGATGGCACGCGCCGTCGAACTGGCACGCGAGGGCTTTCCGGTCTCGCCCACCGTGGCGTCGGCTTGGCAGCAGGCCACGGCGCTGTTCCGTGAAAAGTTCAAGGAACCGTATTTCAAGTCCTGGTTCGACACCTTCGCGCCGGAACGCGCGCCGCAGCCGGGTGAGATCTGGCGCTCCGCCGCGCATGCCGACACCCTGCAATCGATTGCCGACACGGCCGCCGAAAGCTTTTACCGCGGTCCGCTGGCCGAGCGCATCGCGGCCTTTGTGCAGTCCGCCGGCGGCTACCTGGCCCAGGAAGACCTGGCCGCCTTCCAGGTCGACTGGTGCGACCCGATCAGCGCCAACTACCGTGGTTATGACGTCTGGGAGATCCCACCCAACGGTCACGGCCTGGTCGCGCTGATGGCGCTCAACATCCTCAAGGGCTATGACTTCATCGAGCGTGACAGCCTGCGCACCCACCACCTGCAGATCGAAGCCATGAAACTGGCTTTTGCCGACGGCCTGGCGCACATCGCCGACCCGGCGCACATGCGCGTGTCCGTGGCCGACCTGCTGTCGGACGCCTACGCGGCTGAGCGCCGCGCGCTCATAGGTGAGCGCGCTCTGCAGCCCATGCCGGGTGAGCCTTCGCGCGGCGGCACGGTCTACCTGAGCACGGCCGACGGCGAAGGCAATATGGTCTCGCTGATCCAGAGCAACTACATGGGCTTCGGCTCGGGCATGGTGGTGCCGGGCACCGGCATTGCGCTGCACAACCGCGGCAACAATTTTTCACTCGACGCCAAGCACCCCAACTGCCTGGCACCCGGCAAGCGGCCGTACCACACCATCATCCCGGGCTTCCTGACCCAGGGTGGCCGGGCCATAGGCCCCTTCGGCGTGATGGGCGGCTTCATGCAGCCGCAAGGCCATGTGCAGATGGTGATGAACACCGTGGACTTCGGCCTGAACCCGCAAGCTTCGCTGGACGCGCCGCGCTGGGAATGGGAAAGCGGCAAGCGCGTGAGCATAGAACGCTCCACACCCGAGCACCTCTTCCACGGCCTCGCCGGCCTGGGCCATCAGGTGGCATGGTCCGGCAACCGCATGGGCTTCGGCCGCGGGCAGATCATCTGGCGCAATGCCGAGGGCGTGCTTTGCGGCGGGACGGAGCCGCGCGCAGACGGCTCTATCGCCGCCTGGTAAAACTCCCGGCGCTCACCTGAGCGCAAGGCCGGCCGTGCTGGCCAGGTATTGCTCCATCACCGCCAGTTCGGCCACGGTGGGCGCACCCTTGCCTGCGATAACCGCGTACAGGTTTCCCCGGAAACCTTCACGCGGGTAATAGCTGATGTAGCCGCAGCCCATCAGCATCTGGGTGAAGGCGCTGGGCGCGAAGGTCGCTGCGCTGCTGCCGACTTCGGCGGAATTAAGGCGCAGCTTTTGCGCGCCGGCCACCGATGCCAGCGCCAGCACTGCCGGTGTGTTGACGGCGAGCCTGGCCGGCGCCAGCAACTGCACCGTCTGGCCCTTGGAGTCAATCCACCGGGCGCGCGGCTGGCCGTTCAGAAAACCCAGCTCCGAGGTCTGCGGGTCTTCCGTCTTGGAGGCCTGGAACACCACACCGGTGTTGGTAGCCACGGGAACGCTGAGGGCCGCGATGGCGAAATGCGCGTCTTCCAGGTTGTAGGGCACGCGGTTGCGCGGGTTGGGCTGCACGCCGGCCATGCGGCTGGATTTTTTGCACCAGAATCCGAAAGACTCGGGCACGCTGTGGTCGGAGTTCTTTTTGCCGTTGGTCACGCGCATCACGGGCACCGACATCGGCCCCGCAGCGCCGTTGTCCTTGTTCATCCAGTTGATCATCTCCAGGGCATTGCCCGGGCTGGATCCATAACCTGAATCCGACACGGCGCGCACCACCTGGCCCGCCGCGGCCGGCGCGCCCAGCAGGTAGTCGGTGTAACCGTCGGCCAGTTCCCATTTGCAGGCGCCGTACTTGGCGACGATGGCCAGCGCTGCGTCGGCAAGATTGGTTGCGGCATAGCCTGCCGGGTCCGTCAGCGAAAACACCTTGCGCGGCGGCGGCACCTGGCCGCCCAGTTGCCCATCGCTGGTGTAGCTCAGGGTCGCGATCTGGTTGGCGGCGGGTGTGTAAGTGAAGCTGTCCTGCCCATTGGCGCCCGCGGGAATCGTCAGGCGCGATTTGCTCAAGGTTCCGCCCTTGTTGGACGCCACCGTGAGCACCACCGGCTGGGCCAGGTTGCCGCGCGCATAAACGGTGATCGTGATCGGTGTTCCCGCCGGCGCATAGCCGGGCCCGTCGTCGAACAGGGTCGCCTGCACAATGCCGGCCGCGGCCTTGAGCACGCCCGAGACCGACGACTCCAGCGTCTTGCTCTGGTGCCAGCCGGGCACATGGTTGATGGCGTAGTTGCGGATCGGCCAGTGGTTGCCGCCCATCCAGGTGTAGACCTCGCAACCCGATTGCGCGGCGTAGACCGCCGTTTGCGCGAACATCGCCTCCCAGCGCGGGTCGTCGATCGGCATGCCGACCTCGGTGAGCGCCAGCTTCACGCCTTTGGCCGCAGCCCAGTCGACCGCGATCTTGAGCCGGTCCGCGCCGGTGGAGACCTTGATGGGACCGGTGCCGAAACCGGCGCTGTAGTTCTTGGCGACCTCGGTGTCGTAGTCAAAAAAGGCTCCGTTGCTGAAGGCGTCAAGGTACACGTGCACTTCATAAATCAGGTTGGTCCCCGTTAGCGGAAAGCCGGGATTCTTGGTGCCTATGGACATGGCCGAGTCGTACTGGTTGCCCGCCACATAGATAGGGTTGACGGTGTCGACCGCGCGTATCGCCTGGATGGCCGCCTGCGCGAACGTGGGCCAGATCGTGAGGTCTTCGCCGCCCTTCACGGCTTCCTCATTCGACGCGATGACGCCGCCCGGCTTGGGCATGTCGTGCGGCTCGTTCATGAGGCCGTAACCGCCGAAGCCCGGGTGGTTCTTCCACTTGGTCGCCGCGCGCGTCCAGAAATCGCTGAAGTGCGCGATCTTGAGCGTCGCGCCTGGCGCCAATGAAAAAATCCGCGACTGGATCTGCACCGCATCGGTGGTGTAGGGTCTGAGCACGCCGCCTGGCGGCACGGTCAGGCCTATCACCGAGCCGTCGGGCTGGAAACGAAAATCCTGGTAGCGGCCGTAGTTGTGGTTGTCGATGATGCAGCGCGTGCCGGCGGCCGCATGGGCGTCGAGCACGCCGGTGATGAAGGCCTCATAACCCGCATGGAAGGCGCCCGGGTTGCCGATGGCCGCCTTCGCGGCCGCATTGGCCACCGTGTCGTGCAGCATGGGCTGCAACAGCTCCCACTGGATGGGCAGCCGGTTCTTCATGAAGCCGCAGGCGGCCAGGTAGGCCACGTCGGCCTTGCGCGGCACGGTGAAATGCAGGTTGGGCGCCGAGCTGGTGTTGGCCCGCAGGCCGGGCTTGGCCCATTCCATGCCCGAAAGATTGGTGCCCATGGCGGGCATGCCGGCCGCGGCGCGCGCGACGGCGGCTTGCGCCTGCCGGCTCACGCCGAGGGGAAGGGCCGCCAGGGCGCCGGCCGCCAAAGCGGTTTTGGAAAATTCGCGTCTTTGCATCGGAAGGCTTCTCCTGTTGCTGCATGTCTTTGAAAGACTCAGGTTAAGCCCGGTATTTCCGCTTCATTACAGTTTGAAGCAACACAATGCCTCGCTTACATTTGGCCCCTGTCAAGGCTGACAGGTTTGGACAGTGCGAGCGCGAAAACGCGAGGTCGGTGACAATAGCGCCAGGTATTTTTTGCCGCCACGGCCCTACCCTGGCAGCTTTCACAACACCGGTTTCGTGCAGGGGCCAAGAGCCCGCTGTCAATAGCACGAACGGCCTGATCTTTTTCCTTTCATGACCAAAAGTTTCTTCCGGGCAGCCCTGGTGCTGGGTTTGCTGTCCGCCATCGGCCCTTTCGCCATCGACATGTACCTGCCCGCCCTGCCCTCCATCGGGCAGAGCCTGGGCGCCTCCATGGGCGCGGTGCAGGCCAGCCTGATGGCCTTCTTCATCTCGCTGGGCATAGGCCAGATTGTTTACGGCCCGGTGTCCGACATGGTCGGCCGCAAGGCGCCGCTCTACTTCGGCCTGCTGCTGTTCGCCGCGGGCAGCATAGGCTGCGCGCTGGCCCCGGACATCCACACGCTGGTGGTGCTGCGTTTCATACAAGGCCTGGGCGCCTGCGCCGGCATGGTCGTGCCGCGCGCCATCGTGCGCGACCTGCACACCGGCCATGACGCGGCGCGGCTGATGTCGCTGCTGATGCTGGTCTTCAGCGTGTCGCCCATCCTGGCGCCGCTGGCCGGCAGCATTTTGATTGAGACCTTCGGCTGGCGCAGCGTGTTCTGGGCCGTCACGGTAGCCGCCGCCGCCGGGCTGCTGCTGGTGGGCTTCACCCTGCCCGAAACACGCCCGCCCGAGCAGCGGGTGGACAGCAGCTTCGGCAGCGCGATCAAGGCCTACGGCGTGCTGCTGCGCGACCGCCACTTCATGGGCCTGGTCTTCATAGGCGCCTTCGGCATATCGAGCTTCTTCGCCTACCTGGCCAACTCCTCCTTTGTGCTGATAGACCACTACGGCCTCACGCCACGCCAATACAGCATCGCCTTCGCCGTCAACGCGGCCTCCTTTATCGGCGTCTCGCAATTCACCGGCAAGCTGGCCGCGCGCTTCGGCCTGGTGCCCATCGTGAAGGTGGCGGTCACCGGCTACGCCGCTGTGATGGCGCTGCTGCTAATCGTCAACCTGGCCGGCATTGAACGCCTGGACGTGATGATCGCCCTGCTGCTGCTGGGCTACGGCTTCCTGGGCCTGGTGGTGCCGACCACCGCCGTGCTCGCGCTCGAAGAGCACGGCGCGATCGCCGGCACGGCCTCGGCCCTGATGGGCACCTTGCAGTTCGTGACCGGCGCGGTGGTGATGGCGACGGTCGGCGTGTTTGCCGACGGAACCGCCCTGCCCATGGTGGCCGGCATCGCGGGCTGCGCGCTGCTGGCGTATGCGATGTCGCGCGGCACGCTGGGTGGCGTACGCACCGCACCCGCCCCGGCGCGCCAAGAGCAGCTCTAGGCCTGCATGCGCAGGCGCCTGGCTGCTTCCTCAGCGCGTGCATCGTCGATTTCACCCATCACCGCACCCAGGTTGACCGGGCCGGTCTTGTGCGTGAAGCGGCCTGTCAACGCCGTCTCGGGCTGCAGCACGCCGCGCTGGTACAGGTCCCAGATCTCGCTGCCGTAGTCCGTCTGCAGCAACTCGGGCGCGAAACGGCCAAAAAAGCCGCGCATGTTGGCCACGTCGCGCAGCAGCATGCGGCCCGCGTGGTTGTTGCCGGCGGCGTCCACCGCCTGCGGCAGGTCGATGATCACCGGGCCGGGCCGGCCATCGGTCACGCCCAGCAGGATGTTGAACTCCGACAGATCACCGTGCACCACACCGGCGCACAGCATGCGCACCACCTCCGTGAGCAGGGTCGCGTGGTGCAGGCGCGCGTCTTCGGCCGTAAATTCGACGTCGTTCAAACGCGGGGCGGCGTCACCGTGCTCGTCGGTCACCAGTTCCATCAGCAACACGCCGTCGCAAAAGTTGTGCGGTTTGGGCACACGCACACCGGCCGCGGCCAGCCGGTAGAGCGCATCGACCTCGGCGCTTTGCCAGGCTGCCTCGGTCGCCTGCCGGCCGAAGCGCGTGCCCTTGGCCATGGCGCGCGCCTGGCGCGTGTTCTTGACCTTGCGGTTTTCGGTGTAGTCCACCGCCTGGCGAAAGCTGCGCTCGGTCGCGTCCTTGTAGACCTTGGCGCAGCGCGTGTCGTCACCACAGCGCACCACGTAAACCATGGCCTCCTTGCCGCTCATGAGCTGGCGCACGACGCTGTCGATCAGGCCTTCTTCGAGCAGGGACTGCAATCTCTGGGGTGTTTTCATGAAGGCCTTTTCAGCGAGCGGATTTCGAAATATTCAGGCCAATTCTGGCAAAGGCCGGCGCACAGCGGCTGGTTCAAGCACGCAGTCCTGCAGCGCCCCCGCCAGCCAGGCTTCGACCAGCACCGGGTCGTTGATCGTCTTGATCGCCTGGTAGGCCGTTTCCGCCTCGGGGAAACGCCGCCGCAAAAAATTGAGCCATTGCTTGAGCCGCCCAGCCCGGGCGCGCGTGTCAATCCGCGAACACACGATGCGCCAGAAATCTTCAATCAACGGCAGCAAGGCGGGCCAGCTGACATCCGCCTGCGCGCCCCGCCTGTCGGCCTTGATCGCCAGGCCCAATCCCGGGTCGCGCACCGCGCCGCGGCCAATCATCAAGGTATCGCAGCCTGAGAGTTCGCGGCAGCGCCGCGCGTCCTCCACCGTCCAGATCTCGCCGTTGGCGACGACCGGGATTTTCACCGCCGCGCGTATGTCGGCAATGCGCTCCCAGTAAGCCGGCGGCCTGTAGGCCTGGGCTTTGGTGCGGCCGTGCACCACCAGTTCGCCGGCACCGCCCGCTTCAATCGCGAGCGCGCATTCGACGGCACGCGCATCGTCGTCATAACCCAGCCGCATCTTGGCCGACACGGGCATGGAAGCCGGCACCGCGCGGCGCACGGCACCGACCACGGCGGTCAGGGTGTCAGGCTCCCTGAGCAGTGAGGCCCCGCCGCCGTGGCGGTTGACGACAGCCGCCGGGCAGCCGAAGTTGAGGTCTATGCCGTCCGGCCCCAAGCCCGCGAGCCGCGCGGCGTTCTCTGCCATGCAGTGGGGATCCGAGCCCAGCAGTTGCGCGCGCACCGGCACGCCGGCCAGTGTGCGGCCGCCATGGTGCAGCTCGGGCACGATGCGATAGAACACGCGCTCGGGCAGCAGCTGGTCGGTGATGCGGATGAACTCGGAGACGCAGCGGTCTATGCCGCCGACCCGCGTGAGGATGTCGCGCAGCACAAAGTCCAGCAGCCCTTCCATGGGGGCCAGCAGGACAGTGGCGTGTGCTTCAGCTTTCATCGCGCCCTCCATCGCATCCAAAGGCTACTTGGCGCCCAATCGCCACAGCGAGGTCACTTCGGCCGCGCGCGCCGCATGCAGCGCGTCGCCGGCGTCCGAGGCTTTGGGATGCTGCGGCTGCGCGTCAAGCCGGTCTATGACCTTGAGGCCTGCGGCATCGATGGCGGCCAGCAGCCAGGCGCGCGTGCGCAGGCCCAGGTGCTCGGCAAAGTCCGACAGGATCAGCCATCCTTCGCCCTTGGGCTCGAGGTGCGCGGCCAGGCTGTTGAGAAAACCCAGCAGCATGCGGCTGTCTTCGTCATACACCGCATGCTCGACCGGCGAGCCGGGGCGCGCGGGCAGCCAGGGCGGGTTGCAGACAATGATGTGGGCGCGGCCTTCAGGAAACAGATTGGCCTCGCGCACCTCAATCTGCGGAAAACCCAGCCGTTTGAGGTTGTCGCGCGCACAGGCCAGCGCGCGCGGATCCTGGTCGGTCGCAATGACACGCTGCACGCCGCTGCGCAGCGCCAGCACGGCGGCCAGCACGCCGGTGCCGGTGCCGATGTCAAAGCCCAGCAGGTCGGCCGTGCCTTCAGGCACAGGCGCCTGGGCCACCAGGTCTATGTACTCGCCGCGTACCGGCGAGAACACGCCGTAATGCGGGTGGATGCGGTTGTGCGGCCCGTCTTCGCCCAGCGCGGGAATCGGCACGCCTTTGCGGCGCCATTCGTGGGCGCTGATGAAGCCCATCAGTTCACGCAGCGAAGCGACTGAAGAACCGTTACCTTCTTTCGCCGGCCCCCAGGCTTCGGCGCAAGCCTTTTTTGCGTCGGGTGCACGGCGCAGCGGGATGCTGTAGTCCGCATCAAATGGGATGAGCACCATGGACAGCACACGGGCACGCTGCGCCTGGGCCTGGCGGTGCAGGTGAAAAGCTTCGGGAAACACCGGCGCCGGCGCTTCAATCGGGACACTGGCCTGCGCGGCCTCACCAGCCTTCTGGGCCTTGACGCGTTTGTCGCGCTTGGGTTTGGCCGGTTTGTCGACACGTCGCGCCAGGGCTTGCACCAGCATGCGGGCATTCTGGAAGTCGCCGCGCCACAGCAGGCCCGTGCCCTCGCAAGCCAGGCGATAGGCGGCATCGGCGCTCAGGCTGTCGTCGGCGATGACCACACGCTTGGGCGGCGCGGCGCCGCGCTCGGAACGCCAGCGCGCGGAACGGGCTTCGCCGCCTTCCGTCCAGTGAATGAGCGCGGGCGCGGTAGATGAAGAGGCGGGAACGGCAGGGGAGGCAGGTGAAACAGGCATCGGGGACAAACACAGCAAAGGGAGCCAAGTGTTTTAACAGATGCGGCCTCCTGTTTGGGCTGAATGCCCTTAAAACGGCCTGCCAAAGCTGGAAATCGCCGCTTTTCCGGTGAAACACCGGTCAAGGCCCAGAGATTGGCGCTTGCGCGGAAAGGTCATCACGACCTGCCCGGGTTGCCTGGATTCCTTGGCCTGATCGCAGTGCTTCACAGCATTCGCTCCTATTTTCAGAAATCCACCTTCAATGTTCCGTGAGCGGACATTCGGCGTGAATGGCTGCCGTCAAAGCTCCTAAGGTGCGGCTTCTGGAGGGAATACGCCGCTGTCAGGCGTATCAAAAAACCATGCCATTTGAAATCAAACCGATTGACCAGCAGACTTTTGACGCGGTCTTCACGCCAAGGCTCACGAACCAGCTGAGCGGCCTTATTCACCCGACACGGGACTGGTTTGACTTGAGCCGCCGGCGGTGGATGGTGGAACAGGCCCGGGATATCTACTTCCTGGAAGCCAGCCTTGCCGGCCACTTGGACTGGGCCTTCAGCTATGTGCTGATCCAGAACGGCGATTTTGCCTTGGTCCGGACGGAAGACCACTTCCATTACTCTTTCGTGAAAGTCTCCGCGGGCTTTTTTCTCCGGATCGACGAGATCAAAGACCTGGTCGCGCAAGCGCTGCGCGTGGGCGGGATCTTCCTGGACGGCTGCTACGACCTGCCTCCCGGCTTCGGCATGAACCTGCCCAACATCAATGCCGTACCCCGCACACAATTCGTCCCTCACAGAACACGCAAAGCGAAATAAGCGCGTCGCCCGCCCCCTCTTCCAAAGCGGGGGGGCGCGGAACTGTCTTTGCCAAACCACCAGCGGTGCACTCTCTTCTCAAGCGGGGGCCGGGGTCCGGCTTTGCCGGCCCAAAGGCGCCCGTCCCCTGCAAGGGGAGAGGAAGCTACACGAAGTGAGCTTCAACAGGGGTGTACCTATCCCCCGTCCCCTGCAAGGGGAAAAGGCACTACACGAAGTGAGCGCCGATAGGGGTGTTCAGCCCGTCCAGCCGCCGCCCAAAGCCCGTATCAAGCCCACCGTGGCCAAATACTGCGCGGCCTTCACCTGCAAAGCCTGGCGGCGGTTGCGCAGTTCGCTGCGCTGGGCGTCCAGCAGCTCGAGCTGGCTGACAAAGCCGTTGCGGTAGCGTGAGTCCGACAGCACCGTGGCGCGCGTGGCCGAGGCCACCGAGCGCGACTGCGCTTCGGACTGTTCGGCCAGCAGGCGCAGGGCCGAAAGCTGGTCTTCCACGTCCTTGAAGGCGACGAGGATCTGCTCGCGGTAGTTGGCCAGCGCGATGTCGAGCTCGGCATTCGCGTTCTGCACGCCGGCCTGGCGGCGGCCGCCGTCAAAAATCGGCAGCGACAGCAGCGCGCCCACACCCCAGGCCTGGCTCGAGACCTTGAACAGGTCCTTGATCTCGGGCGCGGCATAACCGCCGTTGGCCGTCAGCGAGAAGGTCGGGAACCAGGCGGCCTTGGCCACACCCACGCGGGCCTGCGCGGCCTGCATGCTGCTCTGCGCGGCCGAGACGTCGGGGCGGCGTTCCAGCACCGTGCTGGGCACGCCGGCCGGGATGACGGGCAGTGCGGTCGACCACTCGGCCGGCGCGACGGCAAAATTCGAAGCCACCTCGCCGACCAGCACGGCCAGCGCATGTTCCAGCGCGGCGCGGCGCTGGTCCAGCGCCAGCGCGTCGGATTCGGTCGAGGCAACCTCGGCGCGCACGCGGGCGACGTCGAGCTCGGCCACGTCGCCCTCGCGGAAGCGCACTTCCGTCAGGCGCAGCGTGTTGCCGTACGCCTTCAGGGTGTCGCGCACCAGCGTGCGCTCGGTGTCCAGCGCGCGCAGGTTGAGGTAGGCCTGCGCCACGTCGGCCTGCACCAGCAACTGGGTGCTGCGCAGCAGGGCTTCGCGTGACTGGGCGTCGAGCGAGGCGGCATCCGAGTTCAGCGAGAGCTTGCCGATCAGGTCGACTTCATACGAAAAATTCGCGGCGGCCGTGACCGTGGTCTGCGCCACGCGGTTGGTCGTGATATTGCTCTGGCGCACGGCGCCGCCGCTCAGGCCGACCTGCGGCAGGCGGTCGGCATCGGTATTGCGCAGGATGGCGCGCGCCTGGGCCAGCCGGCCCGCTGCCACCTTGACGCTGTTGTTGTTGGTGGCCGCCCGCTCGACCAGCTGGTCGAGCACCGGGTCGGAAAATACCTTCCACCAGGCGCCCTGCGATTGCGGGGCGGTGGTGGTTGTGGCGCTTGCGGTGCTTGCCGTGGCGGCATTCTCTTTATAGGCCGCGGGTGCGGCGGGAATGCTGGCGGGGTCAACCGACGCGCTGGTGGCGCAGCCGGCCAGCACCAGGGCAGCCAGCAGAGGCAGCAGCGCGGTGCGCAGTTTTGACGATGTGTGGTTCATGATGAACTCCTTGACGTGATGCTTGTTGTTATTCGTGAAGCTTGACGGGTGCCGCCGGCTGCGCATGCGTACCCGCGCCGCCGCTGCCCGCGAAGGCCTCGATATGCGGCACTTCGCCGTGCAGCTTGAGCGGGCGGTTGCCCGTGAGGCGGCGCAGGGTGACGTAGAACACCGGCGTGAGGAACAGGCCGAAAGCCGTCACGCCAATCATTCCCGAGAACACCGCCACACCCATGGCATGGCGCATTTCGGCGCCGGCGCCGGTCGACAGCACCAGGGGCAGCACGCCCATGATGAAGGCCAGCGAGGTCATCAGGATGGGGCGCAGGCGCAGGCGGCTGGCTTCGATCGCGGCCTGCAGCGGCGTGCGCCCGGCAAACTCGAGCTCGCGCGCGAACTCCACGATCAGGATGGCGTTCTTCGCCGACAACCCCACCAGGACGATCAAGCCGATCTGCGTGAAGATGTTGTTGTCGCCGCCGGTAAGTTTCACGCCCAGCATGGCGGCCAACAGGCCCATGGGCACGATCAGCACGATGGCGATCGGCAGGGTCAGGCTTTCATACTGCGCGGCCAGCACCAGGAAGACCAGCAGCAGCGCCAGCGGGAACACCCACATGGCCGAGTTGCCGGCAATGATTTCCTGGTAAGTCAGGTCCGTCCACTCATAGCTGATGCCGGGCGGCAGGGTTTCGGCCGCGATGCGGGCGACCGCGTCCTGCGCCTGGCCCGACGAATAGCCGGGCGCTGCGCCGCCGTTGATGTCGGCGGACAGGAAGCCGTTGTAACGCATGGCGCGTTCCGGGCCGAAGCTGGGCGTGACCTTCATCAGCGCCGACAGCGGCACCATCTCGCCGGTGGCCGAACGCACCTTGAGCAGGCCGACATCCTCGGCGCGTGCGCGATAAGGCGCGTCGGCCTGGACCCGCACCGAGTAGGTGCGGCCGAACTTGTTGAAGTCGTTGGCGTACAGGCTGCCCAGGTAGATCTGCATGGTGTCGAACACGTCGGTTACCGGCACGCCGAGCTGGCGCGCCTTGGTACGGTCGATGTCGGCATACAGCTGCGGCACGTTGACCTGGAAGCTCGAGAACAGCCCCGCCAGTTCAGGCGTCTGGTAGGCCTTGGCCATGAAGGCCTTGGTGGCGGCGTCGAGCGCGGCATAACCCAGCGAGCCGCGGTCTTCCAGCTGTAGCTTGAAGCCGCCGGTGGTGCCCAGGCCCTGCACGGGCGGCGGCGGGAACATCGCGATAAAGGCTTCCTGGATGCCGCCGAATTTTCCGTTCAGCTGGCCGGCGATGGCACCCGCGCTCAGGTCCGCGCTCCTGCGCTGGTCGAAGGGCTTGAGCGACAGAAACACGATGCCCGAGTTGGAGCTGTTGGTGAAACCATTGATCGACAGGCCCGGGAAGGCAATCGCGTGTTCCACGCCGGGTTGCTTCATGGCGATGTCGCTGATCTTGCGGATCACGTCTTCGGTGCGGTCCAGCGTGGCGCCGTCCGGCAGCTGCGCGAAACCGATCAGGTACTGCTTGTCCTGGCCGGGCACGAAGCCACTGGGCACAGCCTTGAACAGGCCCGTAGTGGCCAGCACCAGCACCAGGTAGACGCCCAGCATCACGGCCTTGCGCGAGATCGCGCCCTTGACGCCGCGGCTGTAGTTCTCGGAGCCGCGGCTGAAAGCCTTGTTGAAGGCGCCGAAGAAGCGGCCGAAGATTTTGTCCATGCCGCGGGTCAGCGCGTCCTTGGGTGCATCGTGGCCCTTGAGCAGCAGGGCAGCCAGCGCGGGCGACAGCGTCAGCGAGTTGATCGCCGAGATCACGGTCGAGATGGCGATGGTCAGCGCGAACTGCTTGTAGAACTGGCCCGACAGGCCGGTGATGAAGGCCAGCGGCACGAACACGGCGATCAGCACCAGGGCGATCGCGATGATGGGCCCGGACACCTCGCGCATGGCGCGGTAGGTGGCGTCGCGCGGACTCAGGCCCGCCTCGATGTTGCGCTCGACGTTCTCCACCACCACGATGGCGTCGTCGACCACGATGCCGATGGCCAGCACCAGCCCGAACAGGCTGAGCGCGTTGATCGAAAAGCCGAAGAGGTGCATCACCGCGAAAGTGCCGATGACGGAAATGGGCACGGCCAGCAGCGGGATGACCGAAGCGCGCCAGGTCTGCAGGAAGATGATCACGACCAGCACCACCAGGGCCACGGCCTCGAGCAGCGTGTGCACCACGGCCTCGATGGACGAGCGCACGAACTGCGTGGTGTCGTAGACGATCTCGTAGTCCACGCCTTCGGGCATGCTCTTCTTGAGCTCTTTCATCACGGCCTGCACGTCATCCGAAATCTGGATGGCGTTGGAGCCCGGCGCGGCGAACACCGGCACCGCCACGGCCTGCTTGTTGTCCAGCAGCGAGCGCAACGCGTAGTCCGATGCGCCCAGTTCCAGGCGCGAGATGTCGCGCAGGCGCGTCACGGCGCCGCCCCTGTCGGTCTTGACGATGATGTCGCCAAACTCTTCCTCGCTCTGCAGGCGGCCTTGGGCGTTGATGGACAACTGCATGTCCACGCCGGGCAAGCCGGGCGAAGCGCCCACCACGCCGGCGGCGGCCTGGATGTTCTGCTCGCGGATGGCCCGCACCACGTCGCCGGCGGACAAGCCGCGCTCAGCCACTTTCTGCGGATCCAGCCAGACGCGCATCGAGTAGTCGCCCGAACCGAAGAGCTGCACCTGACCCACGCCGTTGATGCGCGCCAGGCGGTCCTTGACATTGAGCACCGCGTAGTTGCGCAGGTAGGTCATGTCGTAGCGATCGTTGGGCGAGAGCAAATGCACCACCATGGTGAGGTCGGGCGAGCTCTTGATGGTGGTGATGCCCAGGCGGCGCACTTCCTCGGGCAGGCGCGGCTCGGCTTGCGAGACGCGGTTCTGCACCAGCTGCTGCGCCTTGTCGGGGTCGGTGCCCAGCTTGAAGGTCACGTTGAGCGTCATCAGGCCATCGGTGGTGGCCTGGCTGCTCATGTAGAGCATGCCGTCGACGCCGTTGATGGCTTCCTCGAGCGGCGTGGCCACGGTTTCGGCGATCACCTTGGGGTTGGCCCCCGGGTAATTGGCGCGCACTACCACGGTGGGCGGCACCACGTCGGGGTACTCGGCGATCGGCAGCGAGCGCAGCGCGATCAGTCCGGCGATGAACATCAGCAGCGACAACACGCCGGCAAAGATGGGCCGGTCGATAAAAAACTTGGATAGATTCATGGCGATTCTTCTTGTTCAGGTGAAGGGGCGGCTCAGGACTTGGCCGCGACCTTCACGGCTTTTTCGGTGAGTTCGGCCTTGGCGGACATTTCCACCGCTTGCGGCGCGACCAGCGCGCCGGGGCGTATGCGCTGCAGGCCGTTGACGACGATGCGTTCGTTGGCGGCCAGGCCGCCCTTGACCACGCGCAGGCCGTTGACGGAGGCGCCCAGCGTGACTTCGCGGTAGACCGCCTTGTTGTCGGCGCCCACCACCAGCACGAACTTCTTGTTCTGGTCGGTGCCGACGGCGCGTTCGTTGATCAGCAGCGCCGTGCCCTTGGTGGCCTGGCCCATGCGGATGCGCGCGAACTGGCCGGGCATCAGCTGGCCGTCCTTGTTGTCGAACACGGCGCGGGCGCGCACGGTGCCGCTGCGTGCATCGACCTGGTTGTCGACGAGTTGCAGCTTGCCTTCAAACGGCGTGTCGGTGCTGGCGGCGGTTCCCATCTGCACGGGGATGCGCTCCAGGCTGCGGCTGGCGGGGCCGCCGTTGCCGCCCACGTCTTTCAGGGCCTTGGCCACGACCTGCTCGTCAGCATCGAAGCTCGCGTAGATGGGGCTCACCGACACCAGCGTGGTCAGCACCGGCGCGCCGGGGCCGGCGGCAACCAGGTTGCCCACCGTCACTTCGAGCTTGCCGACGCGGCCGGAGACCGGCGCGCGCACCTGGGTGTAGCCCAGGCTCAACTGGGCCGTCTGCAGGGCCGCATGCGCTGCGCGCAGGTTGGCGTCGGCTTCGCCCTTGCCGTTGGTGCGCTCGTCGAACTCACGCTTGGAGATGGCCTGCTCGCTCCACAGGCGCTGCGAGCGCTCCTGCTCGCCCTTGGCCTGGGTGACCCGGGCCTGGGCGGCCGCGACCTGCGCATCGGCGCGTTCCACGTCGGCGGCGTACGGCGCCGGGTCTATGGTCAGCAGCAGGTCGCCCTTCTTCACGAGCGCGCCTTCACGAAAGTGCACGGACTGGATGGTGCCGGCCACGCGCGAGCGGATGTCCACGCGTTCGACCGCTTCCAGCCGGCCCGAGAACTCGTCCCAGGCGGACACGTCGCTCTGCACGACGGTGGCCACCGACACGGGTGTGGCCTGAGGCTGGGCGGGACCGGATTGGGCGCTGGTGCTGGAGACGCCGAACACGGCGGCGGCGATGCCGGTCACGGCGAGCACGGCGAGGGCCACGGCCAGCAGGCGGCGTTTGGGGGTATGCAGTTGTATGGATGGCATGTCAATTCTCTCGATGATTGGATTTATGAAACTGATGAACTAATGAACTGAAAACGGATGAGGTGAAGGAAGCAAATCGGCGACTGTAGAACCTCAACCTAAGTTGAGGTCAAGCGCGCGGCACGCAAACACGGTGCGCCGCAGGGGCTATCAACCCGCCGCTGCTTTGCCGCGCGGCGCTTGTCGGTATCCGGATGAATCAGTGGCATGGTGAACTCCCTCAAAGAAAAAATTGAACGTCTAAAACTCAGGACACCGCGCTGTGCGCGGCGGTCCGCGCATCCAGCGCAGTGGCGAAGAAACGGCCGAAGCGCTCATGGATCAACGGCGCCCAGGCTTCCTGATGGTTCGCCGGCTCCAGGTAGCTGCAGGGCCAGCCGGTGGGAACGGGCAGCACCGTGTCGATCGCGACCAGGCCGGCGGCGCGCAGGCGCGCGGCATAGGCCAGCGTCTCGTCACGCAGCGGGTCGTCTTGCGCCGTGATCAGCAGCGTGGGCGGCAGGCCGGCCAGGCGAAAGGCCGAGCCGGGCGCGGCGTAAGGATGGCTGGCGTCTTCCAGGCGCGGCAGGTAGTTGTGCCAGCCGTCGGCCCAGGTGCAGCCCACCGGGCCGGCTTCGGCGTCGCGCAGCGAAGCCGTCGCCAGGCAAGGGTCCAGCATGGGCGACAACAGGATTTGCCCGGCCAAGGCCGGCTCCTGCAGGTCGCGCGCCATCAGCGCCACGGCTGCGGCGATGTTGCCGCCGGCTTCCTCGCCGGCCACAAACACCGGCGCACCCGCGCCGGCCAGCTTGTGGCGGGCCTTGAAAGCCCACTCCAGGGCGGCGTAGCCCATTTCCACGGCGCTTGGGAACGGGTGCTCCGGCGCCAGCGGATAGTCCAGCGACATCACCACCGCGCCGGCGTCGGCCAGCAGCCCGGCAACGCAGGAGCCGCCTTCCAGCGAGCCGCCCACAAAGGCGCCCGCATGAAAGTGCACGACCAGCGGCGACACGCCCGTGCCGCTGCGGCGGCCGTAGAAACGCACATCCAGCGGCTTTTTCAGCGCCAGCTGGATCTGCTTCTCGACCCACGGGGGGCTGGTTTTGTCGGCGCCTGTGAGGGCGGGCTGCTGGCTTTTCATCGTCGTGACCGCGTAGGGCCTCCGGTTTGTTGCAATGCAGCAGAAGATACGCGCGGGGCATCACTTAATAAATAGCCATTCCGTTTATTCTTTATTTCACCAATGCAACAATCGGGGGGATGGTCAAGCCGCTCACACCCCGGTACCGGGCAAATTGCCACGCAAGCCCCTGCCTGCCTCATTGCCTGCTTTTGTGCATAAGGGCGCGAAGTGTGGGCCTTGCCCCCAGGGCAAGGTCAAAGAAGCAAGGGAAAACCCGGACACCGCCAAGGGCTATTTGGGGCCGTCCGCAGGAAGCCGCCATGATGGTCACAATCGCCCCTCGCAGCCCCCACATAAGCCGCCGTTCGCGGATCTCCCCGACTTTCCCCAGGACCCCAGCGGCCACCCGCCGCCGGGGAACGAGGCAGCAGGCCCACCCGCCCGCGGCGCCTCAAGTGCATTGACAGCCCCTTACCAGGACCACAGGACAGGACTTTCTCATGGACAAGTTTTCCGCAATGCAGGCTTTTGTTCGGGTCGTGGAAGCCGGCACCTTCACCAAGGCCGCCGATTCCATGGGCATGCCCAAGCCGACCGTGACGCGGCTGATCCAGACGCTGGAGCAGTCGCTGGACACCAAGCTGCTCAACCGCACCACGCGCAAGGTCACGGTCACGGCCGATGGCGCGGCCTATTACGAACGCGCCGGCCGCCTGCTGGGCGAAATGGAAGAACTCGAGTCGAGCATGTCGCGCGCCAAGGCCAGCCCGCGCGGCCGGCTCAAGGTCGACATTCCTTCTTCCCTGGGCATGGCGGTGGTGATCCCGGCCCTGCCGGATTTTTATGCGCGCTATCCCGACATCCAGCTGGAGCTGGGCGTCAGCGACCGGCCCATCGACATCCTGGCCGAGAACGTGGACTGCGTGATCCGCGGCGGCGAGATCACCGACCAGTCGTTGGTGGCGCGCCGCATCGGCGAGTTTTATTTGATGTCCTGCGCGTCGCCGGCCTACCTCAAACGCCACGGCGTGCCCCAGCATCCGCAGGAACTGGCGCACGGACACAGGCTGATCCGCTATGTGTCACCGCGCGACGGCAAGCTCTACAGCGTCACGCTGCACAAGGACGGGCAGGCGGTGGAGGTCGAGGGCCATCACCAGCTCTCGGTCAACGACTCGAATGCCGGCGTGGCGGCGGCGCTGGCCGGCCTGGGCGTGCTGCAGACCTTGACCTTCCTGGTCCAGCACCACATCAGCAGCGGCGCGCTGGAGCCGCTGTTCAACGGCTGGTGCTCCGAGGCCAAGCCCATCCACGTGGTCTACCCGCCGAACCGCCACCTGAGCAACAAGGTGCGTGTCTTTGTCGACTGGATCGCGGAGCTGTTCGCCAAGCACGACCTGATCCAGCGCAAGAGCACGCTGCCGGGACGCATCACGCGCGCGAAGCCCGCTGCCGAAGCGCTCGCCGAGTAACAGCGTCCCCGGCATCTCCTACAGGCGGCGTCACTGACAGCCTACAGGGCGCGCGGCGCGAGAGCGTTAAGGTCGGGATCTGCCTGATGCCGTCCTTCATCCTGTTTGCGAAAGAGCCTCCATGCCAAGATTGAAAGCACCCGCGCCCGACGCCGAAAGCCGCAGGGCACTGGAGCAGCGGGCCAGGGAGGCCGCCCTGCCCGCCCCGCCTCAGCAAAAGGGGCGCTGGCCGTTTCCCGTGCCGGACGACCAGCCCGCCGGGGAAGCCCGGGAGCACAAGGATGAATCACCGGAAAAACCGGCCCGCCCGGGCAAGTCGGACGCTTCTTAAGCGCGCGGCCGTAGCCGCATGGCCAGGCTGACCAGCAGCAGCACCAGCGCGCCCGCCACCAGGCCCACCACCGCATCCATCAACAGCGGCGTGAGCGCGGCCAGGAAAGCGCCCGCACCGGCCGCCACCTGCTGCGTGAGCGATTCAATGAAGTGGTGCAGGGGCGCGAAACCGTGCGTGAGTATGCCCCCGCCCACCAGGAACATCGCGGCCGTGCCGGCCACCGACAGCCCCTTCATAAGCCAGGGCGCGGCCCACAAAATAGCCTGCCCCGTGCTTCGCTGAAGGCGCGGCCAGGCGCCCTCGCCCACGCGCTGGTTCAGGTAAAGCCCGCCGTCGTCGAGCTTGACGATGCCCGCCACCAGGCCGTACACCCCCACCGTCATGAGCAGCGCGATGCCGCAAAGCACCGCGACCTGCGTGATGAAGGGGCTGGCCTGCACCGTCCCCAGCGTGATCGCGATGATCTCGGCCGAGAGAATGAAATCGGTGCGCACCGCGCCCTTGATCTTGTCTTTTTCCAGCGCCACCAGGTCCACCGCGGGATTGGACAGTGCGGCCGTCAGCGCCTCGTGTTCGGCGGCCTGTTCGTGCGCGCTGTGCATGAATTTGTGCGCGAGTTTTTCAAAACCCTCGTAGCAGAGAAAGGCGCCGCCCACCATCAGCAGCGGCGTCACCGCCCAGGGTACGAAAGCGCTGATGGCCAGCGCCGCCGGCACCAGAATGGCCTTGTTGATGAAAGAGCCCCGGGCCACGGCCCAGACCACCGGCAGTTCGCGGTCGGCCTTGACGCCCGAGACCTGCTGGGCATTGAGCGCCAGGTCGTCGCCCAGCACGCCGGCGGTCTTTTTGGCGGCGACTTTGGAAAGCAGCGCCACGTCATCCAGCACGGTGGCGATGTCGTCAATCAGTGCGAGCAGGCTGCTGGCCATGGGTATTCTTTTTCGTCAGGGCCGCGGCGATGAGCCGCAGCGGGGTGGAACAGGCATCCGGCGCATGGCGTTGTACTTGTGGCGCAACCAGGAAGAGCCGCCTACTGTACCCAAATTCCGTGGCACCAAAAAGAAAAGCCGCCCCAGGGGCGGCTTGGCGGGAAGGCGCGCAAACTCAGCGCGCGGTCAACCGCCCCAGGATAAAACCAATGGCCAGAGCCGCGCCCACGGCTTCAAGCGGCCTTTCCTGCACCCAGGATTTCGAAACTTCCAATGCATGGGCCGGCGCTTCGCCGATGCGGCGCGTCTGGTCAGCAAAGCGGTCGGCTACGCTGCTGGCGGTGCCCGCGAGCTTGTCGACACCTTGGTGCGCCGCCGAGGAAGCACGGTCCACCGCGCTGCGCGCCGGGTCGGCCACCTTGTCGATGCCGCTGTGGAGTGCCGCGCCGGCGGACTCGACGCCGCGCTGGATGGGATTGCCGTTGGCGGAGGATGCTGTGGTTTTGTCCATGATGCTTCTTTCAAAAAAATTCCACACAATAGGCAGAAGGCGCAAGAGAGAACCAAGAGAGAACCGCTTGATTGATAGGCCATGCACTCGGGCCATCGCCGTGTCTTTCGACTGTAGGCAGGCGCGCGGCAACAAGTTGTGCGCCGGAAGACAGGCCGGGTGTAGGACAACAGAGTGTTACAGCAGTGCACGGCTTGTCGGCCTGCACTGACAGTGAAACAGCCGCTTGGCTTGGCGGGCCGCGCGGCCCGGTCACGCATCATCGCCCCAAGCGTCTAGAGGCGTCGCCCAACCAGAGCCAAAGGAGAAGATCATGCCCACAAGGATAGCCAGACCCGCATTGAGAACCGGCTCGGCCAATAACGGCCAGCCGCGCCACGGCCCGCCTGAAGAGGCGCCGGACGATGACGATGCGCTGGAGTTGCCGGTGGAGCCTGATGAGGGGACGCCCCTCATCCCGGACGACGAACGGGTAGTGAATGTTCCTTCTTGAGGCCGGGTCTTGGGGCCGGGTCTTGCGCCGGCTTGCGCGCCTGTGCCCTCCTCTAAGACCTGCTGGCCGGGGTCGCCCGGCATGCGACTCACTTTCTTTTGCTTCGCCAAAAGAAAGTAAGCAAAGAAAAGGCGACCCTGGTTGCTGCGTCCCTCCGCTTCGCTACGGGCAACCTGCGGTGCTCGGTCCAGCCGGGGTCTCGCTAAACTCGCTACGCTGCGCTTCGCTTGTATGTTTAGGGTGCTGGGGTGGAGAGTCACGCTTCGCAATCGGCCGTTAGCGCGGACCGACCGTTTGAGACTTCTCCCACCCCGCCTTTGAACGTCGATAAGGAACTGAGC